>JBCFBK010000092.1:0-8465 GCA_038562555.1 Prolixibacteraceae bacterium | reverse complement strand
GCGTAGACCTGCAAAAGGACATGGCTGCCCGGCCCGAAGGCCGGCAACTTCTGTACAGCTTGCAGCAGTACATGGCCGGTGAACACTTTAACCCAAAAACAGAAATTGAACCTGATAAATTAAGTGCGCTGTTAGTTCAATAGAGCCGCGTTCCCTGCAGGCCTGGAACGATCATTCGTTGCCTGTTTTTCGGGCAGGCAGTATTGCTACGCCCTTGCCGAGCCAGAAACGGAAGAGGGTAACAAGGTAACAAGGTAACAAGGTGGCAAGGTGACAAGGTAGGAAGGTAAACCCTGCAACCTTACACCCTTTTAATCTGAAAATCTGAGAATCTGTCATATGACCCAAGTTAAAGCCTGGAACGAGAAAATGAAGATTCCCACTTACGGGATCGGTAAGCCTGAGAAAAACGCAATACTTTTGAAAAAAGGAGCCTATCAGGAGCAATGGATTCGCTTTGGAAAACATTAGGATTAAGCAAATTGATCAAGGTTTGCGGGCTAAGTAGACGATTCTTGACAATATCATTGATGTAAATTTGCTCGCGATTGAAAAGCCTAGCAGACGTAGAACTTGTATCAGGATTGAAAATACTTTCAGGGGAGTTGATCAGGACTTGACCATGGTGGAATGTAACTAAATTCCAGATACAGTCTATGTCTAACCTGAAAATGAACGATGTTTACTCATCTTTGAAGAACGCATTTCCACTTCAAACTTCACTATGTCAAAATAGCATCACGTAAAAAGTGGAACGTTCTTTGCTTTTTAGATAGGGTTTTGATAAATTAGCTTCATCAATGGCTTTAAAGATGAAATATTTGTTAGTGCTCGGAATTATTTCCATAATTTCATTTGTGGAGATTATGACGGCCATGGGGACACACACTTTTAAGGGTTATTTAGTTGCCGTGGCTCTGTGGGGAGGGTTTATTTGGTGGGTACTTCGAGACAAGAACAGATTGCGTTCACGATAGTGAGGAAAGTTGATTTTTGGTTTGAAACTGCTGCTCCGGCCATTCCTGACTTCCTGCAGCAGTTTTTGTTTTGCCCGGGCTATCGTTTATTGAGTAATAACGCGGTTTGGATCTGATGTGACAATTGGGATAGTGAAGCTGTTCATGGTTGCAGCTCTTTTCGCAACGACCTGATGCGTTTGAGCCAATACATCTTTCACGAAAAGTTGTATATTTGCGGTAACAGGGGCATTCGATTTTTCTGAGCCTTCCTTTACTTGATAATTGCCTGATACGGTAAGTGAGGCTACCTTTTTCGAGGTGACAAGCGTCTTGGTTCGGCCATCCAAAGGACGATATTCCTCCTGATTCAACCATACGGCAACATCGGATTCTTCGGCTGGATGTGAAATTTCATCCCACTCTGTGCCTGTTACTGTCAAGGAGGAGATATTTTCCGAGGTAACCTGGATGCCCAATAATTCCTCAAACTCCGTATAGTCTCCGGAATATGTAATGACAACTCTTACTACTGCTTCTCTGACATCCGGATCATCATCGGAACATGAACACAAGCCTGTTAAGATAGTAAGCAGAAATACGGCTTTAAAATAGATCTGTAGTTTCATATCCTGTGAAATTATGCGATTAACTGATCTCAAAAATTCTGTTTTTCATTCTCGCCGGCTGTGCCAGATCTCTGATAATTTTTCCTTTACCAGAGACCGGAATTCCCTCAAGTACCAAAACGTTGTTGGTGAGGTCTGTCGTACGTTAAACAAGCCTAATTGCACAAAAGTTGGTCTCTCCATAAGACGCAGAGTTAAAATCTCAGGGATCAAACTCATGGAAAAATATGGAATAGCTTAGCAATACCCTCTGAAGCAATAATGTACCGACAAAGGCAGAATAGAGGCAAAGGAATAAGGGCCTCAAAGGGGCCGACAGAGCCATCCCTGATTAAGGGCGTTCAACGGAAATCCAACTACACCTGATTTTTCGCCTCCCCAGAAGTCCTACCAAATATCATCAGTCTTTCTTTTGGAAAAGGATGTTTTTACCTGAAATTCTCTGTTCATTATATCGCTTCCCGGATCAAAAAAGCTGCTTTTTAGCTTCCCTTTATTATTGAGCACCCACCATTCGAATGAATGCTGCTCCCCTTGTTGAAATAATGGATCATCCGCATTTTGCGTAAAGAGAATATTTGTAATTGTTACTCTGTATCTGCCTTCTTTATACTCAAACTTGGCATTTCCGGACAGGAGATTTCGTGAAACATAAAAAGGAGTTGTCATACTTTTATATCCGTACTTCTGAAAATTAAGTTCGAATGGCTCAAATTCGCAACTGACGTAATCCTCTCCTTTATTAACTTCCTTGTAATATCCTGACGCTTCGATGGCTTCGACAAGGCCATTGAAGTCAAGTGCAGTCTGATTGATCGATTTCCAACTTATATGTCGTTCTTCATCAATTTCAAAATTATTAGCGAGGGTTTGACTGAATAAAGATGAGCTGAATGTCATTCCCAGGATCACCAAAGTAATTTTCTGAATTGTCATAAGATTGCTATTAGATTAATATGATTGTCGTTTCTACAAATACCCGACACTAATATTCACTATCGGACTCAGTTTCTTATTATCGTTTATTCTTCCCATTGATGCGAAAAAGAGCTGTTAACTTAGATACAAAAAGCTAGTGTTTTCATTCGGTCTATGATGGTCCTTTAACATTTCCAATTTCCCCTGTCAACCTTCGAGAAATACTATGCAACTAATCCTTCCGAATTGTACCATATTCTACTGTTTAGCAATTATCATCTAAAGCCTTCTTAAACCCCCATTTTTGGCCAACCAATAAACAGTTTTTACTAATACTTGTTCATTCATGAAACGTTGTCGCTCTTTTGCCTATTCGTGCGAAGTTCCACTGCTTTTAGAAAATCGCCAGGAAGAGACCTGAGCTAAAGCATAGAAGAGCGTCGGAGTCGAAGCATCATTTCCTGGTTCTCATTGTGTTTGTTGTTCGAATGATTCATCTTCATTACTTTTTAGGGTTAAATAGACCAATTCCGGGATTCCCATGCTGACATGCATCCGAAGGGATATAAACCGGTCATTTGTGAACTCATAGGTGTCGATCCGGTTCAGGATGCCATTATAGTCGCTTTCGATCTGTGGCGCCAGCGAAAATGGCAGTGTGGTGTCGGTTTGATGGACATAAAAGACAGAGTAATCTTCCTTTGATTTAATCCGGATCCTGCGGTAATTATAGCCATTAAACAAGGTATCCGGAAGCTCGGCCCGATTAGCGTAGTTCGGGACAGGCATGTTCACAAAAACAGCCCCGAAATTTTTCTTCGATAACGGGTGAAAACTCAGCGGTTTTTTGTTTTCAGTCAGCCCACTTAGAGGAGCAAACATTCCTTCCCGGATATAGGCAAATGGCGGGAATCCTGTCGTATCACTCATATCGGGAAGTTGTTCAATGAAATGATCGCCCAGAAAGTACAGGGTCGATAAGGGCAGCTGGTAAGAATTTTGCAGGTTTCCACCGGGATCATTATAGACAAACACTTCGAGCTTTATGCTGCCGGACTGCATTCTGATCTTATCCCTACATCCGGAAAGCAAGATCAGCAAAACAAAGAAAATTTTAGATTTCATTGTCGTTAACTTTAACGTTTGAATGGCCGATGAGTCTCCTTGCCGGAATCCTGTTCAATCCAGGAGTTGACGGACATGTGACCCTTCTTTCCGGTTAAATCATTGTTCGAATGAACTTTTGCCGTTAACGCATCAGTCTGGAAATTGGAAGTCCCGAAAGGTTGATAAGCGTCATTATAGCCGCGGACTTTATACCTTTCCTGGTACACGGAGGCTATCGCAGCCTTTACGATTTTTTCTGCATCTAATTTTGTGAACTTCGCCTGCGGATTGAACACTTTATTCAGGAGATCCTTGAATTGTTCAATAATTTTCGCCCAGATAATTCTATCTTTAAGAGTCAGATCCCGTTGCTGAATGATTCGCTCTCCCAAAAACGCCAGATACTCTTCGCCTATTTCCGCCTTTGGCAGGTCAAGGTAATTCTTTGGCAGAACCTTTCGGATCTCATACAGGCCCAGGTCATCGACGATTTTCTCGAAAAACGGATTCAGCATGTGAGATGGAATGATATTCGATAATCCGTGGTGCATACCCACCTCATGAATCCATGTTTTCAGGGCTTCATCGGTCGAATGAATGTTCTTTGTCAAAAGCCAGGTTTCGCCGGAAGCCGGATTGTAGAATCCATAAATATTTTGTTGCCGGGCCATCTCCCGGTACGCTTTGGGAAGATCGTCTATGCTTTCAGTCACATGGACTTTATCTGCGTTTTTTGTCATCGAATTCAGTGTTTCGAAGTAGTCCCTGATCCGCTCGCTGTTCAAATGATCATTCGTGGCAGAAAAGCTTTTGCTGTCACCTACCGTCCGGAATAATGGCAATCCGGCTGTGACCATATTGCGCATCTTCTCTGTAATGGCGACAGACGAAACGATAAGATTTTCGTTCGTTCTATTCTCACGGCCTGCTTCTTCCTGGGATGCTGTTTCTGAGTTCGATCGTACAGCTGGTATAGTGATCTGAACTGATGTGACGCGGCCACCCACGGGTTTCACTAATTTGCCGATCACGGAGGGCACGATTCGGTCATAGAACGCCTTGAGTCCTTCGCCTCCGATATTCAGGTCAAGTCCCGAGTACCGTTTCACATTTTCGTCTGACGTCTTTTTAGAGATGATTTTTGATGCCAGTTCTTTTCCTACATATTCGGGCAAGTCGCTTTCACGGATCGTTAGCGGTTTAAGCTTTTCCCCATTTTTCAATGGATGAATGTGGTATCGTCCTTCGGCACGGTAAGAAACCTCGATGGCATCAACCTGCTGATTCAATCTGTATCGGTCAGACTGCACGTTTCCGGGAGTCCACGCAATGTGATCAAAGTTGTTTTCGACGGCATAGCGCATCATTCGGCGAAACGCCAGACTGAGCCACTGATCGGTTTGGCGGAAAGGCATGTCGGGGACGCCTGCTCCTTCAAAACCTCTCTTCCTTCCTTCGCTTTGCCAATCGCTCTGCAATTCTTCAATAAAAAGTACTTTATTCCCGTCGTTATCTGTGCGCTCGTTAAATCGCACATGGGCAAGGATATTTTCTTCATCCCAATGGGGAGTTTCAAAATAGTCGTCCGATCCAATCGGAATACGGCTCCTTTGCCAAGCCCTTTCTTCAGCTTCCTCTTTATTGTCATATTCAATGATTTCATTTAAAGGAGCAAAAGCTTCTTTTTCTGTTTCATTCCACAGATACCACTTGCCGTTGTCCGGATTTTGCCTGACTGAATAATTGTCAAACGAGATTCTCTGCGGCATACTAAGAAGCATCTCCTTATAGTTCCTTCCACCGGGTAAGGTGTACTGCTCATACCTCGTGTGACTTGTGGAATTGTCATACTCCAGGTCGACCCGGTTGTCCAGTTGCTCATATTCCCGGAGTTCTTCTTCCGACAACGATTTATCTCCTGCCTCGGCTATCCGATCCTCCAGATCATGGTAGCGCCTCCATTCTTCCGGAGTCAATTCAGGAGTGATTCTTTCTTTTTGTATGTCGCTGACTTCTATGCGGTTTCTGTCTATCCACTTCTGAATGTCCGGTTTGGATATCTTCTGCAACGGCTCGGGGAACTGTTCACTCCATCCCATGAAATCCAATTCTGCTTGTTTTGCGCCATACCTCATCAGCATCGCCTTAAACTGGATTGCAGTTCCCCTGCTTTGTGAAATCTTTTCAATCGCATCCTCCACTGTAGAGAAGAATCCGGCTTGAGACAGCCTTCGAAAACGTACGCCGTTTGATTCGGAAGCGTCTGGCCCAGGTGAATACTCCGTCCCGCTTTCGGCCAAAATGCCTTCATCTGCATAGCTAATTACCTGTTCTCCTTTAATCGTGACTGCATCCAGAAAATTAATTTCTTCGAGAGTAAGCAACCTTTTCAGCGTTTTCGCTGCATCCTGCTCCTGAAGGGCAGACCCGTACGTAATGACTGATTCCCCGCCGTGGGTGATGACCCTGGCCGCGATGTATTCTGCAACTTCTGCTACATTATTCATTGTAAGCATCGTTTGCGGAACAAAGAAGTTTCCTGTAATCTTCATACTACGGTTCAAAACCAGAAAGCTCAGCTTATCGCGTTCTCCCAACCGGTGCGATGAAATAAACGCTGCCACGTCTTCAGAAGATGTGAGTTGAAAAGCTGTTTCAGGATTGAAATCCTTGTCGAATACCTGCCTGTCGAATGCGAAAACCCGAACCGGCTTACCCTCCCTCCCGGAGTTTTTATAGGCGATATGATTTTCTTCCAGGTTGAAGGTGCTGTACTTCCCTGAGCGGAGGTTAATGATTATGGCATCCATCAGCTTGTCCTTCAGAACAGCCTTCAACATTCGGTACATCCTTCTGTCTGCATCAGACGGTGTGAGGTTCCCGGACGGATGATTATGGACGAAATAAATCTGATCAGGTTTGATTCTTCTGGCGCCTTCAAACATCGCAGGGACATTGACCGGCACGCTCGCAAAATTCCCGATTCCCAAATGTTGGACGATCGGCTGTTTGTTTTTTACGTAGACTACAAATGAATTTTCGACCGCTTCGTCTTCAAGCTTATTGAAGATATAGGCGACATCTTCAAGCGAATTGATCTGTTCCGGCGCAACGTAGCCAAAGTGCCCCTTCTCAGTAAAGACTCTCTCTACATAAGAGAATTCGCCGGACGTTAATCGGGGAAGCCTGTTTTCAAAAGGATTTATTCGATCACCATAACCTGACACGGAATTTCTTTCCCGTTGTAGAAAATCGGATCGGCGAAGGTCGTATTGAGGGAATAGGATTCTATTTTGTATCCCTTTCCCTGTTTTTTCTTTTTCCTGGCTTTTGAGCCCGTTTTCTTTGGCGTTTTCATATCGATTAAAGCTATTATTTTTCTGAGAATTATCAAAGACAGCCATAATGTTGTGTTTTTAAATTTGATTAATTCCAGTGGGTCTCCTTTCTCCGAGACGGCTAAACATTCAAAATTTGAAACTGTTATATCTGAAAAGCGTATTTGAACATTGGCGAATTATCGAATAGAAGAGCCATGATGATTTTGACGAAGAAACGATAAACAACTGGCAATAATGTGTTACGATTTTAAAGCGCAGGTAATAACCCAACTGAAGCGGGCGATCCACCACCGGGATCAGGAGGCAGTTCGTATACTAACGGAACGACTGCATAAATTAGGGGTGAAAGACCTTCATCACACCAGCGGCTTCGATCACCCGGCCGTACTCATATATACAAAAGAGCATCCGAATGATCCGGTGCTGGCCCGATGGGGCTTTGTACCCGAAAATACCAAAGACCGGGACAAGCAACAGCAAATATGGAATAAAACGCTCAATGCAAGAGGCGAGGATGTATTCGATACGTGGTCTTATAAGTACTCGGCAAAATCAAAGCGCTGCCTGATCTGCATTGACGGCTTTTTTGAACACTATCATTATAAGGGAAAAACATACCCTTATTATATTTACCGGGCAGATGGAGAGCCCATGACTTTGGCAGGGCTTTGGTCTGATTGGGAAGACAAGGAAACCGGTGAAAAACTGACTACATTTTCCATCGTGACTTCGAAGGGCAATGACCTTCTTGCAAAAATCCACAACAACCCGAAATTGGAAGACGGTCCCAGGATGCCCCTGGTTCTTCCGGAGAATGCAATCGATGAATGGTTGTCTCTGGAAGTTCAGTCTGAAAATGATAAACAACGGATCCTGCAGTTGGTAAAACCGTATGATGAAAATGAACTAAAGGCTCATACCGTGAACAGAATCAGGGGCAAGAATGCAGTCGGCAACATTCCGGCAGCGGACAAGAAACTTGACTATCCTGAACTTGATGATCCACTCGGCGGCAAAAAGAACAGTGACCAGGGAACGCTATTTTAACGCGCCATCATCGTTATAAACATGGTATCGTCTTTCTTGATCAAGATATAACTTACCTCGTTATTTCGTTTGAGCCATTCCAGTACGGGATCATTGAGTTGCCCTTCCTTGGTATCCCGGAAGGTCAAGTCAATGCAGTCTCCCCCAAATTGAGGTTCAAGGGGTATTAACGATACTTCTTCAAATCTCCCGTCCTCAAAGAACGGAATTAAGTAGTCACAAATTCTGCCGACAACATCGTTTGATACGTCGTTAAATCCAATACGATAGGTCTTCATTATCATTTTCAGCAAGGATCACAAAAATAGGGAGAAAAACCTGTTCGCTTATCTGCATTTTTACTAATTAGTGTCGCTAAGAAAACTCCCTAAATTTTGATTATTCATAACGCATATGAATAAAAGAGGGTGGTGTTACACGATTTTGGTCAGGTTCTTCCCAACTTTCGATTGCATAAGGATATTTTA
>JBCFBK010000091.1:0-8500 GCA_038562555.1 Prolixibacteraceae bacterium | reverse complement strand
CATTCACCGGCCAGGGAGATCAGTTGGCGTTGATCGGATTGTCCCCTGACAATCAGGAAAGAAAAAGAAATAAAAACCAGGCTTGCCAAACGATATAACTTCATCATTAAATTCCTCCGTTCGTTTATTTTTGCTTCAGGCAAAGGGTTACCACCGACCTGCCGGCGATCACGATCTGATCCCGGTCCATGCTTGTTTTTTGAAGGCTCGCTGTCGGGGATGTGATATAGGCATCAATTTTACCACCAGTGGCTTTTAAGCCCTCTTGCCGAAGGGTGATTTTTTTCTCTCCCGCAGCATAATTCACCAATACCACTACCAAATCCTGGCTTTGTGTATCCTTCCAGGCCGAGACCATCAGATCTTTAGCCCGTTCATGTTCCGGTTTAGGCGCCGTAAACCCGCATTTCACCCTGACCATTCCCGGCCGGATAAAACGGGAGTAGTTGCCAAGCGCCCACAGCAGTTTCGATTCCCTGACAAAGCCATCGTATTTCAGGGGTTCGGCGTCTGGATGCGCAGGACCGCTGATCCCTGAATTTCCCCGGTCCAGAAAAATCAGGCCGTCTTTATAGTTATATTGTGAGAGCGCCGTCCACCATTGCCACGAGCGGGCGTTGGCCAGGGTCAGATCGTAGTGGATCACCCGGGCCACATACAGCGCTGTATTCATGGTCAGGTCGCGGTTCCAGCCGCCACCAATTTCATCGGTATTCTCCAGAACGCAAAACTCCGACTGCCAAAATCCCGGTGTTCCCGGTGTTGCGGCCAGTTTGGCTCCCAGTTGCTCGCGGGTGCTGATCAGGGTCTGATTCGGGAATGTTGTAAAGTAACTGTGACCGGAAATCAGATTGGCAACCCGGGGAAGTCCGGCGATTGAATTGGCCGAGCCAGGTTTGAAAAAGTCATCGATCTGATGATCCCTGCCGGCTTTATCTCCGGCATGAAGGTAAACCAGCGATCCGGCTTCGGCTGCCACAACCTGCGTTTCAAGCCCCTTTTGATCAAGTCCCGACGCGGTGAAACGAACCAGTTCGGCGACCTCGCTGTTTGTCGCAGGAGTACCCTCCTGACCGTTGCCCGTCCAGCCCCATTGCGGCTCGTTCACCGGACTGAGGTAGTGAAACGGAGTACCCTGTTGTTTAAAGTGCTCACACACCCTTACCAGGAAGTCGGCATAATCGTCCATTTTCCCGGCCTGAATATTCATACTCCCATCGGCAGGGGCTGTGGCCATTCCGTTCTTTGAAAACTGAACCGGCGGCGCAATGGTAAAGGCCAGGAACTTCTCCACACCCCGCTCTTTCGCGGCATTTAAGAACCACTGTTGTCCCTGATGTTTGGTCCAGTCGTAGGTGCCGTCAGGTGCAAGAAAGCATTCGGCCCTTCGCCAGTCGCTCGTGATTCCGCTGGCCGTTCCCTGTTCGGCACTTCCGGCGCCGAGGTAGAAGCGCCACAGCGACAACCCGATCCCTTTGGGAGAGCCGTCTTCTTTTAACTCCTGACTAAAAAGCAGATCGGCAATCGCTTCCTTCTTGCTTTCCGGCCAGTTCTTCCCCACGAACTGGCAACGCCAGGCATCGGATGCGCCAAAACCATCGATTTCCTGATATTCCACAGCCGGATCAATTACAATCTCTTCTCCCCCCGCCCCTGCCGGCTCACCGGGCTCATCACCTTTCCCGCACGACGTGCAGGCGTAACAAAAGAATACCAGGAAGATCACGGTTATTTTGTAATGTCTCATTTTAATTATTTTTCAAACAGCTTATCAATCATCTCCATCGTCACCTCCTGAAAGGGGTTAAACGCATCACCGGTCATATATTTTTCCAGGCTGCAGCGGAATTGCCGGGCTACAGGCCTTTGTTCCATCTTATTTTTCAAATCGACGCCGCACACCAGCAAGCGGCCCTTTCCCACTTTTGCCTCGAACAGCAAGCCGATTCTCCGCGGGTTGTTCCAGTCGGGGATCATTTGTACCAACGGTTTAAGCGCAGGCGGCATATGATCCAGGACCATCGGTTTGGAATTTGCCACCAGGTCCCACCATTGCCAGTTTGAATGAAATTCGGTTGGAAAATCAGCCAAAGCCGGATGGGTTGGGTCGCACAGGATCCCCAGCAGGTTGGGCGGCGTACCCGACCAGACGACATTCCATGAAATACCCGAGAATCCGGGGGCGACATCCGAAACCAGGTGTGCCGTGTCGGCGATTAACATGACGTTTCCGCCTTTTTCAAGTTGTCGTTTTGTCTGCTGATCCCATTTCTCCGTAACCAGAACGTTCTTCAGGTCCGGCTTCTCTGCTTCTGCCGGATACACCCAGATGCTCCAATGGTTTGAAAATGTCCCTTCTTTGGTTTCCATGGAAAGGATCAGCCGGGTGGCCTGCTCAATCCGGTTCAGCGAAACGGAGAGATCGCCGGTTTTAAACGGTCCCCCGACAGGCAAATCCAACGCTTCGAACGTTCCTTCCTGATACAGGCCGCCATCGGGGTACCGGAGCGACCAGCCAATCACCACATCCTGAAGAGCCGATTCACCAAAGTTGACGGCTTCGGCCACCGCCTTAAAAGTCTGGTCATTCGTCCACACGAATGACGAGGTTCTCAGCAGGCTGGTCCTGTCCGACTGAAACCGGCTGAATTCGGCTGCGGTAACGTAGGATTTAGGATTCCAAAGCACGTCGACCACCCCCACAGGAGAAGTCCCCTGCCCCGGGAAATCATTTAGTTGCAACAGGTGATAACCCGCCATGCCGGGCGTCCGCAGGTACGATTCAATTTCTTCCTTCTTTTGGATCACCTGAAACTTTCCGGATGCTTCCATAAACGCCTGTGCCTGATCGAGCATATGACGGTCACGCAGCAATTCGCGGAAGAGTTCATAATTGTATGGCTTTAACACGCCTGTATACCGGGGTATTTCATTAAAATCGGGATATACGCACCATTGCCCCACTTCATGGGAAATCATTGGCACCGGATGCTTTTGTACGTAGTCGGTATAATCGTAGGTCGTGTTCAGCGGCGCCACATTAAAGAGGCCTTTCAAGCCCTCTTTCCATCGCTGCGGACGTGCGCCGTAAAGCACGTTAAACTGGTTTTCAGGGACCAGCGGGTATGCTGCGCTGCCCGTATACAGGTGCCGGGGATCCTTTTCTTTCCACCGGCTGACCAGATCGCCCAGGAAGCTTGTTACCGTTGGCCCGACCAGCTCATTTCCTTCGCCCAGGCTGATAAAAGAAGGGTGATTGCCGTAGGTTTCCAGTATCCGGTCGGCTTCCTGCTGCAAAAAGCGGTTGGTTGCCGAATCCTTTCCCACGGTAAACCGCCAGTCGGAGTTTTCTATCTGAAGATAGATCCCCAACTGATCGGCAGCGATAAAGGCAGCTTCGGGAGGACACCACGAATGAAACCTGACGGCATTCAGTCCATAGTCCCGGCAGATCTTCAGTATTCTCATCCAGCTTCCGGTATCGGTGGGCGGATAGCCGGTGATCGGGAACTCCGCACAGTTCACGGTGCCGCGAATAAAAACCGGCCGGCCGTTTATGGCTAAACGGGTTCCCTGCGTTGCCAGCTCCCGCAGTCCAATCATTTCGGTCCGCGACGACGAAAACTGCTGCCCGCCGGCCACCGCGCTCAGTTCCACGCTTAAACGATGCAAGGCCGGATTAAACTCATCCCACGGTTCCAGATCGGTTACCGGCATCAAGGCCGACAGACAGAACAGCGAGTCATTACCTGAAAAAGGCAATTCTCCGCCCGCAACTGAATCCGTACCAAAGGAGATCTTACCACTTACCGCCTTGCCCGTACTGTTCCTGACCTGAATTTTAATTTCCGCCTGTTGCAGTCCGCTTTGCGGATAAACCTGCACATCGTCGACGCCTACCTTTTCAAAGGCCTGCAATTCAATTCGTCCGATGATGCCGTTCCAGTTGGTTTGTGTTTCGGCACTCACGGCGTGGCTGTATTCGATGTTATGGATCATTTCATTGTTCACGCGGATGCGGATCACATTTTTCTGACCGGGCCGGACCAGCGCACTGACCGGGTATACATGCGGCGCGGAAAGGCTCTCGCGCCGCCCAACAAATTTTCCGTTCACCCAGACCTGCGATTCCCAGTGTACCCGTTCCAGAAAAAGACGGACTTCCTGATCTTTCCATTCCCCGGGGATATAAATTTCTTTTTCGTACCATGCCGGTCCCTTGTATTCGAACAGGCGCGTCAGCCGCAGCGAAGTCATATGCTGGGTTTTATATCCCTTCCCCGCCTGGTCGGTTGAGCCCGGCAGGGTGATCTCTTCGGGCAGACCAGACAGGATCTGAACGCCGTTGCTGCTGATCCCGTCCAGGAAAGGATCAAGCTTAAACTTCCAGATCCCGGCCAGCGAAATCACGTTGTTACGGTTGGCTGCCGGATCGTTAACCGGCTGCGCACGCAACCCCCAGCAACCCATTAGCACCAACAACAAAACAGTCCATTTCTTCATCACATATCATTTTAGTTTACAGACAAACACAGGAGACAGGAAGGAGGTTACAAGGTAACATGGTTACATGGTTACATGGTTACATGGTTACATGGTTACATGGTTAAAGTTCCCTTCCTACCTTGTTACCTTTTCACCTTGTCACCCTCCTACCTTTCCACCTTGTCACCTTGTCACCTTCCCACCATCTTCTCCCTGCTCCCTGCTCGCTACTTACTACTTAAGACTTAAGACTTAAGACTTACGACTTACGACTTCCTCCTAATTCACCCTTACCAGCCTGAACCGCTGCAATGCCAAATCATAAGTTGCTTTATACGTCCCCACCGGCGACAGCGAGAATCCCCAGTTGGCACCGCCTGAGCTGGGGCCTACGGGAGCGACAATCGTGATCAGATCGTTATAGTCGTCACGCATGGCCGACCTGCCTGCTTTTAGCCTGAACCAGCCTTTGCCCCAGATATCTCCGCCCAATGTCGCCAATGGAGCATTCAGGCTCATGTTCGACGAGCTTCCGTTGGTCTGAAAGGTTCCGCTGTATAAATACGGGTGTTCTGTCTCTTTCGTCAATTTGGGTGACGTAGCCGTTTCAGACCAGGCAGCCGTGCCAACCACCGTCGTTCCGGTTACCGCCATATAGGACCACGGATTTGAATCCGACCAGCCCGGAAATTTCACCGCATCAACCGGTATTACCGGTGTAAACGGAGTCGCCGTTACGGTACGCGTGGTCATATCGACAGTAATATGGTAATAGCCCTTCTGACTGACCGGCAGTTTGAAGCTTGCCGCCGAAAGATCGGCCGTTACTTTTCCGGGATCAGCAGTAAGCGATGCCAGCACATTCGGCCCATCGAGGGTATACTTCACCTCCGACTGGTTACTGTTGAAGGGACGGTCGCTGCCCAGGAAAGCAACGAACCGGATATTGCCGGCCGGTTCATTCCGGTAGTAATAATCCACGACAAATGTATTGGCACCCTGCTTTTTCATCGAAAGCAAGGTTCCCAGCCCCCGGCAGGCACCGTAATGATCATAGCCCTGATTAGTCACTTCATCCGCATTTTCGGCATCCGAAAGATAAAGGCGGTCCATGTATCCCACCGTGATGTTTCCACCCTTGGTGATCTTGTTTCCGCGGGCGTCGGTCGATTTCACGATGTACTGGTATTCGCCCGGTTTACCGGCAGGCAGGGTGAATGTCCGGTTATACTGATAATTCTTCTTTTGCTGTTCATTGGCCGGCGTGAGGATATCTTCTTCCATAAATGATTCACCATCGGATGCTTCGCCCCATACCCGCACTTCAAGCGAAGCGATTTCCTCGTCAGCAATTGCCGCGTCAATCTCTACGGTAACGGGGTCGTCGGTCAGGCCGTAAAATTTCGTTACGGTGGGTTTGGATATTTCGATCGACGGAGGCAGCTCATCGGGGTTATAGCCCGGGATCTGATTCTCGGCCGAAAGATCCTGCACATCCACGCTTGCTTTGATGATGCCTCCGGCCTTATTCATGATCAAAAGTTCCAGCTCATGTTCGGTCCTGTTCACATCCTTCCACACCAGAAACGTGTCATCGAGGGCCACCGTATTCTCATTGTTAAACGTAAACTCCTGATTTAACTTCCATTCACCGTTTTTCACGGTCACCTTACTGATCCCTTCCTGATCTTCGAGGGAAACAGCAAAGGCAACCTTATAATCGGGGCCAATCCAGATTAATTTGGCCGACGCCTCCTTTACCTGCGGCGGATTTGGCGAATCAATATCCGGAAATGTGAGGGTATTCGTGCACGCCAGGACAAATCCCAGTGCCGCAATCACCCAGGCTATCTGATAAAGTGTTCTTTTCATGATCTGTATGTTTTAAAAATCAAGTATTATGATTTAATTGGAACACGGATACCGGAAACCGGACACCGGAAAATTCCGGTCTCCTTTCTCCCTTCTCCGGTCTCCGTCCTTACCATCCTTCATTTTGCACCAGATTTCCGCCGCTTTTGAGGATTTCGGTTTCAGGAATGGGATAGAAGTACATCTTTTCGTAGAACTTCCGGTCTTCGGCCTTTACCACCAGGTAGTTAAACTGACCTTCCTCATTTTTCGTGATTTTCATCGCCATCAGTGGCATATTCTCGGTCTCTTCAGCAATTTTCCAGCGACGCACGTCAAAGAAGCGATGCTCCTCGAAGGCCAGTTCCACCCGGCGTTCGCGCCTGATCCTGTCGCGCATTTCCTCCTGCGACAGTCCCGGGGGAAGGATCGGCATCGCAACTCCCGGACGGGAACGAACCAGATCGACAGCCGCTTTGGCCGACAGCGGATACCCTCCTTTTGCTTCGGGACCAAAAGCCTCGTTCATCGCTTCGGCGTAATTCAGGAGAATCTCCGCATAGCGAAATAAAATCCAGGTATGAATGCTTGAGGTGTTCTGCGTCAGATTCAGTCCCTCGTCCACGTATTTCCGGATGTAATAGCCGGTCGTGGTACCCCGGGGCTTGCCGAAACCATCCAGTCCGCCTACCCAGGCTTCTATCGGCCGTCCCTTAAAGGCCGTATTGTTAGTCAGCACCGACATAGCCAGACGGGGATCCCTCCCGGCATAAGGATTTTCAGGATCATAGCCCGAACCGGGCTCATGAATGGCAGCTCCGGTAGCTTTCATTTCATAGGCATCGACCAGATTCTGCGACGGACAGGTACTTCCCTGCCCTCCCTGATCGTAACCAATCGGGTAGTTGCGTTTCTCAAAATCATTCCGGGCCCACCCCTGCAAGGCAAAGATTACTTCGGTATTACCGTCCGCACCGTTTCCAAGCCTGAACAAGCCCTTATAGTCGGAATGAAGGGCAAACCGGTTCAGGGCGATCACCTCGTAAGCAGCCTGTGCGGCTTTTTTCCATTTGTCCAGGTTGTTATCCGGGTTGTGCAGCGGACTTGCAGCATACAAAAGCAGCCGGGACTTTAACGCCAACGCCGCGCTTTTGGTCACGCGACCCCGCCATTTTTCATCCTCAAAACCCACCCAGGTATCTTTCAGTCCAGGGAGTACGGCACTGATCTCGCTCCCGATAAAATTCACGCATTCGTCAAAGCTTTTTCTTTTCAGCCCTTTCAGGTCATCGCCATCCCCGGTCGACGTTTCAACGAGGGGAACTCCGCCGTAGCGTTTGAGCAACTCGAAATAATAAAACGAACGAAGAAAACGGGCTTCGGCCCTCAGCCACGCGATATCGCGAACCTGATAATGATACGTATTCTTGTTATTGGCGTCGAGGGTATCCCGGTAAAGGATCGTCCTGTAGTCCGCGGAATTTTCCAGAAAAAGGTTGGCCCTTCTGATCCCCTGATAAAAGTCGTCCCAGTAATCTTCGGGAACAGACTGGGCATTCCAGAAACCGGTGTTAAACCGGTGAATATCGGAGTTAACATCGGCATGATCGGCCTCATCGCAGGCAGATGCCAGCATGGCGTTATCGATCCGGTCGTAGCCGATCCGGTAAAAGAGAAAGGAATAAACACCGTATCCCGCCTGACTCATGCGCGTATAGTTGACAAATACCTCATCTTCGGTAAAATTGCTTTCAATATCGCGATCCAGGAAATCCTGACACCCCCACAGAAGTGTCACTACGAGCAGCGCTGCTGCCACTATTTTTGAACGTTCCATATCCATCTGTTTTTTAATCATGACCGGTTAAAAATTCATGTTTAATCCAACCGTATATGTTTTCATCACCGGATAGCCGCGGCTCAGTGTTTCCGGATCAACATCCACGTCCAGATCGTCCCAGGTGAACAGGTTTGTTCCGCTCAGGTAAATCCGGAGGCTCTTAATGAGATTTTTGGATGATTCGTTTTTCCCGAATGTGTAACCCAGTTCGGCGCTTCTCAGCCTCCAGGTATTGACATTCCTTACCCAGAAAGAGGAAGCCCGGTAGTTATTGGCATTGGGCTCCGCCGTCAGGCGCGGGAAGGTCGCCGTGGCATGGGTATC
>JBCFBK010000090.1:0-8896 GCA_038562555.1 Prolixibacteraceae bacterium | reverse complement strand
GATGATCTGAAAAAGCTGGTGGGACGTTCAAAAAACGAAAAGGTTGCGGAGTCGCTCAAGACGGCCGGCTATCATTCCTCGCGGTTGCTGGAACTGATCAACCAGTTGCTCGAATTCCGAAGCATTGAAACCGGTACGCCGCATTTTTCGGTCGAAAAGATCAGCCTGACCAAATGGCTGGCCGATTATCTTTCGAGCTTTAAGGAACTGGCCGACAACAAAGCGATCAGCCTGCGGTTGGCGATGCCCGTCCAGCCGGTAGACCTCTGGGTAGATCCCGATAAGTTCTCCATGATCATGAATAACCTGTTGTCGAATGCGTTTAAATACACGCAGCAAAACGGAACGATATCGGTGAGCGCCGAAGAAACGCAACAAGAAGTGTTCATCGAGGTTTCCGATTCCGGATCGGGTATTTCACCAAAAGCTTTACCCTTTATTTTTGAACGTTACTTTAAGACCGAAAACAAATCGACCAGCACCGGAATCGGATTATCCCTGACCAAATCATTGGTCGAACTGCATCAGGGGCAAATCTCGGTAAACAGTGCGGTTGGCAAAGGAAGTATCTTCAAGGTCACCTTCCTGAAGGGGCACAAACATTTTAAAGACAGTCAGATTAAAGTGACCGAAGGAAAGACGGACGACAAGCTGGTGGTTCAGGAAGAAGCGGCATTCGCTCAAACACAGGAGAATCCCGACAGGAGGATTATGCTGATCATTGAAGATAATCCGGATATTTTAACCCTGCTCGCCGGTAAATTTGCGTCGGGCTTTGAGGTGTACACGGCCGAAGACGGAGAGAAAGGCATGGCGCTGGCCGAAAAACTAATCCCCGACATCATCATTTCCGACATTATGATGCCGGGCATCCAAGGAACCGAAGTATGCAGGAAGCTGAAAAGCAGCACCGCAACCAGCCACATTCCGATCATTCTGCTCACAGCAAAAGGAACGGTGGCCGACGAACTCACCGGGCTGAAAACCGGCGCCGACGATTATATCTCCAAGCCCTTCCACTTCGAAATACTCGAAGCACGGGTCGAATCGCTCATTCAAAACCGGATCAGCCTGTCGAATTATTTCAAAGAGAAAACAGGTCAGACGCAACGGGAAGTTCAACCGGATAAAATGCTGGTAGACCGGGAACAGAGATTCCTGCAAAAAGCGGAACAACTGGTACTGGATAAATACCTGACATCGGATGCCGCTGTTTTTAAACTGGCCGAGGATCTGAATTTCAGCCGGTCATCGCTTTACCGGAAGATTAAAATGCTGACCGGACTTTCGATCAATGAATTCATCCGCTCAGTCAAAATAAAACGGGCGATACAGCTCATTGAGACAAAAGGAATAACCATCTCCGAAGCCGCCTACGAAGCCGGATTCAATGATCTGAAATACTTCCGCGAAACCTTCATCAAACAAACCGGCGAAACACCCTCGGCATACCGAAAGAAGATAAAAACCAGCAACGGCAGCTCCGAAAATGCATAAAAAAAGCAGGAAGACCCTTCAACAATGAGGGGCGTTCCTGCTTTTATACTACGGGGTTCTTAAAGGATTTCTTCCGTCACCTCGTTGTAGTATTCAATGTTTTTGCGGATGTCGGGAACCGAATTGTCCCAGTTGTTCTCATATTCAATGCAGAAAACTCCTTTAAAATTCTGCCGCTTTAACTCCTGAAGCATGCCTTTCACATCGAGGATGCCGGTGCCCCAGATCACATCATGTTGTTCCTTCTCTCCTTCCTTTTTGGCGGCAATATCTTTAAAATGCAGGGAAATGATCCGGCCTTCCAGCTTTTTGAGGCAGTCGATCTGGTTCAGCCCTTCCCTTCTCCAGTGACCCACATCGGCCGAGGAGCCGATCTTTTTGCTGCGTCCTTCAATGGCGCTCAGCAGGTTGTCGGGGTTCCAGTAAACGGATGGCTGTGGATGATTGTGGACAGATACCTGAATGCCGTACTGCTTGACCAGTTTCTCCACCAGGTCCCAGTCAGCCAGGGCGGGTTCACAGGAAATATACTCCATTCCCATTTCTTTGGCCAGCTTAAAGAAGGGTTCCCATTCGTCGGGGCTGTTTGTCACCACCACACCGGTCGAAACGATCTTAATGCCCTTCGATGCCGCCAGATCCTTAATCTCCTTCCGCGTAGCAGCGTCCATCTGCGTACCAAACGCCTGGTCGCCCCATTTTCCGCCAAGTTTGTGACCGGGGAACACCTCGATGTATTTCAGGCCAAGCTCCTGAGTCTTGTCCAGCGCTTCGGTGAGCGGGAATTTATGAAACGAATACGACTGCATACCCAGACGCCAGCCCTGTTTCTCAGCTTTTTTCTGTGCCTGCGCCCCAAAGGCCAGCAGCAGGCAGCACATCATCACTACAAGTTTATTTTTCATATCTATCAGTTAAGGAGAAGCCCTGTAAAAGGCTTCTCCGGTTATTTTTTCATTATGCCGGCATCTCAGGAAGCTTAAAACCATTATTATAAGTATGGTTAATCCATTCCCGGGCCATTTCCTGCGCATTGAAGTCGGCAAACCTGCGGTCAAAGTGCGGATCGCCGTCAACCACCGCGTAATCGTCAAGGGTCACGATCCTGATCTTGTCCGAAGCCGCGATGTTTGTAAATTCCATCTTCTCCCCGTCCCACTGCAGCTCCCGGTGCAATCCCTGCAGTCCCGACAGCCGCGTGGCCAGAACGCCCATCACCACCATTTCGTTGAACGGTCCGGAAAACTGAAAATTTGAGGACGATTCAACCCGGCTTTCAGCAGGTTCTTTGCATGCCCTGATCCAGTCCTGCTCATGGGCATTGGTGCTCCAGATATCGCCATTCCCTCCTTTAATCCGCGGGATCCTGGCCTTGGGCTGCTCAAAGTGAGCCATCTCCGATTTGGGCAAGAGGGTCGGGTTCATCCCGTAGCAACCCGTCATGATCTTGCCTTTGGTGCCCGTAAAGATAATACCTCCGT
This sequence comes from Prolixibacteraceae bacterium, assembly GCA_038562555.1. Lineage (GTDB taxonomy): Bacteria > Bacteroidota > Bacteroidia > Bacteroidales > Prolixibacteraceae > JBCFBK01. Next base: position 5,918 of record JBCFBK010000090.1, on the reverse strand, counting down.
TCTCATCTCCCATCATTTCTCCGTCTTTAAGTTCTTTCGGACGATCAGGCAGCAGGCCTCCATCGTACCAGTAGACCTTCACTTCGGGCATCTTTACCTTTCCTTTGGCCGCACGGGCCGGGAACGTATACCGCACGATCTGCGCCTGTGGCGGTGAATACAGGTTCGACAAGGTTGAGCTGGCACTCACGCTTGAAGGATATTTCAAATCCAGCGCCCAGTACAGCGGATCCATAATGTGGCAGGCCATATCGCCCAGGGCTCCCGTTCCGAAATCCCAGAATCCTCTCCAGTTCCACGGCGTATAGGCCGGGTCGTACGGACGCTTCTTTGCCGGTCCGATCCAGAGATCCCAGTCCAGGGTTTCGGGAACCGCAGCCCCGCCTTTGGGCTCTGAAAGCCCCTGCGGCCAGATCGGCCTGTCGGTCCAGCAATGCACCTCATAAACTTCGCCGATTACCCCCGACTCGATCCATTCGGCTACCTGACGGCACCAGTCGAACGAATTTCCCTGGTTTCCCATTTGGGTAGCAACCTGGTACTTCTTTGCCAGTTTGGTCAAAAGCCGCGATTCATAAACCGAATGCGTCAGCGGTTTTTGCGTGTAACAATGCTTGCCCAGGGTGATGGCATGGGCTGTCACGCCCGCATGCGTGTGATCGGGGGTGGCTACCATAATGGCATCGATCGATTTGCCCATCTCATCGAACATCTCCCGCCAGTCTTTGTACTGCCTTGCTTTCGGATAATCCTTAAAGGTCTTGCCGGCATACCGCCAGTCCACATCGCACAGTGCCACGATGTTCTCGGTCTTCATGTTCGCCAGGTTGCGCCGGCCCATGCCTCCCACACCGATCCCGGCAATATTCAGTTTATCACTGGGGGCGGTATGGCCGAATGCTTTTCCAAATACCTGAGACGGGACAACCGTTATTCCTGCTGTTACTGCGACAGCACTGCTTATAAAATTTCTTCGTTTCATTTGATATTATTTATTAGACACAAGTATCAAGACACAAGACACAAGACGCGGAGAAGGGAAACCGGAGAATTCCGGTCTCCCGTCTCCGTTCTCCTATTTTCCAATTTAGTTATAGCCCGGGTTTTGCGTGATCGAACCGCCGGTGCGGTCAATCTCTGTTTGAGGAATGGGATACGGCCATGTTGCATCCGTGACCTGTTTGCCTTTGTTCCCATTCGCGTAAGGCCGTGTTGAATATGCCTGCATAACAGTCACGTAGTTATTCCAGCGGATCAGGTCGTTAAACCGGAATCCTTCCATGGCCAGTTCAACCCGCCGTTCGTGCCTGACAGCCTGCTGCAGATCATCACTCTGTTCAATTTTATAATTCAGGTCAAACTGGGCCTGGGTGACCGGAAGAACAACCAATTGCCTCATCTTTGCGGCTGCATCCTGACGTGATGTTGTCAGAAAGGCCCGGCGCCGGATTGTATTCAGGACATCGGCTACTTCCTGTTTGCTCCCGTTCGTCTTATTTAAAGCCTCCGCATAGTTGAGCAGTACTTCGGCATAGCGGATCAGGTACAGCGTCCATCTTGATGACATCAGGTCCTCTCCGTTTAAACGGTATATGCTGGGCACGAAATCCTTCCGGCTGTGATACCCGTGAACATTGTCGTAGCCGGTGTAGTTATGCACCACATCCTGTCCTCCCTTGTTCGGATAAATGTCGCCCGACTGGATCACCGTGAAAAGCAGGCGCGGATCGCCCGGTTCAAACTCGGCGACCAGATTTTTGGTAGGGACGTCACCTCCCCAGCCACCGGCAGCGCCGCGTCCTGAGTTCATCTGGGGTACAACCGATCCGGCTAATGCGAACGTGGGGTCGTAATTGCGGACAATCGTGAAAATACATTCCTTAGAATTGATCCCCTCGATGTAATCACCGCGAAACAGTGTCTGGAAGTCATCAACCAAACCGAAATAATTTTTCTGGATGACCGCCTTTGCGGCGTCACGGGCCAATGCGTATTCTGCATTCGCTTCTCCGGTCATTTTGGAACTTTCCATCAAACCGGCAAAAAACAGGCAGACCCGTGATTTGAACGCCAGCGCCGCATCGTTTGTCACTCTTCCCAGGTCAGACGCCGGCAATTCGGAAGCTTCAGGGACATTGGCATCAGCAATACAATCATCAATATCTTTGAGAAGCTGCGTACGGACGTCTTCGATCGAAGCACGAACCAGGGATGATTTCTGATCGGCGGTGGGGGTAGTTGTCAGCAGGGGAACACCTCCAAATACCGAAACCAGATCAAAGTAATACCAGGCCCTCAGGAATTTAACCTCCGAGATAAACCGTGATTTTGTTCCTTCAGCGACATAATTTCCCGAAGCATCGATTAATTGCAAACCTTCTTTGGTGAGATTATCCAAAGCAATGTTACAACGGGCAATCGCATTATAACGATGAACCCATAAATCGTTCAACGTGCTGTTTGTCGGGAGCGGTTTACCGGTACCGATCAGGGCAATATCCAAACGGTCGCCTGCATCGGAGCCGCCTTTATCGGCATCATCAAAGATCTGATTGCCGATATCAAAACGCATGGTCTGATAGGTCCAGTGTTCATCCATAGGCTTATAGCACCAGGCTACAACCTTAAATCCCGCATCTTTGGTTCCGTAATAGGTTTCTTCGTCGAATGAGCCATATTGCGTGGCATCCAGATAATCTTCAGAGCAGGAAGATACCAGGGCGGTCATGCAGATAAACAGCAAAAGCCGGTTATAAAATATATTCTTCATAATACTTACCTTTAAAAATTTAGAAAGTGATATTCACACCCATCATATATGTTCTTGCCTGCGGATAGAAGGCAATATCAATTCCCATCGCTTTGGGATTGGTCGAGCCCATTTCCGGATCAAGTCCTTCGTAACCGGTAAGGGTAAACAGGTTCTGTCCGCCAACCCATATCCTCAGATTTTCAATATTTGTCCTGAGTCCGAAAACAGTTTTTGGCAGGCTGTATCCGATCTGGAGATTTTTCAGGCGCATGTATGAGCCATCTTCAACATACCAGTCCGACATGGTGAGGTTATCACCCGAGTTGGCGTTGATGGCAAACTGTGAATTGGATGTCCCTTCGCCGTGCCAGGCTTTTTCCATCATTCCGGCAGGAGCATTGTACCAGCCGGCACCGGAATAAATATCATATTTCAGAATATTCAGGATATCATTCCCCTGAGACCCCTGGAACAAGGCAACCAGATCAAAACCTTTATACTGGAAATTCAGGTTCACACCATAGGTGAAATCCGGGAATGGATTTCCTGTTTTTGTACGATCGCCCTCGCCTATTGATCCGTTTTTATCCAGGTCCACAAAACGCAAATCACCTGGCCTGGCATTGGGTTGGATCTTTCCGCCTTCTTCATTGGTATACGAAGCAATCTCCTGGGCATTTTGAAAGATGCCATCCGTTTTCAGTCCGTAGAAATACCCGATGGGCATTCCTTCCTCCGTTCTTGTCAGCGTATAATACCCCAGGTGTCCGCTCTGATTGATCGGTTCGCCGCCACCTAAACTGATTACCTCATTTTTGAAGGTCGAAAGATTACCGCCCACACTGTACTTGAAGTCACCGATATTATCCCGGTAGGTCAAGGCAAGCTCCAGACCAGTGTTCTTTACAGAGCCGGCATTGACCCATGGAGTATTGGGAAAGCCCATCGTACTTGGGATCGGGACTTGCACCAGCATACCGCTCGTCTTCTTTTGAAACCAGTCGATCGTTGCGATCAGTGCATGATCAAACAATTCAAGATCTGCTCCGATATCAGTCTGGCGTGTGGTTTCCCATTCAATGTCCGCATTTCCGACCTGTGAACGGCCTGCGGTCAGTGTCGGCGTATATTCGTTACCGAAAGCATAATAGCCGCTATTGCTGTAGGTTGACAGGTATTGTCCTCCCCCGCCGACATTGTGGTTACCGATTTCGCCCCAGCTCACTCTCAGTTTCCCGACATTCAGCCACGATATGCTTTCGGCAAAGCTTTCCCGATGCATATTCCATCCTAACGAGAAGGATGGAAAAACACCCCATTTTTTCCCTTTGTCAAAGTTCGACGATCCGTCGCGGCGGACATTGATCGTCGCCATATACTTACCCTGATAGGCATAGAATAAACGCCCGAAATAAGAAGCAATGGAGCTTTCACTCAGATAACCGCTGGCTGCAGCGTTTTTGCTTGCCGCATCGATAATCCGCAGATTGGTTTCATTGTTAACCAGCCCCTGTTTGGAGGCGCCAAACGGATTGTCCTCGGTTTTTTCGGACGAAAGACCAACCATGGCCAAAACATGATGGTCCTCAAAAGTCTTGTCGAACGTCAGCGTATTTTCAAAAACAAAATATTCCGGATTATAGGCATACCGGCTTACTTCTGCGTCGATATGGTATTCATCCCCGTCGAGGTAGTAACTGGGGATAAACCCGTTCGAAATGCCCCGGTGAATGTCAAATCCGAAACTACCGCGGTATGTCAGATCGCTGGTCAGATTGATATCTGCTGCAAGGCCTCCCTTCATACTGTATCCTTCCCATACGCTTTGGTTCATCCGGTCGATCTGGGCAACCGGATTCGGTTTATTTGAATAAATGACAGGCGCATACTGCGAATAGGGATTTGCCGCTTCATATCCGGTCATGATTCTGCTTTCCAAAAAACCGGGGATATTAGTGAGATTGTTCCGGTAGACCGGCGTAATTGGATCGGCAGTCATAGCGCTGAAGATCGTCCCCGTATAGGGATTATATTCATCCACGTTATGCCGTTTTTCATAAATAATACCCACATTGCTCGACAGTTTAAACCAGTCAGCCACTTTAATATCGGCATTGGTTCTCCAGGAGATCCGTTCATAATCCGATCCTTTGACAATACCGTCCTGCTTCATATAACCGAGGCTGGTATTGTAGGCCAGCTTAGTGAGCCCGCCTGAAACGTTCAGGTTATAACTTTGGACCGGTGCATTTTCATTCATGATTTCCTTCCACCAGTCTGTTCCTGCACGGCTCCCCGTATTTTGTTCCAGAAACGACAGGATGGCGTTTCTGTTTTCCGGTGTTGCAAAGTCAGTCAGCAGCGCCTGGTTGTTATTGGTATAAGCCAGATTCTTATAGGTCATAAAATCTTCGGCATTCAGCATATGATAGCGTTTGGCGTCGTTTTGTATACCGTAATAGGCATCAAAAGTAAATGCCGCCTGGTATTCCTGCGATGTGCTGCCCCTGCGCGTGGTGATCAGGATCACGCCATTGGCGGCCCTTGCTCCGTAAATCGCCGTTGCAGAAGCGTCTTTCAGAATTTCGATCGATTCCACATCATTCGGATTCAACCAGCCAATACCGGTTTGCGGCAGACCGTCCACCACGTAAAGGGGATCCGTGTTATTGACAGTTCCCACACCCCGGATGCGGATGGCACTCAAAGAACCGGGACTACCCGATGTGGAGGTAACCATGACGCCGGCAGCCTTGCCCGAAAGGGCATCCGAAGCGCTTCGCAAGGGAAGGTTTTTCAGTTCCTGTCCTTTGACCTTTCCGACAGCACCCGTTACTTCGCTTTTTTGCTGGGTGCCGTAACCAACTGCTATGACTTCTCCCAGTCCGATCGTCTCCTCGGTCATCTGAACGTTGACCGTTTCCCGGCCATTAATAGCCACTTCCTCGATCTTCATACCGACGAATGAAAAATTAAGCACCCCGTCGTCAGGCACATTGACCAGCGAATACATGCCATCTGAGTCAGTAATTGTTCCAAACGAAGTACCCTTTAATCTAACAGTAACACCCGGAAGCGGAGCACCAGAGGAATCGGTTACTTTTCCTTTTATCTTCACCTGCTGCTGTGTTGTGAAAGGTGTGTCGGAGTTGCGCCCATCGGACAG
>JBCFBK010000089.1:0-9182 GCA_038562555.1 Prolixibacteraceae bacterium | reverse complement strand
AAAACGCTCATCAGAGATCTTTTCCTGACCTCCGAGACTATTGATGATGTATGTGAACAAGCCGCTCAACTTGAATTTGCCTTTAAATATTAAATGTTAAAATTTTATTGGACACCCGTGAATCACTATGAAAAAAATCACATGCATGCTTGCAATGTTAAATATTGGTTTGCACGCTGTCATGGCGCAAACCAGGGAAATTTCAGGAACAGTAACTTCCGCGGAAGACGGTAGTTCCATCCCCGGCGTTTCAGTTTCAGTAAAGGGAACAACCCTGGGAACGATCACCAATGTCGAAGGGAACTACCGGATTAAAGTCCCTCAAAATGCACAAGTCCTTGTTTTTTCATTCGTGGGAATGCAAGCCAGGGAAATCCCGGTCACGGGCAATACCATCAACGTTCAGCTTGAGGCGGAGCTTGTCGGGATTAATGAAGTTGTTGTGACGGCTTTGGGTATCTCCCGGGAAAAGAAGTCACTAGGTTATTCCGTCCAGGAAGTTGGTGGGGATGAGGTCAGCCAGACGAAATCGGACAATTTCATCAAGTCCCTGTCAGGAAGGGTATCGGGTGTCCGTGTTCAAAACAACACCAACTTCGGGGGATCGACTAATGCGGTCATCAGGGGCCAGTCTTCTTTGACACAGAGTAATCAGGCCCTGTTTGCCATTGACGGCGTTTTTTTATTCTGAGTTAGACAAAAGTTTACAAAAAAAGTACTAAATCGAGCAAAAAGATAAAAATATTAATTATAACGCGACTTTTTTATTCTTCACCTTCATCCTTTAATGATTTCGTAACACAAAAAAATAATTTAGAATAACTACACATAAAATGATAAATATTCCACTATAAGACAGTTAGGCGAAGAATAAAAAAAATTACCGCAGCAATCATTTTCAAAAAGTTGACATAAGTCATGTTTTACAATTTCTTGTTTTTACAGGGGAGTCAATATGAAAATTAATTTTTTATTTTTGTATCTGTAAAGGTCTTTAACAGATTATAAAAACGAGAAGGAGGGGGATTTTATGGGTAAAGAGCTTGTTCAAAAAAACTTCAGGTGCCGCTATCTGAAACCTGCAACTATTAAGGTTTTCACTTGAATACCGTTATTTATATGCATTCCATGCAAATTAAATCAATCAGCTTATTATCAATCAATTAGATAAATTTAAACAAGTTACAGGATCACACCTCCTTGCGAAAGGTGATAAAAATCATGTATTACATCTGTAATTTTAAATTTTGAACATTACAAAAGAAATTTTAATTTTTATTTTTGTATAAATTAAGGTTTTTTAACACAAAGGCGGAAAAGAAATACAGGCTTACATGGATTTTATCAAAAGATCATCAAGCGACATCATTCACTCAAGAGAAATTAATACGTAAGACGTACTTAGTTTTTTAAGAATTTGTCGCTTTGCTAAATCGCGATGCCGGGTTGTCAAAGGACATTAACCCGGAATTACCCGATATAAAAAAACGTTAAAAAACTGATGCTGTTTAATAATTAAAATTATCTCTATGAAAAGAATCTACTTACTACTTGCAATTTTTGCAATTGGTTTGCAGTCCGCTTTGGGGCAAACCAGGGAAATTACAGGGACAGTGACTTCTGCCGAGGATGGAAGCACCATTCCGGGGGTTTCTGTTTCTGTAAAAGGTACCTCACTGGGTACCATTACCGACATTAACGGAAAATTTTTTTTAAAAGCTCCGCAGAACGCCGGAACCCTTGTATTCTCGTTCGTCGGGATGCAGACACTGGAGGCTGCCATCAGCGGCAATGTCATGAATGTTGTCATGAAGTCGGACGTGGTGGGAATCAATGAGGTTGTTGTAACCGCCATGGGTATTGCAAGGGAAAAGAAATCAATTGGTTACAGTGCCACAACGGTCGGCTCGGAAGAAATTTCCAATGCGAAAACGATAAACCCGATGGCTGCTTTGTCAGGTAAAGTAGCGGGAGTCGATATCTCTTCTTCGCAAACCCCTGGAGGCACGCAGAATATTGCAATCAGAGGTTTTAGTTCTTTCGGGAACAACCAACCGCTGTATGTTATTGACGGTGTTGTAATTACGAACTCGCAAAGCAGAACCGGAACAAATGGGCTTAACTCACAAGCTGATTTCGGATCAGGAATCAACGCATTAAACCCCAATGACATCGAGAACATCACGGTTTTGAAAGGCTCAGCAGCCTCTTCGATGTATGGTTCACGTGCTGCACAAGGGGTCATCATGATCACCACAAAAGCAGGAAAAAACACAGACGGTAAAATAAAGATCGATTATGACGGAGGCGTGACCACGCAACGGATCGGCCGTCTGCCTTTCGAACAGACCATGTTTGGTCAGGGCTGGAGCGGCGACCGTGCCCTAGATGAAAACGGAAGCTGGGGTGCCATTTTTGACGGGAAAGAACGCCCTTGGGGAAATATTGTTGGTGATGAACAGCTCATGATACCAAACACCTACAAAAAAGACCGGGTTCGTGATTTTTATGATTTTGGCCTTGGTTTTAATAATGCCATTTCATTTACCGGTGGAACTGAAAAATCAACATTCCGCGCTTCTGTTTCTCAAACACATGAAGACGGTCCTATTCCGACTAATGATGATTCTTACAGGCGTTATACAATCGGCATCAACGCCTCTCAAAAAGCAACAAGTAACTTTAAAGTTACTACTTCATTAAATTTTAGTACCGAAAAAAATGAAGTTGCTCCTACGGGACAGGATAACTCCATTTACCGCTCGGTTAACGAAATCTCAACCGGCCTGTCTATTGTCGATCTGAAAGATCTGAACAGCAAGTTTAATGGCTTGGACTATTATTTCACTCCTTATGGTTTAAATCCCTACCAGGTTTTGGCCATGCGGGAAGCTGAACAGAATAAACAGAAATTTTTCGGAAAGCTTGAGCTGGAATACACGATACTCGAAAACTTGAAACTCACGTATCGTTTCGGAGGGGACTACGAGAGTGGTATAATCAGACAACATTTCGACGCGGTCAAGTTCACGAAAGGAGCTCCCAATTACGGCTCATCTACCGAAAGTCCCGGTTCATACTCTGAAAGAAGAACAGAGCGCGTTCAAATAAACCACGACCTGATGCTTAACTTTAATCAGAGGTTTGGTGAAGATTTCTCGCTCAACGCTGTATTGGGTCTCAATACGAACGAAAGATCGATGTCTCGCCTGGAGGGTGAAATAAAATCAATTTATATCCCTGGCTTCTATCACTTGTCGAACTCGTTAACTCCGGCTACATCAACCCAGTTATCTTCGAAAAACCGGTTGTGGGGAGCTTATGTAAGCACCGACTTAGGTTATCGTGATTACGCCTATCTTACGCTTACAGCCCGTAACGACCACTCTTCCACCTTGCCTGAGAACAACAACTCTTATTTTTATCCGAGTGCGATGCTAAGTTTCATCCTTTCTGATTACCTGAAAGGAAAAGATGTTGACATGGGAGCGCTCAACTTTGCAAAAGTAAGAATGTCATACGGTCGTACCGGTAAAGATGCGGACCCTTATGCGGTATACAACGAATTGGAGGCGGCTTCGCTCTTAAATCCCGGTTATCCTGAAATTGACGATTTGATATTTCCGCTTGGAGGAGTAAGTTCCTTTACACTGGCAAATTCAGCAGGAAATCCTAATTTGAAACCTGAACTTACCGACGAATTCGAGATAGGCGCTGAGCTTAGTTTTTTCCAAAGTCGTCTCGGTCTGGATGTCACTTATTACAATAAACTGACCAAGGGACTCATTGCCATCAAACCAATGGATCCTTCAGCAGGCTATACCCGGTTTTTGCAGGCGAACATTGGCGATGTCCGCAACAGCGGTATTGAGCTTTTGTTTTCAGCGACTCCGTTAAAATCGAAGAGTTTTGCCTGGGATATTGATTATAACTTCACTAAAAACGTGAATAAAGTCGAAAAGCTCGAGGTACCTGAAATATTCCTGGGTGGATACGGTGGCATAGGGATCTATGCCGTTGAAGGTGAAGCATTGGGTCAGTTCAAAGCTCAAAAAGTGCTGAAGGTCGATATCGATGGGAAAGAGTACACGGTTGTTGACGGAACGGGTAACCCCCAACCTACGCCAAATGAAGAATACCTGGACAAAGATATTAATGAAAAGTTCCGGATGGGTATAACCAATACCTTTACCTATAAAAGACTTTCGTTGTCTGCAACCGTTGATTATCGCTATGGCGGCTACATTTATTCTTATACCAAAGACTATATGCACTGGGTCGGAAGCGGACCGGAAACTGTATACAATAGCCGGAATCCCTTTATAGTTCCCAATTCAGTTGTTGCTAATGCAGATGGCACATATAGGGAAAATATCACGCCTGTTGACCCGACAGCGCTGCACACCTTTTACAGTAACGGTGGTTTTCAGTACGCCGACTTTTCGATAATTGACCGTTCATATGTAAAACTGCGTAATGTCAGTCTTGCCTATGACCTTCCGTCGGGACTTTGTAAGAAATTGAGGATAGAAAGAATAAGGGCATCAGTAACGGCTGAAAATATTTTACTCTGGACCCCGGTGGAAAACCAATATATCGATCCCGAGGTTACAACTTTCGGCAACAACATTGAAGCAAAATTTGGCGAGTTTGCCACAACTCCTCCCTACCAAACGTATGTGTTTGGACTGAGTGTTTCATTTTAGCAATCATTGAACAGAAAGAATTATGAAAAAAAGAATTTTAATTATATGGTCGGTCTTAGCCCTGTTATTTGCAGGATGTTCTGATTGGTTAGATCTCAACCACAACCCGGATGCTTTGGAGGAAGTGCCCGAAGCACATGTATTGCTGCCAGCCGCCGAAGTAGGGATCGCTAATAACCTGATGGGATGGGATTTTGGATTTGGTGGTGGTTTTTGGGTACAATATTGGACACAGTCTTATACCGCTTCTCAGTTTAAATCGCTCTGTGAATACCTGCCTCAGGATTTCAATACGGCATATACTTCTTTAACCGCTGAGCCCTTGGCCGATTTACAGCGGATCAAAAGCATGACTGCCGAAGATGAAAACAAAGGTTATTTTTTCGTAGCCGAGGCCTTATCGATCTTTACTTGGCAAATGATAACCGATGTGTGGGGTGATATGCCTTACTTCGAAGCGTTACGCGGAGACGAACAAATTTTTAATCCCAAACAGGATACCGGAAAAGACATCTATACCGATTTACTCAAGCGTGTTGACGAATTGCTTGCTGTTGACTTAAGTAATTCGTCCATTGATGCAGGCCAGGATCTTATCTATGGCGGCGACTTAGCGAAATGGCGGAAATTCGCAACAGCCCTGAAATTAAAACTCATGCTGCGTTTATCTCAAACACAGGAATACAACAACGCAGCGGTTTTGAGCTTTGTTGAGAGTGCCAGCTTCCTGTCTGAAAGTGCAAAAATTTCAGGGTCCGTCTGGAATGATGAGATGGAAGGAAAGCGTCATCCGATGCGGGAGTTTCAGGCCGGCGGTGCAAATTACATTTCGCAAAATGTGAGAGCCTGCAAATCATTTTTCGATTATTTAAACGATAATGATGATCCCCGCCTGGCCAAACTGTTCTCCGGCAGTGAAGCAGCCTTTTTCGGCGATTTTGACTCAAAAAAGGACGCCGATGGTGACGGAACTACCGACGATAAGGAAAGCTACGCTACGGTGGTATTCCCGGCGAACATGGACTTGATGATCATGTCGGCATGGGAAGTAAACTTCTATCTTGCTGAGGTGTATGCGCGCGCCGGGAACGATGCAAAAGCCAAGGAACATTACGACGCGGCCGTACAAGCTTCCCTGACGCAACATGGAATTACTGATTTCAGTATTGTTGCTGCCGGAGGCTATGCTGCCTGGACAGGTGGTGCAGCCGAAGCAAAAATCCAGCAAATTGCCATGCAAAAATGGGTGGCCAACTGTAACTATCAACATATCGAATCGTTCCTTGAACGCAACAGAACCAAATATCCGTCCGTAAGCGAAATTGATGTGAATGCCAACCGGCCCGCCGCATGGGATAATTTTCCTGTTGGACAATTGACGATTTCCGTTGAAGGAAGAGCAATTTTGAACGGCAACTTACCTGCTTCGCCTCTTTATCCTGAAGCATATATCTTCAGAAACAGCAATGCACCAAGTCAAAAGCCCAACGTCGGACAAAAGGTTTGGTGGGATAAAAAAGCGGGCAAATAAGAATCAGATTGTAACTTTTTAAATTAAAAAGACATGAAATTATATAATTATTGTTTGATATTTCTTGCCGTCTTTCTTTTCATTTCCTGCGAAAAGGAAACGGAAGATCTTTCCCGCTCTACCTACTATGTGTCTTTCAACCTTAAAGGAGAAAACCCGTTGTTGGTACCTGTAGGTGAAAGCTTTACAGATCCGGGCGTGATCGCGACAGAAAAAGGGAAAGACGTAACGTCGTCCATTACGGTTGAAAGTGATGTCGATGCGACTGTAATGGGAAAGTACTCAATTGTATACTCGTCAGTAAATGTCGATGGATTGAAATCCAAAGCAGTCCGCGAGGTTTACGTATGTAATCCTTTGGTAACAACCGATATTAGCGGAACCTACACCGTGCAGGCCGGAACTCACCGAATAGCGTTTGCCAGTGGCGCCAGGGTCGACTACGGTGGTAACTCTGTAACAATTACCAGGGTGGCCCCCGGCTTCTTTTACGTAAGCGATCTTTTTGGTGTTTATTATGAAAAAAGGCCCGGATATGGACCTAGATATGCTATGACCGGTTACATTGCGCTGAACGAAGACAACACGATCGATCTTGTATCGAGTTCAGTTGCGGCATGGGGAGATAGCCTGGATACCATTAAAGACGGAGTTTATAACCCTGTAACAGGCGAAATATCCTGGAAAGCTGAGTACGTCGAATCCTATTCCTTCAATGTCACGTTAAAAAAATAAAAAAGAAAGACTATGAGAAAATTAGCATATATAGGTATTTCCTCCTTCGTCCTGTTATTTACATCATGTATGGAAGAAATCGATAACTGGTATACCAATACTTCTGATTTTGACGGCCGGTTTGTCGTAGCTACGACATGTGAAGAATACAGCAGCGACAATACAACCATTGCAGATGGAAATGAGCTCATGATCTACAATTCCGCCGCTAACATAGAGAACGAAATCATCATTGATACGCATGTCGCCGGTCATGCGATAAAAGGAAAATTCAAGGTAACCGGTAATACCGCAGAATTCACTGCGGCAGAAGTTGCGGACAACTTGAGTAGAAGTTCGGGGTTAAGCGATGATGATTTTTATGTACTGAAGAATGGAGCACCTGACAAGTATCCATCTGGCTTAGGCGATCCGGAAAGTGCTGGTATCGAACATGAGGGGGTCCAGCTATACTCGCGCCTTTCTCTCGGGAACGGGAAAATCATCCCCAAGGCAGCAACCACCATCGGAGGTAATGTTTCAGACAGCGTTTATGTGGAAACGACGATGTATTTCGATCTTGTAACAATCGAAAGCTATCAGATTCCTGAGGCTGACTGGTCAGACCCTAACGAACCTGAATATGACTGGCGGGTTAAGGCCGGCAGCAGAACGAACGCAGCCGGTTGGGAAGAACACTGGACACTTGCAGGCTATCGCTATACTGGTTTCCCCGAAGATGTCAATCCTAAAGTTCCGATCATCGAAAATTAAAAATCAGTTTCGCCTTCGGTGAATCATCCATAAAATTTGTCCCGGGAAACAGTGGCTCCAACACTTTTCCCGGGACAAATTATTTATAGCCTCCGGCGTCGGCACCTTTCATTGCACAACTAAACCGCTTATAGCCTGTCATATGAATCCGCTCGCCCGTCATCCGAAAAATCATCATTCCAGTTGTTATCGACCCTCAGCTTCAGTTTATCCCCGGTTACTGTATATTGAGCATGGCGCCCCGCCACGGCAAGGATGAATTCCGACATCATTTTCCGTATGTTTTCGTTTTCTTTGGTATAGACCGCATAAGGCTCTGAATGGGTATCGGTATTTGCATCATAGGTGGAATAGCTTATTTCCTCAGGAATGAAGGTTATAACATCTGCGGCAACAGAAACAGTACCTTTTATAGATACATATTTAGGATAAAAGATCTCTTGTCTTTGATCGTAATCCACAAAAGATTCAGTAAACCTGTTTTCCGAAAACTCCAGGTAATAATTTACAACGGCATACCCGTATGTGACCGGAATTCCTTTTGTGGTCACCCAACGTCCCACATAAGGGGGATAATCGTCATCTTTGTTGCATGAAAGGCAGCAAAGAAGTAGCATCACGATCATCCTAAAATCACCGGAAAATTTCCGCCTTCTCATAAAACCTATACCTGACTACGATTCTGTACCTGCAACTTTATTCTAAATATATACGAACCTGACCCTACCCGGCATACGGTCTTACCTGCCTCTTCTTCTGTTCCCGTCAGGCCGGGAACAGACGCCGCATCAGGCTTCCGGTTATTGACCGTCACTTCGCCTGCAAAAGGCAAATAAACAGTTGCTTTGGTATTGGCCGGCACCTCAACCTGAAGCGTGAATAATTCGTCCGTCTTTTCCCAACGGGTCGTGATCTCACCATACGGAGACCGGAAGCTGGCACGGACAAACCGAAGGTCACCGACAACCTCCGGCCGGATAATCAGATCCTTGTAGCCGGTTGAGCTTTCGCTTTGACGGATGCCTCCCAGCCCCTGGTAAAACCACTCCATCAGATGCCCCAGCATGAGGTGATTATTTGAAACTTCCTTCAGTGCGGCCCACGACTCGGTCAGGGTGGTGGCTCCTTTCTTCAACTGGTACCCGTATCCGGGCACGTCGTCCCGGTTATTCATCTCAAACAGCAGTTGGGATGCACCTCCTTCCGTCAATGCCTCGACCAGATAATGAAATCCGATATCGCCGGCAGTCAGGACATTGCCATCGGCACGGATCGAATCGACCAGATTATCCAGGACTTTAGTCCGGAGCGAATCGTCAACCAATCCAACACACAAGGGCATAGCCATCGCCGTCTGACTGCCCGTTGCATAGACACCGGTCTCCGGATTTAAGAACTTCGTATTGAATGCCGCCTTCACTTCGCCGGCCCAGGCTTCCAGCTCCTTCTGTTCACCG
>JBCFBK010000088.1:0-9237 GCA_038562555.1 Prolixibacteraceae bacterium | reverse complement strand
GGATTGCTGGATGTCAATATTCTGATGACACCGATGCCCAAACGAACATTCATGGCTGAACTGGACCTGGTATCAAAATCAAATAATTATGCAGGACCACGGGTCAACATCAGTATACTGAACAGAAATACCTTTGGAGGAGCGGAATTACTCGACCTGAAGCTGGCCGGATCGTTTGAGGCTCAGATGGGAGGAACGGGTGAAAATTTGTATTCCTATTCCTATAACCCGCAAATTGAACTGACTTTTCCCCGCTTTCTTGTCCCGTTCCCGATCAAACGAACAAGCAGCATCTATATTCCGAAAACAAGTCTTTTACTTTCATATAATTACCTCAAACGGGTCAATTATTTCGACATGCGCACATTCCGTCTGGTCTATGGCTTTAAGTGGAAGGAAAATATCAGGAAAGAACATGAATTAAACCCGATCGACATCAGCTACACGACCGTGGGAAACAAATCGGATGTGTTCAATGAACTGCTGGAAGCAAATCCCTTCCTGAAAAGAAGCTATGAAGAGCAGTTTATTGCCGGGGGAAGTTACGCGTTCACCTACAACGAGCAAATGTTAACCGGGAAAAAAACGCAATTCTATTTTCATTTGAACCCTGAGCTTGCAGGAAATATTTTTTCACTGACAAAAATTATTGGCGGCAGGAAAGTGTCATCCGACAATCCTTCCAGGGTTGCCGGCTCTGTTTATTCCCAATACGCGAAATTGAGTCTGGATGGCCGGGTCTATTATAATTTTAAAGATAAAAACAAATTGGCAGCGCGGTTTTTCGCTGGTGTGGCCGATCCGTTCGGGAACTCTTCAGTCCTGCCTTACACCAAACAATTTTTCAGCGGCGGACCAAACAGTATCCGTGCCTTTCAAATTAATTCCGTTGGCCCGGGTACTTTTTATCAGGACACCGGGAACAGAGGCTTTTTGCAAATGGGTGGCGATGTTAAACTGGAAATGAATACGGAATATCGCTTTACAATTTACCGCTTTTTTAAAGGTGCGCTGTTTGCTGACGCGGGAAACGTATGGCTGCTAAAATCGAATCCGGCCAATACCGGCAGTTCGTTCAAAACGTCTGAATTTTTGAATGAAATTGCTGTTGGCGCCGGCCTGGGCTTACGGATTGATGTCTCCTTTTTCATTTTACGTTTCGATCTGGCCATGCCGCTGCGAAAACCGTGGCTGGAAGAAAACAACAGGTGGGTGATCGATCAGATCAACTTTGGAAGCGCCGGATGGAGAAGCGATAACCTGGTACTGAATGTAGCGATTGGTTATCCGTTCTAAGCTCAACATGTAAATCATGTAATTCTTTTCAGAAAATATATAAAACTTCCCGGGGGTGAAAGACGCACCTTTGGGGTTCAATTTAATTCGTATCGTATGTTTCATGCTACAAAAAAAACCGGCGTCGCAATAAAGCTGAAATTTCTTGCGTATTTACTGCCCATCTGTCTGGCAGTTTTCAGTTGTAAACAACAACCGCAGCCAATCACGATCACAACCAAAGATCCCCTGGCGCAAAAATTTTACGCGGTCAATCACCAGTCGATCTACTGGTTCTCATCGGGTAAAACGATTAAAAAAGCAAACGAGTGGCTCAATGCGATTGATTCGGCAAACAGCTCCGGCTTAACTTCCGGTAAGATCCAAAATAATCAGATCCGCGAGGCTTTGTCCAATAATAATGCCATAGACGATACATTGAAGGAGAAGACAGATCAACAGCTGACAGCTTTGGTTTTAAATTTTTTAAAAGAACTGCAGGAAGGGAATATTCATTTCGATTACGATGAAGTCGGCATGCCGCGTGATTCCGTTTACATTGACCAGTTGATCAATTCAAAACCGACGCAAAAGGTCTCAAAATTAATTTCAACACTCGATTGTAAAGATCCTGATTACCTTGTTTTGAAGAAATACCTGAATGATTCCGTCACCCCGGCCGATTCGCTGAAGTACAACAAAGTAGTCCGGTCCATGAATTACCGGAGATATCTTACGGTTAATCAACAAACGGAATACGTGCTGGTGAACATTCCGACTGCTGAAGCTGAATATTACAAAGACGGACTGCTTGCGTTAAAAATGCGTACGGTACCCGGCAAGAAAAAGAATAAAACACCAACGATTGCATCTTATATCACCAGCATTGTAACCTTTCCGGCCTGGAATGTTCCCCATAGTATTGCTGTGAAAGAAATCCTGCCTAAAGTGCTTCAGGATGAGTCGTATCTGGAGCAGCACAATTTTGAGGTGGTCGATTCCAAAGGAAATGTACTGGACGATTCGGAGCTGAACTGGACAAGTTATACGGAGAAAAACTTCCCCTATTTTTTCAGGCAATCAACCGGAGCTGATAATTCGCTCGGAGTGGTCAAATTTGATTTTAAAAACCCATTCAGCATCTTTTTACATGCAACAAGCTGGCAAGGCGTTTTCGCAAAGGATTTCCGGTTTTTGAGCCACGGGTGCGTCCGTCTGGAAAAACCTTTTGAACTGGCTGATGCCTTGCTTCGGGGTGAGATCGATATTCAGGAACTAAAAACCGGGAAGAAGGACACCGAATCGAATATGCTGACTTTACCTGTAAGGGTACCGGTATTCCTGATCTATGCGCCTGCGATCGTGGTGGACAATAACGTGATTTTTAAAGAAGATGTATACGGTCTGTTCTGATTTCCCTTTACCGGTAAACCACTGGTCCGGGTTTTCCAACTTCAAAATCCCGGAAGCCGAAATCATTTGTGCTAAATGAGTTTGTCTTGAACAGATTCGATCCGATTCCCGGAATAACAGGATAAAATGAGAGGGAGATCTGAAAGGTATTCAGCACCAGGCTTTCGTTTTTTATCAAAAGACCCACTCCTATTTGTGAATACATTTTGCTGTCCTTAAATCCATGTGCTTCATCGCCAAGCATACCCATGGAATAGCTAAAAAATGGACCAAACCGGAAACCAATAACACTCCATGGCGCGTACGACTGGGTCTGAATTGTAAATAACAACCGGCTTGTACCTTTAATCGCTGTGGTGTGGAAGCCATCAATTCCAAATCCGTCATTGAGCGTCAGACTGTCGGAATCAAAGCGGTTAATTCCAATAATGACCTCCGGCTTTACAAATTGCCTGATTTTCCATTTCCCGATCTCAAAGAGACCGGTAAAATAATTCAGGCCTGCCGCAAAAACCCCCTCCTCTGCATGTGATGACCGAAAGAAAGTCCCATATTCGAAATTGGAACTCAGGTATCCCCAGGGGTAATAATTTCCCATTGAAAAACGGGCACCAAGATATAACCGTCCTGAGTTGTTTTTTTCCTGATATCCACCCGACAGACCGAATACTTTTCCAACAGGTACATCTTCGTTCATGCCGTATTTAAAAATGTATTTGTCCTGAACATAGTTTCGGACGGAAACGCCGATACCTGCCAAGTAGAAATTTTCGTTCGAATATAAGTGATTGATGTCAAACATCTCATCCGGTCTTTCCATATACCGGATCTTTAAAAAACGCACTGCTGATATAAAATTCGTAGTACGGGAGTAATCAGCACGCCCTTTGAAAAGCTTGATGGCACTGCCTGCCCAGTAGTCCTGGGAATTGAATTTAAACCTGAGCAGCCCGTCCTGCAGATCATCGATGGGGACGGAATCATTAAAATACCGTTGTGTGAAACTGGCACCCCCCGCCCACCGGGCCAATGGCGAAAAGAACGGTCGGTCGATGGTCACACTTTTGTTGTGCGACCGGTCACCATCAATTCCATAGCTTACCGCAGTACTGATGAATGTGTTTTTGATATTTGGAATGGAATAATTCGCATGAAACGTATTATCTTTTTCCGTATAATTTCGCCTGTAATCACTCTCCAGTTCATGTCCCAGGCCCAAAAAATTCTTATCTCTCAATCCCACAGTAGTGCTTGAAGCAGAGGTACCGGCTTTTGGAAGAATGCTCCAGATATCCAGTGCACGGATAAAAATATCAACGGAGTCCGGGCTGCCGGCTGCAGGCTTCACGAGGAATGAAACATCACGGATATAGGCGTTCATGCGGACCAGTCGCTCCGATTCTTTTACCCGCAACGAATCAAACGGTTGATTTCGACGGATCAGCAACAGGTTACGGATGGTCATACGCTGAGATTTGATGTGTAACTTGTTTCCGGTCTTTGAAAAGAAATTCGGAGACGCAACAATGGTGTCAGCAATTGAACTGCCAAAGGGATCGAGCGTTTCAATGTTGACGTGCCTGATTATTTTTCCTTCAAAAGCGCTGTATGGTGTCCGGATCAGCTTCTTATAGATCTTCGCTGCGGCCGCCTTCTTGTGAGACTGCGGAGCAACCGGTTTGAAAAACAGCCGGTACATAAATTTCGTAAAACGGCTGCCTTCAGCGTAGTTTTGAATATGCTCATAAAGGCGGGTCGTATCTTTCTTTTCAGGCGTTTGCTGGGCAAACGCAAGCCCTCCGGCAAAAACCGAAAATACAAAACAGATCAGCGTTTTTCTGAACCACATGGGTATCGCCCGTTTGATTATTCGGGAAGTTTTTTTGCAGCGTCTTCGAGCCGCTTTCTTTCCTCTTCCTTTGCTTTCTTCTTGTAGTAACCCCTGAAAAAGATATTGTGCTTGAGGGCCTCCATATTTTCGTCCAACCCTTTGGAACTGTTTTTAAGATTCAGGATGGTTTGATCGATGTTGTTTGACGTGATGGTATCATGAATCAACCGCCCCAATGTACCCTGGCCGCTGTTTACTTTAATCATAATCCCTTCGAGTTGCCGGGTTGAACCTTCAGCATTGTCGGCTGTCTGCTGAAAACTCTCCATGATGGAAGATACATTTCCTTTTGTAGCTATTACCATCTCATCCAACTCATTTGAGGTATTTTGGAAATTGGCAATGGTCTTATTAATATTCTCTGCAATAAGCGAGTCATGTATTAACCGGCCAAGCGTACCGCGTCCACTGTTTACCTTGAGCATGACCTTTGAAAGTTCATCCGTAACAACCTCGATATGTCCCGCGGTTACTTGCAAACTTGAAATAATAGCATCAGTCTCAACAGGCTCAACAGAGTCCAGGTGCTGCCCGTTTCTTGCCAGAGGAGAATCTGAACTGCCCTGAGAAATTACTAACAGCCGGTCTCCGATCAGCCCTTCGGAACCGATGGCCACGACACAGTCCGCCTTGATAAACTGTTGAACTGATTTTCGGACCAGCATATCCACCCGAACTGTTGAATCGTTAATAATGCTTATTTCGTCCACTGTTCCGACATTAATGCCCGAAAAGCGGATGTTATTTCCTACCTGCAGGCCGCTGACATTGTAAAAATTCGTGGTAATTTTAAACACCGGATCAAACAGATTTTTTTGCTTCCCGATAATAAAGATGGCGAGCACAAAAAGCGCCAGCCCGCCGGCAACAAACAAGCCCAGTCGTACTTTAAATTGTGACGAATGTGTATCCATAATCCTAAATTTTACTTAAAAAATGATTTAATCAGATCATCGGCAGAATGCTCAAAATCATCCAGGTTACCTTCCTGATAAACCTCGCCATCTTGTAACATGATAATCCGGTTTGCCGTATGACGGGCACACTCGATATCGTGCGTGATAATAATGGACGAAGTCTTATACCGTTTCTGGACATCATTGATGAGGTCGCTGATTTCATCCGATGTTACCGGGTCAAGTCCTGTTGTAGGTTCATCGTACAGCATGATCATCGGGTCCACGACAATGGTGCGCGCCAGACTGATCCTTTTTCGCATTCCCCCTGAAAGCTGAGATGGCATTTTATTTAAGGAATCGGCCAAACCTACATTTTCAAGCACCTCGGCTATTTTTTCAGAAATTTCCTTTTCGGTCAGTTCCTTCTTTATTCTCCGCAAAGGAAACTCCAGGTTCTGTTTTACGGTCATCGAATCATACAGTGCCCCGCTTTGAAAAAGAAATCCGATCTTCTTCCTCAATTCCTTTAAACCATCGCTGCTCAATGAACCTACATTCTCGCCCAACACATGAATGCTTCCGTTATCAGGAATCAGTAATTTCACAATACACTTGATCAGCACCGATTTTCCGGAGCCCGACTTACCAAGAATGACGAGGTTTTCCTTATTTTGAAGCTTTAAGGATATGTCCTTCAATACCTCCTGGGTTCCAAATGATTTTTGCAGCTTATCGATCTCGATAACGGGGCCGGTGCCAGTCTCCATTTGTTTTCGTTCTGTGTTCATGACATTAACATATCGGTAATTTGCACGGCAATCATATCAGTAATAATCACAAGAAGCGACGCCAATACGACGGCCGAATTTGCCGCCACACCGACACTCTCTGTTCCACGCCCCGCATTGTATCCTTTATAGCAACCAACCAGGCCGATAACGGCACCGAAAAAGAATGACTTAATAAAAGCAGGCAGGAAATCCATAAAATCAACCTGGCTGAATGCCTGAGCAAAAAACAAGGTAAACGTTACGTCACCCTTGATATTGGCACCGCCCCAACTTCCCAGGATTCCAAACAAATCGGCATACAGAACTAAGAAGGGTATCATCAGGGTAGCGGCGAGTACACGGGTGACAACTAAAAAACGCATCGGA
This sequence comes from Prolixibacteraceae bacterium, assembly GCA_038562555.1. Lineage (GTDB taxonomy): Bacteria > Bacteroidota > Bacteroidia > Bacteroidales > Prolixibacteraceae > JBCFBK01. Next base: position 2,602 of record JBCFBK010000088.1, on the reverse strand, counting down.
TTGGTTGACGATACTTCCATGGCATCGATTTGCTCGGTCACTTTCATCGAACCCAGCTCAGCTCCCATGCCCGAACCAATTTTTCCGGCACAAATCAGCGCTGTAATAACAGGTCCCATTTCCCTGATCAGTGAAACGGCAACCATTCCGGGAAGCATGGTTACCGCACCAAAATCGACAAGCACCGGTCGTGACTGTATGGTCAGGACTAAACCCATAATCGCCCCGGTAACTGAAATAAGCGGCAGTGTTTTATTCCCGATCTGAAAACACTGCCGCATGAATTCCTTAAACTCAAAATCGCGCGAAAATAATTCTTTCGTGAGATGAGTTAAGAATAAGGAAACATCCGCAATATCCATCAGGAAACGACTGATCAGATCTGTCTTTTCCAAAGTCTTTTCGCTGAGTTTCGTCATCGAATGCACGGTTGCATCCCGAAGTTTCGGAATTACTTTAATGACCGGATTAAATTTTGCCATAACCTGATGCTTCGCTTTTTAATATCTACAAAAATAGGCGCTCATGGTCGCCTGTATGTTACATAATTCATCAATTCTGTTACATGATTCACACTTGAAAAAAGGCGACCCCTTGAGAGAGCCGCCCCTTCCTATTAACCTTTTTCTCAAAACCTATATCCAAGTGATAAACCGAAACCTGTATTTTTGACAGCCGAATCATCATCGGTCATTCCTTCATATTCCGGATTAATATTCAGCAAACCTAACTGCGTATTCAACTGTAAGAACAAGCCGCCCGCCGACTCATATCCGGCAAAGATACCGGCACCTGCATCAAACGCTTTGTAATATGGCGTCAATAAAGGATCACCCGATTTCACTTCATTGGTGAATTCAATATCCTGATCCAGGGTCACAGAGCCGCCTTTGGTTTCTACATTACCGCTGACCGCGTAAGCAAGATAGGGTCCAAACCCCAACATAAAAAACCCATTGCCCAGGGGTGCTTTATAAACAAAATTCAGGGGCATTTCAATGTAGTTCAGTTTTATTTTGCTGGTTAATGAACCCTCAGAATTCTTTGCCCCTTTGGTGGTATACATTAAACCAGGCTGGAAGTAAAATTCAGGGGCTACCGGTATTTGAACATTCACACCACCATGGAAACCCAACTGCATGTCGTTTTCAAGTTTATCCCCATTCGCGGCTTTTCCATTAAGATTCTGGAAATTCATACCGCCAAGGATGCCAAAAGATGGCCGGTCCTGAGCAACCGCAAAGGATGCTGCAAGAACCAGGATCGAAACGATCAGACTTAATTTATTCTTCATTTTGATTGTTTTTGTTTTTTTGATTCCAGCTAGTTCGCTGTCTCTTTTTCTGCTTCCGCTTTCATCTTTTCGTTGGCCGTAATCAGGAACTCAACCCTGCGGTTTTGCGTACGCCCCTGGTCTGTGTTATTGTCGTATTTCGGCATGGTTTCACCGAATCCTTTGATTCCCAATCGGCTATAGGCTATCCCCTTAGCGGAAAGATACCCGGATGCCGCACCGGCGCGTTTCTCAGAAAGCGTTTTGTTATAGGCTTCACTCCCGCTGTTATCGGTATGTCCCTGTATCTCAATATTCGTATCAGGATATGCATTCAACACGACAACCAGTTTATCCAGGTTGGTCCTTGCATCAGCCGACAGGCTTGAACTGTCAAAGCCAAACAAAACATTACTACTGAATTCAACAACAATACCCTCGCCTACCCGTTCAACCTTTGCATCGGGAACAGTCTTTTCTATTTCCTCGGCCTGTTTATCCATTTTCCGGCCGATCACGGCACCGGCAGTCCCTCCAACCGCGGCTCCGATAATTGCACCCAGGGCGGTATTCCCGGCAACTCTGCCAACCACCGCACCCATGGCTCCGCCAGCGACCACTCCCACTGCTCCACCCTTCTGCGTCTTGTTCATCGATGCGCAGCCGGAAAATAATAATGCTGTACTTAAAATCATGACAGCGCTCATTTTGATTTTTTTCATCTGGTTATCATTTCAAATTAATTGTGTATAATTCTCGTAGTAAGCTTCATCACTTCTTTTGTGAACATCAACGTAGGTAACTCCATGTTGCTGGAAAGTTATTATACCGTCCCTGGGCTTTGTGAAGCAACTTGTTCATCCCGTGCCCCTGTTTTCCGGTAAAGGTCTGCTTATAAAAACGACTAATTGTTACATAACTTTTATTAAGAATTACATTATTCACACTTTCGCCGATATTATTTTCTTTTCAGTGATAATTACCATATCGTATATTATTAAAAATCAATTATTTAATAAAAAATTACACGAATACTTGCTCGTTATTAAATAAATAATAATGATCCAAAGTGTGAATCTTATAACTCTTCATCAGAATTGTGTAATGCAATCCGATCATGAATATTTTAAACTTTACAACATCATCTACCCCATCGTGAGCACTCAATACATACGAATATAATCCCTGAATAAAAAGGGATCCCTCCACTGGATGATACAAGAAAACAGTGGCCAGAAAAGCAGAAAACTCTGGAAGACAGATTCTATTACTTAATTAAAAAATCAAAAATGAAAAAAAATCTACTAAATCTCTATATCTCGCTGAATA
>JBCFBK010000087.1:0-9707 GCA_038562555.1 Prolixibacteraceae bacterium | reverse complement strand
GCGGACAAGAGGTGATGCTCGACAGTCCTTCCTGGGCAGGTACAGGGTTGTTCACGAAAAGGAACAAAGACATGAAAAGTCCTGAAAAAAAACGTACCATAAGTCTTTCGTATAATTTAAGTGTTAGTTTGGTTTTTTTATCAGCGCAGACTTAGATAATCCGGCCGCATCAGCTCCTCAATTTCCGTTATAAAAGTAACGAATATTCATAATATACCACGGTGATTTTTATTTTTAGTGCCCTCAAAAGATATACCTGAATCTATCAGACTGGAACGATTAGGTGCGGCTCCCGGACAAGCTTATAATTGGACAAAAAAAGACGCTGCTAACGAGCCTCTTTTTTTATCCGTATCCGGGCATCGACGGGGAGTATGCAATCGCCCCGACCCAACAAAGGATTAATATCCATTTCCTTGATCTCAGTCGCAAACCGAAGCAGGCTCGACAAGCGGACAAGGATATCGGCAAATGCACGCTGGTCGACCCCTTCCTGTCCGCGATAACCTTTAATAATCTTATACGCTTTTAAGTTTTTGATCATGGAAGCCGCCTCGCAAATAGTAAGCGGCGCCAGACCGGATGTAACATCTTTCAGCACCTCAACCAGAATACCGCCCATTCCGCAAAGCATGACATGTCCGAAACGTTCTTCGTATTTTGCTCCTATGAAAAGCTCAATTCCCGATGCCATTTCAGCCATCAAAACAGCTTTTGCACCGGGTATTGCCTGCAGCCTGCGGAACTCCTGTAAAACAGTTTCCCTGCTCCTGACATTCAACACAACGCCATCTATCTCTGTTTTATGAACCGGTCCAACGACCTTCATCACCAGCGGGAAACCAATTTCAGCAACAGCATTCATGGCGTCATTCTCATTGTGTACAACCAATTCTTTCACACGGGGGATTCCGGCAGCATCAAACAAGCGGTGGATCACGGAAGGTGGCTGATACCCCTCTTCCGTGCCTTCAATGATCCTGCGGATTTCAGGGATATCGATACCTTCCAGGAAAATATGTTCTTCATGGGGTTTTGGCATTTTGTAAACATGACTAAGAGCCCGTCCCAAAACCACTTCATCCGGGAAATTAACATTTCCTGATGAGATAAAATGTTCCACATCATCTTTTACATTTAAGATCGAAGGGAGTATCGGGTATATTGGCTTTCTGCATGAGTGCATTTTTCTGTTCAGCATTTCATAAACATCACGGACCGAAAACAGACCGGGGCTACCATAAATGACAGCCATTCCGTCAATTTCGTCAAAATCCTGATCACATATATCGATAATCGCAGCCAGTTGTTCTGCGGTTCCGGTAGCCAGAAAGTCAATTGGATTTTCCACCGACGATCCCGGAGAAAGCAAATTTTTAAGCCGTTGTTTTTGAGGCGAATCCGCGATCTGCGGAATATGCAGTCCACCAGCCTCCAATGCATCAGTAAGCATCACGGCAGGCCCTCCCGCGTGGGTGATAATGGCGAGCCGGTTTCCCTTCATCTCCTTACACATAAAAATATTACCCACCGTGGTGAGTTCCTCTCTACCGTAACATCGCACGACTCCGGCCTTACGAAACAAGGCTTCGATGGCCAGATCCGGATTTGCCATTGCACCTGTATGCGAGCTTGCGGCACGCATACCCGCATCTCCTGTTCCGGCTTTGATGGCGGCGATCCGGCAACCTTTCCTGACCAGAGAGCGGGCATGGATGAGAAACTTGTCAGGATCGCCGATGCTCTCCACGTAAAGCAGTTTGACGCGGGGGCTGGTACCAGGATCAAAGTGCTCGTCCATATATTCCAAAATATCTTCCACCCGGGTTTGCGCAGCATTACCGACAGAAAATACACTGGCAAACTTTAGTCCTTTGGTAATACCCGATTCCATGATAAAGACGGCGGTAGCTCCCGAACTGGATATAAAGTCACAGCCCATCGGATCGAGCCGGGGAACCGGGGTCGTAAAAACACTGGCATGCACCGGTGTAATCAGCCCGATACAATTGGGACCAATCAGGCTGGCCTGGTAGCGCGTTGCAACAGCAGCCATGCGTTCTTCCATTTTACGCCCGTCCGGTCCAAGTTCACCGAACCCGGCGGAAATAATGATAAAGCCTTTTGTTCCCTTTTCACGTGCCAGCAACTCAACCGCCTCCTCGCAAAAGGCGGCAGGAACGGCAAGTACAGCCAGATCAACTGCAGGAAGATCGGCTATTGTTTTAAACGAACGAACGCCCTGCACCTGATCTTCATTTCTGTTCACGGCCATCAGCTCGCCTGAAAAATGATTATCCAGCAGGTTCTTAAGAAGTTTCCCCCCCGGCTTTGAGATATTATTGGAAGCCCCCACAACGACAATACTCCCGGGGCTGATTAGTTCTTGAGTCAACATAAACTGCTTTTTCTGATTTTTAAATAAATATAGCTAAAATGCAGCTAACCGGCACACTATTCCTCCCTGCTCTTCCAACTTCCTACTCAATTAGCGCGATAGTCGTTGTGATTTATAAAAATTAAATAATTTTGATGTATAGTATGAGCGATCTCTCCGAGCAAAAAATTATGGTCTACTGCGACTTTGAGGAACCGATGGCCGGGGCTATTGACCATGGCCTGCGCATGGCAGGTATCTTCAAAAAAGAGTTGTGCCTGTTTCATCCGCTTGGAACCGACGATAAAACAGAAAGGCCCCAGGTGCAAAAAAAGTTGGAAACGATTATCCGTCAACTAAAAAAACAGACAGCAGGTACTCCCATTTCAAGTCTGACACTAAAGGGGCATCTGGCCGATACCATCGATCGGATTACCGATGATTATGATGGAATTATGCTTATTCTGGCGACCGGCCATATCCGAGAAAAGACGGCTGCTCTGCGGCAAAGCCAAATTCCGTTTTTGTTTGTTAGCGACAGTATTCCGGAGTATCTTCGTTATGACCGGATCCTGCTGCCGTTCGACAGCAGGAAGGCCATCAAGAACAGTTCGCTTTGGGCATCCTATTTTTGCCGTTTTAATCAATCTTATCTGAGTCTGCTGATAGCGCAAGAGAAAAATACAGAGCGGCAGAAACAAATCGGCAAAAACCTGAAATTTATCACGGCCTTATTTTCAAACTTAAGTCTGGAATTTCAATTAGACCATTCCGAAAAAAACAAGTTTCATCTTCCGACTGAAGCCCTTACCAAATGCAGGAAGGAAAAATTTAACCTGATCATCTTCGTGCCCGACTGGCAACCGGGATCGGAAGATTTTTTTCCCGAGGAAGAAATTATAAAAGAAGCTGCGCGAATGCCCGTCCTCTTTATCAATCCTAACCGCCATATGTATATCTTGTGCGATTAAGAAAACCTTTCCCGAAAATCACGGTTAATTGTAACTCAATCAAATTTCTTTTTTTCTTTGCATAACATTACCTAAAATTCCGGATTATGCGTTTCATGATATTCTTATTTCTGTTCCTGAGTTCCCTGATATCGCTGGCACAAAAACCGGAGTATCAGGTCCAGTTCTACGGTATTGGGGACAACCGCGAATTTGCCCGAAGTAAAAATTACTCCCAGACGATTCTTGGTGAGCGTACAAGCTTCGAGCTTGGAACGACCCTTGAAGACCATCACCGTTTTCGGATCGGATTAAGCCATTTATTCGAGTTCGGAAGTGAAGTGGACGAACAGAAACCGAAGCTGACAGCCTATTATAATTATCACGATCCGGAAAAAGCTTTTTACTTCGGATCTTTCCCCCGCATGGATCTGATTGATTTTCCGCTTGCCCTGTTAACCGATACCCTCCTTTACTACCGACCCAATATTGAAGGGCTTTATGGCCGGTATAGCTGGTCGTGGGGACACCAAAGCGGGTTTGTTGACTGGACCGGCCGACAGACAGATACGCGGCGGGAAGCATTTCTGGCAGGTTTTTCGGGAGATATGCGTTTAGGTCCCTTTTTCTTTCAGAATTACCTGACACTTTACCACTATGCCGAGACAGCTCTGGAAGAGGAAAACATCCACATTAAAGACAATATGGGCATGGTTCTTTATTTGGGAACAGACCTGGAGAAAGTCCTTCCTCTGACAAAGACATACCTAAAAATAGGGATCCTTGGGTCGTCCATCCGGGAACGCAGTGTAACCGATGGCTTTGAGAATGCACTCAGTTTCAAGGGGGAGTTTTACGGAGAAAGCCGTCAATTTGCCCTGCATGCCACGCTGCATCAGGGGAAAGGCCATGAACTGATGAACGGGGACCGGTTTTACCGGGCTGACAGTTACTTTCGGACAGATCTGATCTGGAAATTCATTCAGGCTGAACACATTCAGGGACAGTTCAACCTGTCATTTCACCTGGTCGACGGCCGTAGTCTTGACCAATCCCAGCAGTTATCGCTGGTATACCGATTCGGAAATTAAAGGACAAGATCTTCTCCAGCTTTCTTGAATGCTGTATGGAGCTCCCTACTCCACCAAACTCATTTCATTTAACAGGTATCCGGCCCCGGCAAAACGATCAATGATAAAAAGCACATAACGAATGTCGACCATAATATTCCGGCATTGGTCCGGGTCAAACAAAATGTCGCTCATGGTGCCTTCCCAGCAACGGTCGAAGTTGATCCCTACAAGTGCCCCGTTTGCATTTATTGCCGGGCTGCCTGAGTTTCCACCGGTGGTATGCGCCGATGCAATAAAAGCAACTGGTATTTCGCCATTTTCATCCGAATAATTCATATAATTCTTTTGCCGATGCAGCTCGGTCAAGCGTTGTGGTACATCATAATCATATATTTCGGGATTGTCCTTCTGAATGATCCCTTCCAAGGTCGTATAATGCTTGTAGCTGACTGCGTCAGCCGGTTTGTAGCCTTCCACTTTTCCATAGGCCACACGGAGTGTCAGGTTGGCATCGGGATAAAGTGGTTTGTGCTGCTGCGTCTTCAGGATTCCCGCCATGTAATTCTTTTGGACAGACTCAATTTCCTGGCTAATTTCCTTATACACCAGTTCAATGTTCCGCTGATAGTGTCCGTATAATTGAATGAAAAGGTCAAAAACCGGATCTTTCCGGAGCTTTTTGATCGTACCTTCATCCAGATTGCGGGCCAGGCCGGTTAATGTTTCCTGTCGGATCAAAACAGATCTGCGATAGACTTTTTTCAATAGCGCATCATCGGTGTAAGAATCCATCAGCTCATGAAATGCTGACGGTAAAAAAGAAGGATCCAGATCTTTCTTCAATATCCTCATTAACCGCACAAATACTTCTTCGTCGGTTGTCTGGTCGTAGTTTTTAAAATAGGATTCTATCCTGTTAATCAATTGATTCTGAAACTGAGCAGCCTGTTCATCGGAAAGATCGGACCACGATGATTCGTTTCTGGGAAACGAAGCCGCAAGCGAAAAAATATCAGTACCTCTTAAGACAATCTCCATATAATAGTTATAAGCCCTGTTATAAGGAGCCAGATCGATGTAGAGTTTCTCAAACTGCTCAAAAACGGTTCCGTAAGCAGATCGCAGGGAATCATGCTGGTTATACCAGCTTTGAAACTGTTTTTCAAAAGACTGCTTCGCTGCAATGGCATTCATTCTTTTCAGACCTCTGATCTCTCCCTGCCAACGTTTCCGGGAATTACTGGTACCTGCATATTTCGACGCATACTGGATACGTACGCCCGGGTCTTTAGACATATGCCGTTCAAGGATATTTAATTTTTCTTCCCTTATTCTCACCCGGTCAGGATCACTTTGGTTCATGATCAGATCCACGGCCTGCGATGGCAGATATTGCTCTGTACTTCCCGGAAACCCATAGATCATAACGAAATCGTCCGGCTTAATTCCTTCCAGCGACACCGGGAAAAACGATTTTGGATGGTAGGGTACGTTGTCGGGGGAAAACGCTGCAGGCTCATTGTTTTTGCCGGCATAAATACGAAATACGGAGAAGTCGCCGGTATGACGTGGCCACATCCAGTTATCGGTATCACCTCCGAACTTCCCGATCGACGAAGGAGGCGCCCCCACCAGCCTGACATCCGGATAGACCTGATAAACATACACAAAGTACTGGTTGCCATAAAATAAAGGCTTCACGACAACTTCATACCGGCCATCTTCTCCGGCCGCGCCTCTTATCGCTTCGATATTTTGCTCAATCTTTTGCATCTGTTCATTTTCAGCAAGCGTATCCGTTCCTGCCAGAACCTGCCTGGTGACATCATCCATCCTGATCAGAAACCGTACTGAAAGGCCCGGGTTTGACAATTCTTCTTCTCTTGATTTTGCCCAAAAGCCTGTGGTCAGGTAATCATTCTCCACCGAACTGTGTGACTGAATCGCGCTGTAACCGCAATGGTGGTTGGTAAACAGGAGACCATCGGCCGATACCAGTTCGCCCGTGCAGCCCGAACCAAACAATACGACGGCATCTTTCATGCTGTTTTGGTTGATGCTGTACACATCTTCGGCAGACAACCGGAATCCCATTTGCTGCATCTCCTCTATATTGTACTTAGCGAGCAATGTTGGTATCCACATTCCTTCCCTTGCCAGCAAGGGGTTAATAAAAACCAGAAGAAATAAACAGAATAATATTTTTTTATCAGATTTCATTCGAAAAAAACTTAGTTAATTTTATCTTCCTGATATAGCCCGGCTCAGGTTAAAACTCTTTAAGATACTGATAAAGCTTGTGGACAGGTAATCCCATCACGTTGTAGAACGAGCCTTCTATACGGTTTATGCCGACGTATCCGATCCATTCCTGAATGCCGTAGCCTCCCGCCTTGTCATAGGGACTGTAACGGTCTACATAGTATACGATCTCATCCTCGGTCAACTCGTCAAAACAAACTTCTGTTACGGCATGAAAAGAAATTTTTTTTGTCGACGCCAGCAGATGCATGCCCGTAATAACCTGATGTTTGTTACCGGACAGGCTTTTCAGCATAGCAATGGCCTCATCCCTGTCTTTTGGCTTATTCATAACCTGATCATCTTTCCATACAATCGTATCGGCGGTGATTAAAAGCTCATTTTCCTTCAGGCCGTCCTTCATCGCATCGGCTTTCAGCTCCGCCAGGTAAACAGGAATTGCTGTCATGCCCAGCTCTTCCGGATAAAATTCCTCCAGAAAAGAAGGCCTAACTTCAAATTCCAGCCCCAATTCCCGCAACAGGTGCTGGCGCCGTGGAGATTCTGAAGCCAGTATGATCTTATATTTCTCAAGATTTTTTAGTTCCATTTTCAATTGTTTTTTATGGCCCGGAAAACCCTGCGCCGGCATCACCCTGCAAGCGGGGCCAGGTTCATTATATTGACTTCCAGTAATACGATTTCTCGTTCATCCAGGTGTTCTGTGCACGCATCACTTGTTCAATAATATCGCGTACACATCCTTCTCCGCCTTTCTTATCTGAAATATACAAAGAAATTTCTTTTATCTCATGAACCGCATCAGCAGGACATACAGGTATGCCGACCAGCGACATGACCTGATAGTCGACCAGGTCGTCGCCCATATATAAGACCTCTCCGGCAGTTACGCCGGCTTTCTGCATGAAGTCACGCAAGGATTCGACTTTGTCTCTGACACCCATGTAAATGAGGGGAACGCCCAGCTTTTGATAGCGCAACCTGACGCTTTCGATCGTCCCGCCGGTAATAATGCCGATTTGATACCCCATGTTCAGTGCGTTTCTGATGGCATAACCATCCTTTACATTGGCCGTTCTGACCGGATCGCCATTCTCATTCAAGGGGGTCGTATCAAGCGACAATACGCCGTCGACATCAAATACCAGGGCTTTGATCAGTTTTAATTTTTCCTTTATAAAAGTCATTCTGTTATTTTTTTATGCGCCTGGAAAATACTCTTCGTCATATGCAGGTATATTTCACGAAGCTCAGGATTGCCTGTCATCAGACTTAAATGGTTCTCAATAATTTTCTCATCATATCTTTTAGCGGGTCCGGTCTGCGCATCGTAAGGCTTAATTGCCATGACCCTGGCGGCCGTCTCTTTAATAAGAGGCTTGAGAAGGTCAAAATCCAGTCCGTTATCGGCGAGAAGCCTTTCACCCAAATAATAAAAATGATTCACAAAATTACAGGCAAAAACAGCTGCCAGATGAATTATTTTACGCTCATCCGAACTAAGCTCATATATGGAAGCGGACATTTTTGCGGCCAGTTCTTTCAGGTCGGCAAGGATTTCAGCCGAACTCGCCTCCAGGCAAAGCGGAACGAGGCTGAAATCGACATCACGAATTTTTGAAAAAGTCTGAAGCGGATAGAATACACCATACCGTTTGCTGTACGAAGCCAGCAAGCCGGCAGGAACACTTCCGGCCGTATGCACAATCAGGCATTCACGAAGGTCCACCTGATCAAGAACCTGACCGATAGCATCATCTTTTAACGCCACCAGAACAAGATCGGACGATAAGTCGATTTCCTCCGTTTTGTTGGTGAACGGTGAATGCAAAATGGCTCCCAGCGCCTCAGCTGATCTGTTTGTCCTGCTGTAAACCTGTACAATATCAATACCTGCCTTCATCAAAGCTTTTCCTAATTGGGTAGCCAGATTTCCGGCTCCGATGAATGTTACCCGCTGGATCATGATGGTCTGTTTACAGCATGTTATTTTTTCGAAACTGCGCCTGACAAAACATGCTTGTTTTAGCAGCCAAAGTAACAAAAAAACCGGCTAAAAACCGGCTTTTAAGATCAGACATTATCGTATCTTCGACTAACTTCCTGCCAATTGACAACATTCCAGAATTGATCGACATAATCCGGCCGGCGGTTCTGGTAGTTTAAATAATAAGCATGTTCCCATACGTCGAGAGCTAAAAGGGGTTTTCCCTGCTTTGGGGCATCATTCATCAGCGGATTATCCTGATTGGCGGTGGATGTTACAAACAGCTTCCCGTCAGGATCAACCGCCAGCCAGGCCCATCCGCTCCCGAAATGCGTCTTTCCAGCTGTTGCAAATGTTTTTTTAAATTCGTCAACCGATCCGAAGGTCTCATTGATCGCTTTTTCGAGTGTTGACGACATAGCTGTTTTAACGGGACTCATGTTTTCCCAGAATAAGCTGTGATTATAATAACCTCCGCCATTGTTCCGTATTGCAGAATTATATTCCGTAATTTTTGCGAAAATTTCCTCCATTGGTTGGGTGGCGGCGCCTGTTTCTTTGACAGCAGCTGTAAACTTCTCAAAATATCCCCGGTGATGTTTGTCGTAATGGAGTTCCATGGTCTTTGCATCAATGACGGGCTCCAGCGCCTCATAGGCATACGGGAGGTTCGGGAATTCATGCCCGTTAAGGATTGCCTTTTTACTTTCACTGCTGCATGCTGCGAAGGCATTCCCCAGGATAGGAACGGCAATTGCAGCTGTTCCAAGTGTACCGATAAAACTTCGTCTCTCCATGATCATTTGTTTAGTTTTCATTTATCTGATTATAACAGCAATACAAAACAAATGTTCGATGCCTTCCAGGCACAAATATCAAAGATATGAAGATAACAGACTGCAGAAACAAGACAAGGTTATCCGGCAATCTTCCATTTACAATTTCCGGTGTCCGTTTTCCGGCAGGTATAAAAAAAGCCCTGTGCTCGTTTGAACACAGGGCTGATTAAGAAGGGCGACGACCTACTCTCCCACATAAATGCAGTACCATCGGCGCTG
>JBCFBK010000086.1:0-10606 GCA_038562555.1 Prolixibacteraceae bacterium | reverse complement strand
AACCTTCGTTCGACCTGGTAAATGCCTACAAAACAGATCCGGTAACCGGATTGCCACTTATTGACACTTACAGCGACTCCGACATCACCAGCGACCAGAACGTTGCCCCCGAGCAACCATTTACGCCCTATACGGGTACCCTGGATCCCCGGCTCGACTGGACCGTGGGCCGCAGAGGCATTCCGCTGCTCGATTTCGGCATCAATCCCGGCTCCTGGGTCAGAAGTAAACCCGATGCGGGCCCGTTCATCGCCATGAAAAACCTCTACTGGAAAGTCGACGAAGAAACCATGACCGAAACCTACAGTTCGTGGCGTCCTCATGGTGCCACCTCAAACAATTACAACATGATCCGGTTTGCAGACGTGCTCTTAATGGCGGCAGAGGCGGAAGTTGAAGCGGGAAGCCTGGATAAGGCGCAGGAATATGTGAACCGCGTCAGGGCCAGGGCGGCCAACCCCGGCGGCTTTGTCCGGACCTATAAAGACCCGGCGAATCCCACCGGCGGCTTTACCGATACCCCGGCAGCCAACTATTTCATCAAGCTGTATCCCGCAGGCTATTTTGCAGCCCGCGCCAAAGAAGGAGCCCGGGAGCTTGTCCGCTTTGAACGCAGGCTCGAACTGGCCCTGGAAGGACACCGCTTCTTTGATCTCCAGCGATGGGATAAACTGCAGCCGGGCTACATGTCAAATGCCTTAAACACGTACATCGACCGGGAACTGGAATCGTTCGATTACCAGATCCTCGAAGGCGCTTCGTTCACGATCAATAAAAACGAGATCTATCCCATCCCGCAATCAGAAATTGATAATTCTGAATACAACGGCGTCGTTACCTTGAAACAAAACGCTAATTATTAATTTTCCTGTTAACCCTGTTCTTCCGAAAGCGATGTTCTTCACGAAGAGCAGGGTTAATTTCATGCGTTTATTTTTTAGTTTTTAATTACCGCATGGAATTCACCATGTGGATTTCACGTTGTTCAATTCGCATGATCGCCAAATAATCATTTCAATTGGTGTTTCTACGGATCATGCTCATTTCATCCTTAAATCAAATACAAATGAAACGAATATATCGACCGGCAATTTCACTGCTGACGCTGCTGTTCCTGTTTTACGGTTGCGAAAAAGAGAATCAACCCGATGTCCCGGAAGACGGTTACGCAAGGCTCAAGCAGGCCGCAAAAAACAGCACATCGGTCTTTTATCAGGACTTTGACGAAAGTGAAGAAATAAGCCAGATCGCAGCCGACCAATGGCAGATCGGTTCGGTAGTCTGGTGGATCCCTCCCTGGAATTCAACGACTATACCGGTCATTGAGGATTCATGCATGGTGCTTAGCTCGACCAAACAGCCCGGGAGCGATGGAACAAAGAATGAAGCACAAACAATCGCCGATTTTCCGGTTACCAGGAACGGCGAATTTATTGTGGGTTACAAATCCACCCGGTGGAAACACGGATACAACACCGGCGATTATTGGGCTGACTCGAATGTGGGTTTAGAGTTTTACTATAATCCCCCTCACCAGGCGATTGTTTTTACCTATGGAAGTATGGGGGTATTCTCCGACCCAACGGGGTTTTGTCCCGATAATTCCTGTGTTTATGCTCCGGCAACTGACTGGCCTGCCATCTCCGAATCGGGCGATTTCCTGGGCATCAGGATTACCTGGGAAACCGGGGCCGACAACACCCGCACATTCAAATTATATTTTAATGATGCCGCAACGGCCAGTGCAGAGCTTTCGGATGTTAATTACGACCTCCGGAACCTGAGGATCAGGCTCAACGCCAACGTAACGGATGCAGACAAGCTGCCCGCTCTGGACTCCGATACCCTGTATGTTGATTATATCGTGATCAAGGATCATGTGATGGAATTGGAGTAGAAACAGAGATGAATTCCCGGTACGCCCACACAAGGCGTACCGGGAAACGTCGTTAATTTCTTTAAGTTGTAAAGCTGCAAATCTTTTGTAAATTTGATCCTTGCTGTACGCCGCACCACTCATTATGACTTTGAACAGAAAGGATAAAATTGACGAAGCTTTGGTAAAGCGGTTTATCAATGGCGATATGAAGGCTTTCGACAGCATCTATGCTGTTTTCAATTCCGGATTGCAAAACTTCATCTTTACACTCATTAAAACGGAAACAGATACGGAGGATCTCGTTCACGAAGTATTTGTCAGAGTTTGGGAGAACAGGGATAAGCTCAGGAATGCCGCTTCGTTCGATAGCTATCTGTTTACGATTGCCTATAATGCAACAATCAGTTTCCTCCGGGAAAAAGCGAAAAGCACGGCTTATGTCGATTATATCAAATCGATCCAGACGCAAGAGGACGAACCCGACTTTACGGAAGGGCTGAACCGCGAAGAGATTGATGAAAAAATAAACCTCCTGATTGAAAAAATGCCACCCCGGCAACGCGAAGTTTTTGAGATGCGCCATACCCGAAACTTATCGTATAAGGAAATTGCCCGGGCACTGAATATTTCGGTCAATACCGTGGAAAACCATCTGGCAAAAGCGCATAAATATCTCCGGGAAGACCTGGGAAAAGATTATTTACCGGTCCTGTTGCTCATCCATCTGTTCTTTTAAACAGACATTTCGCAATTCCATCTTCGATTCATAAAAAAAACCAAAAACCGGAATGGTGGTTTTTTATTTTTCTGCGTCTGACTTATAGTTCGGAAAAACTTCCCTCGGTTAAACTGCGTAGAGGTTTTCTTCCTGAACTGAATAACTTAATACAAAATGGACAAAAAGCTTCTGACAAAGTTCGCCGCCAATAAATGCTCGCCTGATGAGCTTGATACCATCTTTAACTGGATACAAAAAGATCAGAGAACCGGTGAAAACCTGTTTAAGGGTTATTGGAATGAGCTTGAATTTCCGGAAGCAGCCGATCAGGAAGCTGCCCTGTTGCGCCTGTATAAGATTCACCATACCATTAACATGAGGCGCTCAGAACCTCCGGCTGAAGGCAAAAGCCATTCTATCCCGGCAAAAAAGCGTTCTCTTGTCCCCCTGCTGTCCAGGGCCGCGGCCATTCTTTTAATACCCGTCATTACCTTACTGGTTTATACTTATGTGTTTCAGCCTGAGCTCTACGAGGCATTAAACGGCTCACAGGAATATGAAATTGTTTCGCCGCCGGGGTCCCGGACCCATCTCGAACTGGCCGACGGCACAAAGGTCTGGCTGAACTACGACAGCAAGATGATCTATCCTCAACGGTTTGCCGGGCAAACACGGACTGTGAGGCTTGAGGGAGAAGCCTATTTTGAAGTTTCGCCGGATAAATCAAAACCATTTATTGTCGAAATACAGGGAATAGCCGTCAAGGCGGTCGGTACCTCCTTCAATATCAAGGCTTACCCCGGTGATCCCGATGTGGAAACAACCCTGGAATCCGGAAAGGTGATCATTCTGGCGAATACCGGAAAAAAACCGGCCATCTGCGAAATGGAGCCGGGTCAGCATTTTATTTTTGATCCTGCCAGCAGCAAATATTCCCTGAAACGGGAAGACCCGGCGAAATATGTTTCGTGGAGGGAAGGTAAACTCATATTCAAAGACGACTCCCTGGATCAGGTTACAGAACGCCTTTCACGCTGGTACAATATTCAGGTAAAACTGAATGATCCGGAGCTCAGTTCCCTCACCTATACGGCAACTTTCGTTGATGAGACCGTTTATCAGATCCTGGAAATGCTCGAGATTGTGACACCCATCTCCTACACGGTTACCGAACGGCAAAAGCTGCCCGACGGCACCTACTCTGAAAAAGTAATTCTAATCGATAAAAAGAAAGAGAGGTAGACTGAAATAAGAAATAAAACAGCGACTTATAGAAAAACGGGGTAATGCGCCACATCACCCCGCCTGTTCAATCAAAAAAACTCTCCTCAAAAGAGTTATTTCTAATCAATTAACAACAACAAAGGTATGAAAAAAACGATTCATTTTGCCGCAAGGGCAAGAAATGCATGTTTATTGCGAAAACTATTATTAATTATGAGGCTGACTACTTTTCTGTTACTGTTTTCACTGATCCAGGTAATGGGGATCGAAACCTACTCTCAGGAAACAAAGATTTCGCTGAATTTAGAAAATACCTCTTTAAAAAACATCCTTGAGTCCATTGAAGACGAAAGCGATTTTTATTTTCTCTACAGTGCGGCCATGATCGATGTTGACCGCAAAGTTGATGTCCATATTGAAAATGGAAACATCACGGCGATCCTGGACGAAGTATTGAAGAATACCGGGATCCGTTACGAAATTAAGGGCAGGCAAATCCTCCTGACTGAACGGAACCAACCGGATGCCTCCGGCCGAAGCGTTCAGCAGCAAAAATCCGTCGCCGGCAGGGTGACCGATTCTTCGGGTCTTGCACTCCCGGGCGTAACTGTGGTAATCAAGGGTACTGCACATGGAACGATTACCGATATTAATGGAAATTACAATATAAATGGCGTGGGACCCGCCGGCGTCCTGGTGTTTTCGTTCGTGGGCATGAAAACACAGGAAATTCCCACCTCCGGAAAATCAACGATCAATGTGATCCTGGCCGAAGAGTCCATCGGACTGGAGGAAGTGGTGGCCGTAGGTTACGGCACGCAACGGAAAGCTACGCTCACCGGAGCGATTTCAAATATCACGGCCGATGAAATAAAAGTCAGCACGCAAGCGAATCTGACCAACACCATGTCGGGAAAACTGCCGGGATTAAGGGTTGTACAGCGAACCAGCGAACCGGGACGTTACGAAAACTACTTCGACATCCGCGGCTATGGCAGTCCGTTGGTGGTGGTCGACGGAATTGTACGCGAAGATTATTCCAAAATAGATCCCAACGAAGTGGAAAGCATTTCAATCCTCAAAGATGCCTCTGCTGCCGTTTACGGGGTGAAAGCGGCCGATGGCGTCGTTTTGATCACCACGAAGAAGGGGGAAACGTCAAAGGCGCAATTCAACTATTCCGGAACATACGGCTGGGCCGACATTACCAGTACCCCGGAGGTTGGCAATGCGGTTGACTGGATGACTTTAACAAACGAGCAGATCCAGAACGATAATCTCGTAAACAGGACCAACAAAGCCCTTTCATATTCGGCAGAAGACATTGAACAATATGCCAACGGCACAAAAAAGTCGACCGACTGGCAGAACCTTGCCCTGCGGGAATATGCTCCCCAGCAACAACATAACCTGAACGTCAACGGTGGTACGGAAAAAGTCCGTTATTTCCTGTCGTTTGGGTACTTTGACGAAATGGGTTTATGGAAAAGCGGCGATTTAAATTACAACCGGTATAACTTCCGGTCGAACCTCAATATTCAGTTGACGAAGGATCTTGACATTCAAATCCTGACCGACGCCATTCTGGACAATGTGAACGAACCGGGCGGAACCCAGGACCGGGTATTTATGTTCAAATCGATGTGGATGCAGATACCTACCCTAAGTGTCTACGCGAACGACAATCCCCAGTACCTCAACAACCAGGTAGCCGACGGGACGCACCCGCTGGCCATTACCTCGAAGGCAATTTCAGGTTATATTAAAACGCAAAACAAATCGTACCAGGGAACGTTCAGCCTGAACTATAAAATTCCCTTTGTACAGGGATTAAAGGCGACGGCCCTGTTCAGCCGCTATAATTACGACATTGACAAGAAGACCTATAAAAAGAAATATCCCTTATACAATTACAACGCGACGACCGACACCTACACCGCTGTTTACCAGCAAAGTCCGTCGTATATCGAACGGTATTACCGCACCCGTCATAAAGACCTGTTACAGGTATCGTTGAATTATGAAAACAAATTCAATGAGCATAGTGTGAAAGCGCTTGCTTTGATGGAGCAACGAACTGAAGTGTCGGATAACTTTAGCGCCCGGAGAGACCTGCTGCTGGATGAACTGGAAGAAATGTTCACAGGCGACCCAAATACGCAGCGGGCTGGCCAGAGCGGCAGCCAAACCTATGACCTGGCTAATGTGGGTGTGGTTGGGCGTATGAATTACGATTACAGTTCAAAATACCTGTTTGAATTTGCCTTCCGCTACGACGGATCATCTAAATTTCCCGGTAACAACCGGTGGGGCTTCTTTCCTTCCTTCTTTGGAGGATGGCGCATATCGGAAGAAAACTTTTTTAAAGGGAACGTGTCGTTCGTTGACAACCTGAAACTCCGGGGTTCATGGGGTAAACTGGGCGATGAAGATGCAAGTTCGTTCCAATATATTGAAGGATTCTCATACCCGAGCGGCAACTATGTATTTGATAACGGACTTACGGCAGGAGTTGGTTTTAAAAGCCTTCCCAATCCCAATATTTTCTGGTACGAAGCTGAAATGTCCAATCTGGGGCTCGACGGCGATTTACTCGGCAACAAACTCCATTTTGAATTTGAAATCTTTCGCCGTTACAGGACCGGGCTTTTGGCAAACCGCCTGCTAACGCTTCCCGAAACCGTAGGGGCTTCGCTTCCTCAGGAAAACCTGAACAGCGACCTTACACGGGGCTATGAAATCGCGTTGGGTTATACCGCCAAATTCAGGAACGGCCAGATCAACATCAGCGGGAACATGGCAAATGCCCGCACACAGAACAAATTCGTGGAACGGGCGAATCCCACCGGTACATACGATGACTGGAGGAATAATCCGCAAAACCGCTGGGACAATATTATCTGGGGATATAAAACCATCGGGCGTTTCCAGGATTATGACGAGATCTACAACTCTCCCATCCAGGATGGTAAAGGGAACAGAAACCTATTGCCTGGCGACCTGAAATACCTGGATCTGAACAAGGACGGGATTATCGACAGTGGCGACCAGACGCAAATCGGAAGGGGAAATACGGCTACATCGGGTAGTTCAGGCAGCAGCGCCGACAGCGATCCGGGACGGTTCCCTGAAATCACCTATGGTTTCACCATCAGCGGAAAGTGGAAAAATTTCGATCTGTCCATGCATTTTCAGGGAGCTGCGAAATTTGACGTATTCTATGCCGGAGCGTTGCAAACGCCTTTGCGCTGGGGACGAAACAGCCTGGCCATTTTTAACGACCGCTGGCACCTGGCCGACGTAACCAATCCGAACAGTGAATGGATACCCGGAAAGTACCCGGCCTACCGCACCGCCTCGAATTCGAATTACGCGATGTCTGATTTCTGGCTGAATGATGCTTCCTTCCTTCGTCTGAAAAGTACGGAAATAGGCTACACCCTCCCTCAAAATCTGTCCCGCAAGGCCGGGCTGGAACAGGTCAGAATTTATGCCAATGGCTTTAACCTGCATACCTGGACAAAGATCAAGTTTATCGATCCGGAGCAAACGCCGCGGGAAAACAGCTCCCTCTACCCGATCACCAGGAATTTCAATTTAGGTGTCAACATTTCATTCTAAACAAGAAAAACAGATGAAAAAGAAGTTTATATCAGTTGTTTTAGTTTTGCTGCTTGGATTTACATTTCAGGCCTGCGAAGATGTACTTGATAAAGAACCGCTGAATATTGTCACGGAAGATGACCTCTTAAGCGGCGAATCGGGTGTAACGGCATACCTGGCCAGCCTCTACGATTTACTGCCGATCGAAGACTTCGGTTTCAGCGCCCGTGACGGATTTAACCAGCATGGTTCCGGAAGCTTCCTGTGCCATATGTCTGATGAGGCCCTTTATGCATTTGGAAGTGAAATGAACAGCGTGGGCGACGGTACGTGGCTTGCCTACTGGAACTATAAAGGGGTGCGGCATGTGAATAACCTGATCCAGAAGTTACCGGAGGCAAACCTGTCGGATGCCCTAAAGGCCAGCTTTACGGGTGAAGCCAAGTTTGTCCGCGCTTACTATTATTTTGGGATGGTGAAGCGCTACGGCGGCGTACCGCTGATCACGGAAGTGCAAAACTGGACCGGCGACAACCTGGACGAACTGCAGGTACCCCGGAATACTGAAAAAGAGATTTATGATTTTATCGCAAAGGAACTGGACGAGGCCATCGTCTTATTGCCGGAGTCAAACTCAAAGGTTCGCGCCAACAAAAGTGCTGCACGCGCTCTGAAATCACGGGCTATGCTGTATGCTGCATCTGTTGCCAAATACGGGCAAGTGGACCTGGACGGGCTGGTCGGCATACCATCGGCTAACGCCAACACCTACTGGCAGGCGGCTTTTGATGCGGCAAAGGCCATTATCGACCTGAACAAATATCAGCTCTACAATGCGAACGCGGATAAAGTTGCTAATTTTCAGAACCTGTTTGTCGAAAGCAATCAGAACGGAAACCCCGAAGTCATTTTTGCCAAATATTTTTTCTATCCCGATAAGGGCCATTCATACGACCGGTGGAACCTCCCTTTTACGGTGAGATCGGGGCAGGGCTATGGTTCACGGATCGGTCCGACTGTTGAACTGGCCGAGCAATATGAGTACACCGATGGTTCGGCGGGTACGCTGAAACTGAAAGACGGCAACGGCAACCCCATTGTTTATGAAAACCCGGTTGACCTGTTTGCCAATAAAGATCCCCGATTCCTGGCAACCTATATTGTCCCGTTCTCCGAATGGAGAGGAACACCGATCGATGTCCAGGCGGGCATTATTGATCAGGGACGCGAAATCACAGCAGGAAATACAAGTACCTATTATAACCCGGCCACCCATCAGATCGACAACGAAAACGGGACCATCCGCGTGATCGGCATGAGCGGGATCGGAACAAATGAGACCTCCCAGTCAGGCTTGTATATCCGGAAATACCTGAATCCGGCGTATGACCGGTCATTTGTCGGCCACAACACGTCCAGCACAGCTTTCCTGGATTTCCGTTACGGTGAAATACTCTTAAACTATGCTGAAGCGGCAATTGAGTTAGGCAAGGTAGCTGAAGCCAAATGGGCGCTGAACCAGATCCGCGGACGCGCAGGCATACGGGCGCTCGAAGATGCGGAAGTGACCCGCGATAAAGTGAGGCATGAACGACAGGTGGAACTGGCTTTCGAAAGCCATCGTTACTGGGATATCAGGCGCTGGAGAATCGCCACCGACATCCTGTCGAACACTTCCTTTATGGTGCTGCTGCCTTACCTCAATCTCGATGAAAACGGCTACATCTTTAAAACAAGAGCTTCGGGAAGCACCCGGACGTTCACCTCGAAACTCTATTATGAAAAGATCGCCGGGGCTGAAATCGGCCGGAATCCGAAGCTTATTCAAAATCCTGGTTACTAACGCTAAAAAGAACGCAAAATGAAACGACTAAGATATACGCATATTTTGACACTCCTGATTCTCTCTCTCAGTTTGCTGCCCGGATGCACGGAGTTGGATAACTACGATGAACCGGAATGGGGTACCATTTACGGCAAACTGATCGACAGCGTGACCGGCGAGCCCATGCTGACTGAGCAACCCAACGGCTTCCGGATCCGGTACATCGAACAGGATTATGAGTTTGATGTTTCTCCGCAAAACTTCCATGGTAAGGCCGACGGTACCTTCGAACGAAGCGACATTGTTCCGGCTACCTATAAAGTGCTTCCCATCGAAGGACCGTTCATCCCGGTAACCGATTCCGCCACGGTGGTTGTTCCGCCCAACGGAAGAGCAGAAGTGAACTTTACGGTAACCCCATACCTGAACGTGAACGCCTCGGCGGTTGCTGCCGGTACAACCATTGAGGTCAGCTATACCATTTCAAGACCTCAGTTTACCAGCAAAATCCAGGAGCGGAAAACCCTGTGTTCGGATGTACCGACAGTGAGTCATGCCAATGGGGTGTTCATTAAACATGTCACCACAAACCTGTCGGGCGTCAGCGACGACCTGATTTTAACGACAACCTATAAAGATGTGGTCACCGGTCTGCAAGCAGGCAAAACCTATTGGGTAAGAGCTGCAGCACGCGTCAACACGTCGGGTAAGTTTAATTACAGTCCAGTTTTTGAGATTACGATTCCCTGATTTTAATTAAAGCAATGCTGTGTCAGGGTGGAGCCTTTTTTCCACCCTGACATTTTTTAAAAAGTACCAACACAATCCGAATTAACCATGTTTAGAAAACTCAATCCTTCCCTGTTCATTGGGCTCCTGCTTACCGCTTTTCTATCTTCAGCCCAGCCTGTCCGGTTCAACGCTGCTTTTGCCCCTCCCGGTGATTTCGTAAAACCGCAGGAACGGCCCTTTCGCGACGCTGTTTGTCTGAACGGCTACTGGCAGTTTATGCCTGTAGAAAACGCGGGAGAACTGAATGAGGGAGAACTCAGGAATCCGGCTCTGCCCGGGAATCCAACCTGGGAAAAGATCCCCGTTAAGGTCCCCTCGCCATGGAATGTCAACAGCTTTGCACAAGGCAACGGTGGTGACTTCGTCAGCTATCCCGGCTATCCGGAAAAGTGGGACACGATCCGTGCCGGCTGGCTGATGAAAAAATTTTCATACGATCCGCGATGGAAGAACAAAAGACTTGTGCTTCGTTTTGAGGCCATTGCCGGGTATGCCAAAGTGTTCGTGAACGGACAGGAAGCCGGTGAAAATTTCGACCTTTTCCTCCCGGTTGAATGGGATGTAA
>JBCFBK010000009.1:59800-137598 GCA_038562555.1 Prolixibacteraceae bacterium | reverse complement strand
GTGTGCCGAGAAGCAGAACATCGGATGATTTATCGTTCTGCATGCTGTAAATAAGATGGGGGAGACAGTTGTAAGTTGAACCTCCGGTGTCGTCTTGCAGGAGGGGGCATCAAACCACCCAAAGGTGCTTTGGTTAAGAGCCTTGGTACTGAGCGTTTGGGAAAAGGGTATGTCATGAGCATATTCAGGTATGGGAATAAGAGCTAAACGAAAGTGAACCGCCGATGAGGAGTCGTGAAGTGGCCACATTCTGTCAAAAGTTGTAGCGCATGTTATGCAACGATAAGCACAGCAGACACCTGTTTACTGGCTGTGCGGCAGACGTCTTTCAGGCGGTAGGACTTATACCCGGGCTTATTTGCGGAACTCGGGAACCAGTCACATTGATGCTAAGCGAAAGGCACAACAGGTACACCCTGGAGGCCGAATAGCAATGCAATGTACTGGGACGGACTGAGCCGTAGTAGTGCTGAAGTTCCTGTAATGGGAATGGAGCGAAGGGCTCAGGTTATACAGTCACATAACATTCAACAACTCAGCAATGAGGATGACTTTATGGAATGAGACAAAATCAGTACCTGTAAGCCGTGAAATGGTCTGGCTTGCCTACAAGAAGGTAAAATCCAACGGCGGTAGTTCCGGAATTGACCAGATCAGCATGGAGATGTTTGATTCGGAACGCTCCGGTCAGCTTTATAAGCTATGGAACCGTCTGGCATCGGGCAGTTACTTTCCGCCCCCGGTCAAAGAAGTTGAGATACCAAAGAAAGACGGAAAAGTTCGTCATCTGGGTATTCCCACGATTTCCGACCGGGTAGCGCAGGAAGTGGTTCGGGCTTATCTGGAACCGAGGTTTGAGAAGATTTTCCATTCAAATTCGTACGGTTACCGGCCGGGCAAGAGTGCGCACCAGGCGCTGGCAGCGGTTCGGGAAAACTGTAGGATGTACGACTGGGTAATCGACATGGACATCAAAGGGTTCTTTGATAACATAGACCACGATAAACTGCTGCTTGCGTTAAAGAAACATGTGCCGGAAAAATGGTGTTTGCTGTACCTTGAACGCTGGCTAAACTCTCCTGTTTTGAAGGAAACCGGAGAGTTGGTTCACAAACAAGGGAAGGGTACACCACAAGGAGGAGTAATCAGTCCGCTGCTGGCCAACCTGTTTCTTCACTATGCCTTCGATGTTTGGCTGACCGGACTGAGCAATACAGTGAGATTTGTAAGATATGCCGATGATGCAGTCGTACACTGTAAAAGCCAGCGGCAGGCGCAGTGGATCCTAACCCGCATGAATGAGCGGATGCAAAGTTGTGGGCTGAAATTACACCCGGATAAAACGAAGATTGTTTACTGCAAGGATCACCGCCGAAAGGAAAGTTATCCGAGAGTAAAGTTTGATTTTCTGGGTTATAGCTTTCAACCGCGGGCCTGTAAGTCGAAACGGGATGGGAAGCTATTCCTCGGGTTTGACTGTGCAATCAGCATCAGTTCAAAGAAGCGAATTGCCGATAAGATGGAGGAACTGAACATCGTAGGGCTTACTCACAAGAGCATTGTTGGAGTCGCCCAATTTCTGAACCCGTTCATCCGGGGATGGGTGAACTACTACGGTAAGTTCAGGAAAAGTGCGATGAACCCGGTCTTTCATCTTTTGAGCAGGCGCTTGGTTCGTTGGGCAAGGAAGAGGTACAAACGTTACAAGACCAGTCCACGCCGGGCCTGGCAATGGTTTAATCGGGTACGGGAGCAATTTCCCGGCTTGTTTTATCACTGGCAAGTCGGTATAACTGGTTGAAACGTGTAGATTTGTATAACAAGAGCCGGATGAGCTGAGAGGTTCAAGTCCGGATCTGTGAGAGGCTGAGGGGGAAGTTCCCTCGGCCTACTCGACCAAGTGACCGTTATGGGTTATTTAGGGCGTTGTGCATAATTTGTGAGAAAAAATGAAAATCGTACTTGATTCAAATATTATTATTGCTGATTTCTGGTTAAAATCAACTGGTTTTAAGATACTCTTTGAAAGTGCAAAAAAGGGAGATGTAAATATTTATATTCCAGAAATAGTCCTAGATGAAGTGATAAATAAATATGTTCAGAGACTAGATGAATCTAAGCGTAGTATTGATTCTGAGTTACAAACATTTCAAAAATTAACAAGGAGAAAGAGCAAACAGCCTCTGACACAAGAGATTGTTGATAAATCTATATCAGAATATCAAGAGCATCTCAAAAATGTAATTAAAGAAAATTCAATAATTGTATTAAAATATCCCAAGACAGACCATAAATTTTTAGCTCATAAAGCATTAAAAAAACTTAAACCATTTAATTCAAATGAAAAGGGTTATAGGGACTGCCTGATTTGGGAAAATATTAAAACATTATTAACTGATTACGAAAGTGCAGTCACTCAACCGGAATTAGTTTTTATATCAAACAATTATAAAGATTTTGCAACTAATGAATATGAGCTACACAGCGACCTAATTGATGAGTTGGAAAATGAAGATTTTGACCCTAAATCGGTAATTGTTTATCCTAATTTGAGCGAATTTAATGATAAGCAAGCAAAATTATTTTTTGATCAATCCCAAAGCTTTGAGATTAAATTAAGGAAAAACGAAATATGGAATTTTGACTTAAAGTCTGAAATTAAAGACTATTTATATGAAAACTTTGTTGGTTCAGATATTTCGCAATATGATTTTGACAGTGATGAGATTCAAAGTGAACCAACAGTCCAAAGTTTTGATGAAGATTTTAAGCTTGAAATTGTCTCAGTTAAAAAACTTAATGCAACTGACTATCTCGTTGATGTCGAGGTAGTAGTTAATACTGAGATTGAGTTCTTCATTGATAAGCGTGATTATTGGTCAATGGATGATACTGAGGATATATCAATTATTTATCCAGATTGGAATGATTGGGTAATGTTAGCGAGTACATCTTTGTCAGTTGAACTGGCAATGTCTTTAATTATAAATAGTAAGCTTAAAGTAAAAAGTTGTCAAATTAACAGAATCAATAAAAACTATGCACAGCAATGGCTATAAATCATGGCAGGATCTGGTGGTTTGCGTTGGATAAATAAACGAACAGAGCAAGTATGACAAAAGGGAAATGGATAAAATCGCCTTGGACAATTAGTTTTGGGTCTGCAATATTCAGTTTGTTATTGACAATGATTTATGATTATTCAAAGGAGAAACCAATACTTTCAACAATTTGGTTAATCTTGAAATGGATAATAAATTTGATATGGTCAATTTTAAACTTCGATTTAAAGGTATGGTGGATAATCCTAGCTTTTGCTTTTATCATTTTATTGTTATACATCATTGACAAATTTAAAAACGACGAAAAATTTAAACCAGACTTTTATAATTATAGAGAGGACAGATTTAAAAGGTGGAGGTGGTCTTGGGAATGGGAATGGAGTAATTCAAAAAAATCTTGGATTATTTCAAATTTGAAAGCACATTGCCCGAATTGCAATACTCCAATGATTGACCATTCTGGTTCTTATGGAATCCTTTTTGTCTGTCCAAGATGTGACTTTAATGCATCGAATGAACAATGTGATGAAGCTCACAAAATAGAAAGAATTATTATTGACAACATAGAAAGAAAAAGGAAAAAGAACGAAAACAACCCATAACTTCAGCTACCCGTCAAGCGCGGCAGCAGTGGTTTTCGGTGTGCATCTTTCCGCTCGGGCTGCTTTTCGGCTTGACAGGAAATCGCCCGCAGTCCGCCCCTGCGTGTAGCTTCCTACGTTATGGGCAATTATAATCAATGACGCTAAATGAAACGAATGTAAGCAATCGGCCTGATACAGGTAACGTAACCCGGTACTTTTCATCGTTGTTTTAAAAATTCCAAAAACATTCCGACACGGGTTGGACTTTCTTAGAATCTGTTCTAAAATTGGCATGGATTTGCTGATTTCTCGGAACACCCCTGACCATTGTCGGAATCAGTCGGACTTTTTTGAGCACTTTTTGATGCCTTCCAGTTGTGCGGCAACAGATCAGCCAGATCCAGCGTGTAATCATTATTATACTCCGGTATCCTGGTCAGCACATCGGTCAGCCATTCCCGGGGATTGACTCCGCAGGTTTTACAGCAGCCCAGCAGGGAATACATGATGGCTGCATTCTCTGCGGCCTCATGATTACCGCAGAACATAAAATTTTTTCTTCCCAAACTCAAACCTCTAAGTGCATTTTCGGCCAGGTTTGTGTCCAACTTGTACCTCCCGTCCAGGTGATATCTTGAAAGACGGTGGAAAAGCGAGTAGGTGTAAGACAGGGCTTTGCCCATCCGCCCCTTTGGAAACACTTTGGGGTAATAACTCACAATCCACTTTTCGAATGCCAACAGGATCGGATAAGCCAGCCGTTTTCTGAGTTCAGCCCTCTCTGGGTAATCCATATTCTGATCATCAGCCATGGTTTCCACCTTATAAAGCAAACCTATCTGGGTCAGGGCATACTCTGCCCCTTTCTTATCTTCCTTTAAGGCTTCTGAAAATTTCCTCCTTGCATGCGACCAGCAGCTGAGCAACAGAACCCCTTTCTTGTTTTCGTAGATGGAATAGGCCTGATAGCCGTCCGACTGGACTGCACCCTTAAAATCTTTCAGCAATTCAACCACCACCTTTTGTGCCCGCGACCCTTTATCGTAATGAAAGAATACCAGGTTCTCCATCACCGATCTAACCATCCACATGTAGGCTTTTACCGCCCGGTGCTTTTCATCATTGATCACCGGCACCGTACTTTCATCCACCTGGATATAATCACAGGAAAGGACAATCTCTTTTAATCTGTGGTACAGGGCCCGAAGCAAATCACCTGCTCCCTGGAACCACCCGTTAACCGTTGACCCCGGGGGAGAAAATCCCGCCAGCCTTAAGATGGCCAGTTGCCGGTGAAAGGGCAGATGGAACAGGTACTTGCCCATCAGCAGTTCGACCAGCAGGGACACCCCGGCATTGCTGCGTGACAGAGGCAGAGCCGGTAATGCGGCAATACGAATATGCTCTTGTTTTTGATCTTCTTGGCCTGAGGAGTTGAGCTGGCTACCCGGTTTTTTTGCATATTTGGGACGGATGATCCGCCTGACATACATCTCTCCCGGCTTAAATTCCAGTACTTCGGTAACTTCTTCCCCGATCCTTACCCAGTTCTGATCAATTCCTTCCGGTTCGATGGTTTCTTCTTCCCGGCGAAGGTCTTCCGGCAGGGGCAGGCGTACAGGCTGTTTCTTTTCCCGCTCCGGCTTTTGACGTTTGTAGCTGATAATCTCTTCCTGGGCTTCTTTGATCGCTTCTTCCTCCTGGGGTAATACATCCAGACCTTCAAAATCGATTACCCGCTGGTTAGGATCCCGGGGAATGTATTTTTCACTGGACGGCTTCCAAAATTTATGCCGGTACCAGGCTAACTGGTCTGTCAGCTTGCGGATCTGCTCTTCCTTTTCCTGGATTTTTTCATCCTTCTTCTGAATCACAGCATCCTTTTTCCGGAGTACATTCTCTTTCTGCTGCAGTTCAGCATCTTTTTGGCGGATCATCTCATCCATCTGCCTTTCCCTGGTTCCATCGGCAATATCCCGTAGCCTGGAAAGCTCCAGATAGAGCTCGTCGCGTTCTTGCAACAGAGCTTCAACCAGGCGGTCCTTATCTGTGGAATTGCTCATGCACCGTGGGTTTGATGATGAGTTGAAGATACTGAAAACACCCCAAACGACCAAGAAAATCAGGCATAAAAGCGAATATAGTTTAAATTATTTTAATGCCTTTTCAGATATTGTCTCCGCACTTTTACCTGCTGGATCATCAGCATCAGATCGGGCCAGCCAATGGAAATGGAGGCGGCGTTTTCATCATCAAACGAAGGAAGGGAAAACACCCCGTTTTCCAGCCTTTTGTGGTATATAACCAGCCCACCATGCTCCAGGTGCAGAATTTTCATAATTGTAGCAGAACGGTTCACAAAAATGAACGCCTCTCCGCTGCGTACATCCCGTTTCATCACCGAGGAAACAATACCGCTCAGGGTATAAAAGCTCTTCCGCATATCAATCCCGCCGGGGTAGAGGTAATATTGAAGTTTGTCATGAAGATGAAACATAGCCTAATCATATAAATGGGCCATGACTTTCAATAAGGCCATATCCGGTTGCTGTTTCAGCAATACCCTCGTGCCGTTGGGAAAAACAAACTCGAGCACAGTTACCTGATCTGCCGGTGTCGCTTTGGAACCGACCATCGCGCCGTTCCCCGAACGCTGCACCGCAAATGAGTTCTGTATGGTTAGCGGGATAAACTCTTTTGGCCTGCTCTTTTCCCGGTGTTTCTTTAACCAGTAATAAAAAGTAGAAGGGTGGATCCCTTCATTGGAACAGAAATCCCGCACACTAAGGCCTGATTCCTGCTGCCGGGACAGCAGTTCCTCAAAAAACACTTCGTTGATCATTGCTCTTCATTTTTTTCTAAAGCTAGAGGAACGAAGCCCTTACTACAATACGTATCAGGCCGATTGCTTACAAACGAATACATAGACTTATATTTTATTCGACTCTAATCTTAATTTCAAACTATCTTATTTTAAGATACTCTTTCAATCAGGACTCGAATGGTTTAATTTCTCTTTTTGGATTTCTTATTCTAATCATTTCAATATTCCGCTTTGCAATTATATTTTCTGGACTATTCACGCAAATAGATGTTGGGTATTCAGTCATAAATGATGAGAAAAAATTTAAAGATAAGACGGTTCAAAAACATATTGGAATAGCCCTAATTACCTTGCTTGTTATTATCGCTGTTAATGTGGGATTTCAACTTACCTGGTTTGAGTACTCAAAAGATATATTAACGCGAGACGGAGTGATTACAAAAACTGTCGTAAAAAATAAGGAATGGGTTGTAGCATCAAGAGACCCATCGACAGGCTATTATGTTGACTATGAGTTTGACGCTAACAACAAGACTTATAGTTTTAGTAAACAATGTGAGAAATTTCAAATTGGAGATACACTAATTATTAGATATTTACCAAAAAATCCTGATCAACACGAAATTATCAATATGAAAGAATAACAGCCCATAACTTCAGCTACCCGTCAAGCCGGGTTTTAGTGGCTCGTTGACAGGGAATTAGTAAATTTGAAAAGCAGTTCTTCGTAGGAAGATTATCGGTTAAATCCCGTCCTGCGTGTAGCTTCCTACGTTATGCGTAATTTATGACAGACGAACAGGCAATATCGTGGGTATTTTTAGCGATCGCTCTCGCGACTAATACAAAATCCTCTGACATAAACGGGATTTCTTCGGTTGCAGACGGAATCAATCACGCTGTACCGACTCAAAAGGAATTGCAAATATCCATTTCATGGCTAACAAAAAAGGGCTTAATAATTAAAAAAGGAAAACGTTACGAATTGACAACTAATGGCAAGTTTGAATATGAAACTGCATCAAAAAATACTGACAAATTATTGGCAATATGGAAAAACTTAGAAATCAAATTTAGCAGCTATGTCGACCATTGAAATGGGTTCAGTAACGACCATATTATTGACAAACTAAACTCATCAGAAAAACTCGAAATTGAAAAGGAACTTATAGCTAAACTTGCTGAACATCCTGACGATTTACTAATTGTTGAGACCTTGGCTTACCTAAATTCAAAGGATGCTCTCGACATCATGTACAAAGTTTTGACCGACTCCCAAAGAGCAGAAACTAAAATTATAATAGCGTCTTGTAT
This sequence comes from Prolixibacteraceae bacterium, assembly GCA_038562555.1. GTDB lineage: Bacteria > Bacteroidota > Bacteroidia > Bacteroidales > Prolixibacteraceae > JBCFBK01. The sequence continues at coordinate 129,814 of JBCFBK010000009.1, read as the reverse complement.
TTTTCAAATCTCTAGAGACCAAAAAATGTGCGACCTTGTTTTTGAAGCTGGTAAGACAATCGCTGACAAATACAGTTTGATAAGCATGTTTTATTACTTGGCGAAAATGAATGACAAAAGAATTAACGACTTAATTCGGCAATATGAAAATAATTCCGACTATTTATTATCATACAACGCAAAACGCTCACTTGGAGACCATTGATAATAATAAAATTACGCATAATAAGTAGGATTTTGAGCGGTCGGCACGACCCAGCGATGAGTCGGTGTTGAACGACACCCGCCGGTCAGGGGCTATGCACTTATTGAAGGTTTTTATTGGATCTTCGAGATAGAATGGGCAGGAAAGAGCCCGGCGTTCGTAGGCTTACATTTCCCACTGACTTTATGTTTAAACTTACACAGGCCGAATGGGGAATCTTGAAGTCACAATTTGTGACTTCAAGATGGGGAGGTTCCAGAAAACCTCCTTCCGCATTCACCGAACAAGGTCTGGCTATGTTAAGTGGCATCCTCAATTCGGATAAAGCTATTGAGGTGAACATTAATATCATGCGAGCTTTTGTCGCTATCCGGAAGTATATGATCCAAGCTGCTCCATCATCGCTTTCGGGGGAATTGGAAGAAATTAAGGAACGCATCAAAGCTTTGGAAGAGATTAGCGAAGAAAACGAAGGGAAGTTTGATGACATCTATATGGCATTGACCGAACTTGCCATGAAGCAAAAACTTGCAGTTAAATCACGCAACCCCATCGGGTGTATAAAACCAAGAGAATGAATTTAAACGCCCGGATTTGACACCATACTCGTCGATATTTGCAATTCCGGCTTTTTACCGGTGATTTTTAATCAACAAAAGGAAACGCAGGCTATGTGGGTAATCCGGAGCATGCTGGTCCCCTCACGACCGTTAATTGGCAAGCTTTCACCCTGGCACAGCACACAAAACAGCATGAATTCATTGCTTTTTAAAAATGGGTTGGCTTTCAAGCATGAAAAACACCTACACGCACATTTGATTGAGCATATAACGAGATAATTGATAAATTCGTTGTGCAATTCGTATCTTTGTCAAAAATAGTACATCAAAATTATGAGAACACTTTATCAGAAATTTGAGACACTTTTACAGAATACGACAACAGATTTTAAGCGTTATTTATACGAGAGTGTGTCATGGGATAGCCGAATGCTCGGAATCATAGGTGCTCGTGGAGTTGGCAAAACAACAATGATTCTACAACATATCAAGGAAAAATTAGATAGCAAAAAAGCTTTATATGTGTCGGCAGACGACATGTACTTTAGTGAGAACAGACTTCTCGATTTAGCTGATAATTTTTATAAAAATGCAGGAGAATATTTGTTTATTGATGAAATACACAAATACACTGACTGGTCTCGCGAATTAAAAAACATTTACGATTCCTTTCCAACACTAAAAGTAGTCTTCACTGGTTCTTCTATACTTGATATTCTGAAAGGTTCTGCTGATTTAAGTCGTAGAGCAATAATTTACAAATTGCAGGGACTCTCTTTTCGTGAATTTTTAAAATTATTTCATAACTATGAAACAAAAGTTTACACTTTAAATCAAATTATCAATAACGAAGTAAAACTTTCAGACATAGAACATCCTTTACCATTGTTTAATGACTACTTAAAACGAGGATATTATCCTTTTGGAGTTGAAAATGAAATAGACATACGTTTAGGACAAATAATAGTGCAAACACTAGAATCTGACATTCCGCAATACGCAAATCTAAATGTTGGTACAAGTAAAAAACTTAAAAGATTGCTTTCCATTATTGCCGAAAGCGTACCTTTTAAACCCAATTTTTCCAAAATATCAGAAATGATTAATGTAAGTCGGAATTCCTTAGACGATTATTTTTCATATATGGAAAAAGCAGGACTAATTGGGCAATTACGCAATGAAACAAGCGGTATCCGTGGATTAGGAAAAGTTGATAAAGTTTATTTAGATAATACAAATATTATATTCAACTTGGTTGGAGATAAATCAAATATTGGAAACATTCGAGAGACTTTTTTCTTCAATCAAATGCGAGTAAAAAACGAAGTAATTTCATCAATAAAAGCTGATTTTGTAATTGATAGTTTCACATTTGAAGTTGGGGGAAAAAGCAAGCAACAAAACCAAATAGTAAAAGACGGTAAATCATTCGTAGTAAAAGATGACATTGAATATGGTTATCTCAATGTGATTCCTCTTTGGGCTTTTGGATTAAATTATTAAAAGATGAAGATAAAAAAAATGCCAGGCGTTAATAAATAGGCCCTATGTTTGTAAGGTGAGAAAAACAGCATAAGCCAAAGAGTATTATTTTTTAATTGAAAGATATTTAACAAATAATAATCAATGACTTATGCAAGGACAAATTAATCATTTAAATTTTGAAAGCCAAATTCTACCACAGTTGTGAGAGAATTGAGTGTTTTCAAAACCTTTAAATCTAAGACTTGACAAAGGAGCATTATGGGAAAACTTTCTTGTGTCGGAAAGGCTAAAACAAAATATTTACAAAGACACATTTGCGAGAATATATTTTTGGAGAACACAGCAACAGCAGGAAATTGATTTTGTAGAAGAAAAAGACGGAGGAATCACAGCATTTGAGTTTAAATGGAAAGATAAAAAAACAAAATTCCCTCAAAAATTCTTAGACGCTTATAATGCAAATGGATTTGTAATTGACAGGGACAATTTTAGAGATTTTGTTAAGATAAAAAACTAAATGCCAGTGCATAATAAAGTACATATTGCAGGGCGGGGTTGGTGGTTTCGCCAACTGCGGATTATCGTTTCGCAGTTCCGTGTCCTTCGGACAGGAACGCTCCCCGAAATCCGCCCCGACCACATAGTGTGGTGCCGGGAAGCAGAACATCGGCAAATTAATCGTCCTGCATGCTGTAAATAAGATGGAGGAATCAGGTTGTAACCGGATGAACCTCCGGTGTCGTCTTGCAGGAGGGGGCATCAAACCACCCAAAGGTGCTTTGGTTAAGAGCTTCTCGATTACCAACCGTTACCGCAAATGCTAAAAAAGTCGCACATCAACGAAATATGTACTAATTTTTGTTTTTTTGGTACAAATTAGAAATACATGGGACAAGATGCACCATATCGGATTTTAGATAAACTTCCACCTCAAAGGGAGAAAGTTGAAACTATTAAAATTTTAAGAGAAACCAATAAAGCAACTGCTGCTTTAGCTGAATTGAAAGGAATTGCAAATACAATTCCAAACCAATCAATGTTGGTAAATGCAATTGTATTGCAAGAGGCAAAAGGAAGTTCTGAAATTGAAAACATTATTATAACTCAGGACGAACTTTATAAAGCACTCACTATTAACAAATCAAATATTTCACCAGAAACAAAAGAGGTTGTAAATTATAGAAAAGCTATTTTTCGTGGATTTGATTTGATAAAAAAACAAGGATTTTTACGAATAAATGATATCATCGAAATTCAACATGAATTAATTGGAAACAATGCTGGAATAAGAAGTATGCCTGGCACTGTTTTGAAAAATGACACGACAGGAGAAGTCGTCTACACTCCACCTCAAGATAAAAAAGAGATATTGGATTTATTATCGAATTTTATCGAGTATTTTAATCAAGATAAAAACGAAATTTCGCCTTTAATAAATCTGGCAGTACTTCATCACCAGTTTGAAAGTATTCACCCATTCTATGATGGAAATGGCAGAACTGGAAGGATTTTAAATATTCTGTATCTGATATTAAATGACTTAATTGATATTCCAATTTTATATCTCAGTTCATATATTATTGAAAATAAACCTGATTATTACCGACTGTTAAATCAAACAAACAAAATTGGTGAATGGGAAGAATGGATTTTATTCATGTTAAAAGCTGTTGAAACGACTTCAATTCAGACGATTGAAAAAATAAATACAATTAGAAACTTACTCGACAAAACAATCGAGAAAGTTCAGATTAATGCGCCGAAAATTTATAAAAAAGAATTGGTGGAATTGCTTTTTGAACAACCTTATTCAAAAATCGAATTTGTAGTTAATCAATTAAAAGTGGAAAGAAAAGCAGCATCACGATATTTAAAGGAATTGGAAATTATTGGAGTATTAGAATCTCAAAAAGTAGGTAGAGAAACATTATATATCAATAAAAAACTAATTGAAATATTGAAAAAATAAAGCACGTTGCAGTAATAAATAAATAAATATGAGCGGCGTGCAACGCCCAGCGATTATTCCTGGTCGAACTACACCCGCCGGTCAGGAGCTATGCACTTATAGGAGGTTTTTATTGGAAATGTCAAACAATGAACCTCAAGTATAGGGAGAGCGAATGAAGAGCGAACCTAAGCCGGAAAAAAATGAAGATGATATCAGACATAATTAACGCTATACGCGTAAGCCGGGCAATGTAGATAATTTTGTACATTTTATTCCAATTTGTAACGATTTGACAGGATGGAGCTTCGAAACCCAGGCCTCCGCGTATTTGCCATCCGTTAGCAGTAAGTCTGAGTGCCATTCGTACAAAAAACACTTGCTAACTTTACAAATCTTCTGACCGTTTTAAAATGACTGAACGCAAACGTTCCTGATTCTCATCGCCCCACTGACCTAAAACGGAAATGACAGGAATTAAGGTTTTCCCAAATTCTGTTAAACTATATTCAACTTTTGGAGGAACTACCGGGTAGATTTTCTTTGTAATTAATTCGTGTTCTTCCAGTTCCGTTAACTGTATATTGAGTACCCGACGAGAAGCATCAGGAATTTTACGTTGCAACTCACCTGGACGTCTATGACCTTCATTTATAAACCAGAGCAAACGGATTTTCCATTTTCCGTAAATCACTTCACCAATCAGGTCAAGACCACAATTTAAACTTAACGGTATCTTTCTTTTATACATAAATGCAAAAAGTAGCCCAATGTTCCAATCTTTACAATAGAGGAAAAATTTATCCCCATATGAATCGGTTTTCCGTACTTGTATAAACTAATTATATGACTGAACTTTGCCCTAAAATATTTGAGTAAATGGAAACGGAATTTAATTTCAATAATGAGTTATCAGGCAAAATTGCTTTGGTAACAGGGGGCACAAAAGGTGTGGGAAAAGCAATTGCGAATCGATTGCTAAAAGCAGGAGCAACAGTAATTATTGCGGCCAGAAACCGGCCCGAAAAAGAAAGCCCGAACCTGCATTTTATTTCAGTTGATTTAAGCAAACCCGAAGGCACTCAAAAAGTAGTAACAGAGGTTTTAGAAAAATATGGCAGGCTTGATATTCTCATAAATAATCTTGGTGGTTCAGAATCCCCGGGCGGAGGCTTTGCCGTGTTAACCGATGAAGATTGGGAAACAACCATTCAAGCAAATTTACTGACTCCTGTTCGTTTAGATAGGGAATTTTTACCACAAATGATAGAACGGGGAAATGGTGTAATTATTCACATTGCTTCTATCCAGGGTAAGTTGCCTTTGTATGATTCTACTTTGCCCTATGCAGCGGCAAAAGCGGGATTAATCAATTACAGTAAAAGTTTGTCCAACGAAGTCTCGCCAAAAGGTGTTCGTGTATTGACCGTTTCACCCGGCTGGATAATGACAAGCGCCGCAACGAGAATGATGGAACGAATTGCCGAAAGCTCAAACATTACAACAGAACAAGCCACACAAAACGTAATGACCGCATTGGGTGGAATACCGATGGGCAGACCTGCACAACCTGAAGAAATTGCCGAATTGGTGGGCTTTCTCGTTTCGACGCGAGCCAATTATCTTACAGGAACCGAATATGTAATTGATGGTGGAACGATACCAACTATTTAATAAACTTCAAAAATTAAAACAATGAATTTACCAAATGACTAAAGAGCCAATCAGCGTTCAATCATTCTCCAAAACATAGAGAATGTATCTTCAATGATGTGGTGTTGTGCTTTTTTGGTGAATTTATTTGACGAAAGGTATTGATTGACACCAAACACCTGATTACTGATCAAAGCGTATAATAACTTAACATCAATATCAACGATCTGTTGCTCCTCGATAGCCAAACGAAAAAGCTGTAATACGGGTGCTGTCTGAGCCGAAATTTTATCGGCCCCAATTTTTTTCAGATAAGGAGAATTGGAGAACTGCGCAAGAAACAAAAACTCGTTGGGATTACGGAGCGACCATTTAAGCGATTCTTCATAATAAGTCTTGATAACCTCCTTTGTTGATTTCACTTCTGTCAATGCAGCATTTATATGTTCTGCTGCCTGCTCCTTTAATTTTAAGTAAAGTGAAATGATCAACTCATCTTTAGTCGGGAAAAAATAAAACAAAGTCCCTGTTGCTATCCCTGCCTCTTTCGCAATTCTACTGGTTGGTGTATCATTAAATCCTTGTGAAACAAATAATTTCAACGCTGTTTGAAGTAGCTTTTCCCTTTTATCCATAGATTAAGATTATTTTTGAAGGTAATCGACGTATAAAAACACTTCTGTACCTCGATTGCATTCCCAACTAACTGTTACTTTACATCATCCATCGGGCCACAGAATAATTCATTAACCATGATGGTATCCAAATATTCATAAAGCCCGCTAATTAAACGATCTTTAAAGGTTAAAAGCAGCATGACATGGTTTTCGTAAATACGACCATCCTTTCGCGTCCCCCGAATATGAACATAAAGCGCTGCCCGCTCATCATCTGCAGTAATGGATCGGAGCGTCATTTTCATCCCTTCCGGGAATCGTTCTGCTACGGTACCCCATAATTTTACCTGGTTTTCTAATGACTGGTAACCTCCGAACAGCCAGGAACCCTCACCACTCAACCAATAAACGCAATCAGGCGTTTTTAATCTGGTCATTTCATCGAAGTTTCCGGCTACCATGGCATTGAAATATTTTTCTGCGATTTCTTTTGTTTCCATGTTTTAATAATTTAGTGACTGTTTAGTCAGTCTGTGCAAATGTACAATAATTTATTTGCCTGCAAAACCGCCGTGATCGAATTCGTCAGTAGCCGAAGCAAACATTAACCCCACCGCATCGCCATCGTTCAACCATGTTTTATCCAACATCCTCAAATTTAGATCAATTCTTTACATTTGTCTTTAACAAAATCTCATCTGATTATTGTAATTTGCATCAACGTTGGATAAAACACGATAACGTTGTGTTTAATAAAAAAAATGAGAATACTACTAACTGGTTCATCCGGATACATAGGAAAAAGACTTCTCCCTATTTTGGTGGAAAGCGGTCATGATGTGATTTGCTGTGTCAGAGATATAAAAAGATTTACGCCCCCGGAGTACTTAAAGTCAAGAATTGATATCATTCAAATTGACTTACTGGATAGAGCCACGCTGGATAATATTCCCAAAGACATTGATGGAGCTTTTTATTTAGTTCATTCCATGTCGGCATCTTCTGATTATCAATTCCTGGAACAAGAGTCTGCTGAGAATTTCAGAAATGCAATGAATAAAACTAAGGTAAAACATGTTGTATATTTAAGTGGGATAATAAATGAGTCCGTATTATCAAAACATTTGGCTTCCAGAAAGAATGTTGAAGCAGAACTTCGTAAAGGTAATTATCAATTAACTACATTAAGGGCAGGAATTATTATTGGCTCAGGAAGTGCTTCTTTTGAGATAATGCGGGATTTGGTAGAAAAACTTCCTATTATGATAGCACCGAAGTGGCTAAATACGAAATGCCAGCCAATAGGGATATCAGATGTAATATCAATACTATCAAAAACAATCTTTAATTCTAAGACTTATAATAAAGATTTTGATATCGGTGGTCCTGATATCTTGTCATATAAAGAAATGCTCTTAGAATTTGGTCGTATAAGAAATTTAAAGCGTTTTATTTTAACTATCCCGGTAATGACGCCCAAACTTTCTTCATACTGGCTGTATTTTGTAACTTCAACATCCTACAAGCTTGCCGTTGCATTGGTCAACAGCATGAAAATAGAAGTGATTTGCCGCAACCATGAGATTAATGAAATATTAAGAATACACCCTATCAATTACCGGGAAGCTTTGAAGAGAGCTTTTAGCAAAATTGAAAGAAACGAAGTGGTTTCCAGCTGGAAAGATGCTTTCATAGGCAGTGATTTCCATGCTAATATTTCAGAGTTTATTCAAGTACCATCATTTGGATGTTATAAAGACATTAGAGAAAAATCCTTCGTGAATAGAGAAGAGTGTATTAACAAAATATGGAGTATTGGAGGTGAGAATGGTTGGTATTATGGGAACTGGCTTTGGAAAATTAGAGGCTTTCTGGATAAGTTGGCAGGCGGGGTAGGCTTAAGAAGAGGACGGACTTCGGAAGATAATTTATGCGTTGGGGATGCATTAGATTTTTGGAGAGTATTATATGCTGATAAGGAGGATGGAAGGTTACTCCTTTTCGCAGAAATGAAATTACCGGGAGATGCATGGCTTGAATTTAAAATTGTTGAAAATAAACTGATACAAACAGCGACATTTAGACCATTGGGGTTATTTGGAAGATTATATTGGTTTTGTGTTCTTCCTTTCCATGGACTAATTTTCAAAGGAATGATTGAAAAATTAACGAAACACAATTAATAGGGATATGAGCGGCGCACAGCGCCCAGCGATTATTCCCGGTTGAACTACACCCGCGGGGCTCAGGCTATGCACTTATTGAAGGGTTTTATCGGATTTAACAAATAGAATGGGCAGGAAACAGCAATCACGCCTGACTTAAGAGCACTTCACCTACGGGCTTTTTATCGGATAAACCTGTACAGCATGGCTACTTCTTTCGGTTGTCCCAATGCGTGTCTTGCCAGTTGGAAATAATCCCTTCGTTCATACAATCCGTGCAACTCCAGTGAATTTTATTCTTGTCATCAGAAAATGAGAATAAAATACTCCCGTGGCAATTTCTGGCATTACATCGGACTTCTGTAAAACAGTCATCGGGTTTGGACGATGTTGCGCCATCCACAATTAATGCATGATAATTCGCCAATTCTCTGGCCCTCTTTGTCATATCATTGGGAATGTTTCCCTGTTCATCCAGGAAATGGTGAAAATCAGTTATATACATGCTCAGTCGACTCCTATGGATTTTTCATATTGGTAATGACCTATGACTTCATATTCGAACAGGCAATCGGCCAGGACCTGACCCCCTCCGATGTTATGCACGATCAGGTGTCTTTTTCCATCTGCCGATTTCCTGCTGACAACAAGTCCAATGTGCGTAACTGCGCCACCGAGATTCCAACATACGATATCTCCAGGCAAATAATCACCTGCATTATTTGTTACAGGTTTCACCTTTCCGTGCCGGGAAAAAAATACCATAAGATTCGGAACCCTCCGGTGATCAATATTCCGGTCAGGCTTGGTTAAGCCCCAGAGATTTGGATACTGGCTGAAATTTCCCTTCATATCTTCATGAACTTCCTTCTGCAGATCAACACCCAGTTTCCGGTATGCCCGGATAACAACATCGGTACATACGCCTTTATCAGCCGGAATATCCCCGTTTGGATATGTAATTGAGAAGTACCCCGGATCATAATCAACAAGCTGCCTGGTCAGTTCTAACGCTGCATCCGATAGTCTATCGGCACAACGTACCTGGCAGTCGGCACTCTTTAAAACTGCCGTTAACAACAGGAATGAGAGGATAACCGGATTCATAATGGAAAGTTAAAGAATTTTCATCTGAAAATTGCAATTTGTGATAGTCAATTCAATTAAGCGCGTCGGTGTAATAATAACCGGAACGAACTGGACCCAAAATGCGAATGGTGAAATTCCTAAATGTTTTTATTTTCTCTAATAGTTTTAGGAATTTGTTTATTTTTCCTGCCGGCAAGGACCGATAGAGAGAGCTTCTCCTAATGCCTGTTTTGTCAGACGAAACGGGAGTACCGTCCGGATATCCCTCATATTCAAATATTGTGTCGTCATCCGAAAAATAAAGAATATCATAAATCTGGTTGTCACAGGCAACAGCTTCAGATGAATGCCGGTAAGAGCCGTCAAGGCCGGCAGACAGACCCTCAACTTCATCATAATCGGCACAGCAAACCAGGATAAAAGAATGAGGGGGAGAGTAATTCTTTCATCTTTGCTGGTGACAACTTTTTTTATGGAAAGCCGAACATGATGACGATGCATCTTACTTTTTATACTGGAATATTGGGCGACGGATAAATAATGAAATTCTTGAAAATAGACGTGATCTATAATTTGGATGTCATTCTTGCAAGTTTTATTGTCAATTTTTTGTCCTTAAGCAGGAACAAAAGCCAAATCCAAATAAAGAATGCCAAAACAAAAGAAATCATAGTGTTCTTAGAAAGTAAATCCTTGGCAACTTCGTTATTTTGTAGTTCCGCAAATGATTGGCTTAATGTCAGCCCTTCATTTATTAGCATTGCAACTATTGTCACAACGTTTGCAATTAATATGCTTACAATATTTGAAAGAACAATTACATACTTTGTCAATTTCGTATGTCGCCCTTTGAAATACTTGTAACCCTTAATCCCAAGAAAAGCTATTATAATTGCCATTGCAGAAGCAAGTCTTTCCAGGTAGACTGCAACTAAAACCCACGCTACAATTCCAGGAATTGAAAAAACAATGGAGCCGAAAAAACCTGTCAGATAATTTTTGTCCTCCAAATATTTTTCTCTTTCAACTTCATAGTAATCGTTCTCTATTTGTCGGAAACATAGATTGCAAAGTAATACCCCGCGATCATTAAGGTCGTAATATTTTATGTTATCTTTTGTAGCACAGTTATGACATTTATTTTGTTCAGAAATATTGAGTTTTTTAAATAAGTCCACCAAAAAGTCAAACAATGCATAAACGATCTTGAGTTTGGTCAAAGTTAAGTTCTCAACGAACTGAAAAAAGATACTGTTGTCCCCAATTTCATAGTTTGAGAACTTTAAAACTTTTTTATTAGCGTCCAGTTCTGTCTTGATTTGTAACTTTTGTTCCTCTGTTAAGGTGTCAGTTGTCGCTATTACATACTTGAATTGAGGATTACTTAATAAACTTCCGTCACCCACATTAAAAAAGTAACCTTTGTAAAGTCCAAATACACCGTCCTTCGTTTTGTGCCAATCAAGTTCCCTCGCTATTTTTTTTGCTTTTGGAAAAATCATATCTGTCTGTTTTTATGTTGCTGTCTGTATTGGCTATAACTTCTGAGCATCAATATATAGTTGTTTATCTTATTTAGCGATTGTACAGCTTCTTTCATAGGATAGGATAGCACAGGTGTTGTGACTCGTCCAATTAGACAGTCTGTTTCAGTCGGGTAGTACCGTACTTAATTTTTGGAATCATTATCTCCCTGCTGTTCCTTGTACATATCAGGTGTGACTGATAATTTATGTACGAATTCTCCATTTTTGTCGTAGTAACTATAAATCATGGTTGTATTATTATCCCGAAAGTATTTTAGATCGGAGCTTGTCCTGATATTGTTAATTATATATGGCTCGACGTACTTTTTTACGGTGTCAATATTAACTTCAGATTTACTAAGATTTATTAACGTATAGTTATATTGGAAAGATCTGTCGGGGAAAGCAACAGCACTGTCAAATCGGCTATATTCGTCCACCATAACCGGGCAGGTTTTGTTTAATTCGCTTGCAGTTTTGGCCAATACCTCATCAACTGACGGAGCTTTAAAGAAAATCTGCTGAACAGCAAAAGATGCGATCAAAGAGGCTGTTATGCCTATGATGGAGCCTAACTTTTTACCTCTTTTCACTTGTGGGGAATCACCTGTCAATTTCGGTTCACTCGCCTCACTATTATTTTTTGGTAGTTCATACCCGCACTGTGTGCAATACCTGGTAGTTAACTTATTATTGACTCCGCACTTATTGCAACGTATGCTTTCCATATTCTTAATTTAAATATTTATTCACATGAATGTCATGCAACTATTCCGGTCCTGCGACTAAATCAGTTTACTCCTTAGAACCCGATAAATATAAAAATTAAATTGGACAGTAATTATGATGCCACCGCGTCTTTATGGTACTTATTTCTGTAATCCTGAAGTGTCATACCCGTAATTTTTCTAAAAACTTCCCTAAAAGACTTGACATTTGAATAACCCACTTCGTACATCACTGTTTTTGCTATTTCAGAAATGTTCCGGTGTGGTTTAAGTGTCAGCATCCCGCTGCTGAAATCTCTTTTTTGCGAAATCCCTGCGAACTCTATGCTGAATGCTTCTTTTTGGTTGTCTTTATTATTGTATGCGTTCGCTTCAATAAACATTTCATAAGTACCAACAATACATGCCACAGTGGTTAAAGTAGTTTGTTCTTCAGGAAGAAGCGTGGTAAGATGTTTCATGGCCCGACTCCCGTTGAGTTCAGACGGCAAAGCCGTTTTATCTGGATACAGCACTTAATGACTGACAGATTGACTAACTTTGTACGCAAACAAACTTATGATGAGACTGACATTATTGTTCTTATTAACGTGTGCACTTGTGGCACAAGCACAGACCAAAGACCCGCTTGAAAATGTGGTGATCACATCGGACGAAGGGAAAACCCGGGCAGGTGTTAATGAAAGCGGACAGCTACAGGTAAATGTATCTCCGAAGGATGTCCTTAAATTCAAGGCCAGGGGACTGGTCCGCTACAGCGATTTCGGCGCCAGGGGCGATGGAAAAGCCGACGATATTGACGCGATCGCTGCGACCCATGCATTCGCTAATCAGCACGGCCTTTTGGTGAAAGCCGACGACAAGGCTACCTACTACATTGGTGGAAAGGAGCGCACGGCCATCATCCAAACCGACACCGATTTCGGGAGAGCGGCCTTCATTATCGACGATACTGATGTGCAAAACCGGAGTGCATCGGTTTTCATGATCAGTTCCGACCTGAAGCCATTTAAACCGGAAACGATATCTTCATTGAAACGAAACCAGGAGAAAATCGGCATCTCCTTGCCCGGTCCCTGCCTGATCACGATCACCGATTCCAACGTAAAGCGGTACATTCGGTATGGACTGAATCAAAACAACGGTTCTTCGCAGACCGATATCTTCGTTGTTGATAAAGACGGGAATGTCGATATGAACGCTCCGATTATCTGGGACTTCGATCAAATTACAGATATCACCGTCCTTCCCGTTGATGAGAAGACGCTCACTATTACCGGCGGGCGTTTTACCACAATTGCCAACCAGGCTGAATCGAAGTACACCTATTATAACAGGAACATCGCCATCAGACGCTCAAATGTTCTTGTTGACGGACTGGAACACCGCGTTACCGGCGAGGGAGACCACGGTGCGCCCTATGGCGGCTTCCTCAGTATCGGTGACTGCTCCTACGTAACGGTGAAGAACACGATACTGACCGGACACAAAACATACCGCACCATCGGTGCGGCAGGGAAACCCGTCTCCATGGGTACTTATGACCTTTCCGTGAACCGCGCGCTGAACGTGTCGTTCGTGAACTGCCGCCAGACCAACGATATCAATGACCCTACCTACTGGGGAATTCTGGGTTCGAATTTTTGCAAGAATCTTCTTTACGATAATTGTACCTTTTCCCGCTTCGATGCCCACATGGGGGTTGCCAATGCCACCATCCGCAACTCGACCCTGGGACATATGGGGATCAATGCCATTGGCACCGGGACGTTTACCGTGGAGAACTCTACTATTCGCGGAAGGAGCCTGATCAACCTGCGTCCTGACTATGGCAGTACCTGGCAGGGAGAATTCATTATCCGTAACTGCATTTTCGTGCCCGCAGGCGGCAAACCAGCCAGCGCCGCCCTGATCAGCGGATCGTATTCCGGTCAGCACGATTTCGGCTACACCTGTTATATGCCGGAGCGGATCACTATTGAAAATCTTCATATCGACGATTCCAATCATCCCGAAGATTACCAGGGACCGGCCATCTTCACCGATTTCAACCCCCAAATGACCGACGATTCCTACCGGGAAACGTTTCCCTATGTCAAAACCAGGGAAGTCATTCTCCGGAATGTGACCACCGCCAGCGGCAAGGCATTGAGGGTCAGTGATAATCTGTATATGTTCAGGGATGTAAAGGTAAGAACCGATTGAGGATCGGGACCAGTAGGGTTTAAACCGGTAAAATAGTTACAGGAGATACACTGTTGAACAATACGCTTTGTCCAAAAGATCCGTCAGATGTATAAACCCAGCCTTCCCTTACGTATTTTAGAGCTGGCATTTCTATGGTAAGAAAATTTCCTGTGCAATCTTTGAAGTCAGGTAAAATGCCAGCAGGATCGTTACGGGCGAAATATACCAGCTAACTGCATCGTTCGTTCCGCTGGCTTTGAGCGATTGTTGCATCACATTGACCATAAACAGGAAAATATACAGTACAAAAACGAGCATAAATCCGATGCGCCTCAGCAGCCCCATCGGGTTCATCAGTTCAAAGATGTTCAGATCGCCGACAAAGAACCTGATCAAAAGCAAAACGATCAATAACAGGATCAGACCAATGCCGCATAGCGCACCGGTCAGCAGCTCATTTTTAAAAACAGGCTTTCCGCTGACTGACTTAATACCAAACGATATGGCGGATATAAGCAGAATAAACAAGCCTGCGACCAGCGAAAATCGCAGCAACATGGAAAAACTTATCAATGATCTCATCTCGCCCCCGATTATCAGCAGAGGCATCATAAAATACAACGTCATTGTACTTAAAATGAGCAGAACCGAATTCTTGTACGTGTCGTGCGTGGTATGCTTAAAAATGGAATAAGTCCCGGCAATGGGATTGAGAAAAACAGTTTTCAGCAGGTTGGGCAACTGCTCTCTATAAAATTCCTTCAGGTTTTCCCTGCTGATCAGTTTTTCAGCCGGGGTTTGGATGTTTGCTTCGTGTTCCATGATTTCTTCCTCGTTTTTTAAAGTTGAAAATGAAATAGTTATGATCCGGAAAATGCCGGAATTATGTACGTTCGACGACAGACTTTTCTGTCAGAACCTGGGAACATGAAATGTCCCTTCGGTAATCGTGATCGTGTCGACAATCTTTACGGTCCCGCTACTGGTATCGACAGCGGTCATAGTTCCCGAGAAAGTACCTGTCACGGAGTTTTCCGTTATCCCGGTAAATACAACCGTACCCGCGCCAAACTGGTCGGTGGTATAGATCAATCCGTCAGGATCAAAATAGCCAAAGCGAAACAGGAAGTCCGGAACCGTTTGTCCTGCCGCTTCATGGTCGCTGTAACTGATGCCCGATTGCAATGCAGCGGAGTTGACAATGAAGATCGAAAACTGGTTTCTGTCGGCTGTGGCGAGCTCCTTCCTGGCTGCGATCTGGGTGGTGTAAGTCTGGTTATTTTCCGCGTACAAATTAAAGTTAACCACGAGGTTATGGGGAGTGTACGCCCAGGAGACAGGTACCCCGTCTGCTTTAAACCGGAAATAATAGCCTGTTTCTTCCCCGGATGACGGATCATCGTCGGAAGAGCATCCAAATGCCAGCAACAAGGACAGCGTGACGAATAAACAAGCAGCAAATTTTGTCATAAGATATGTTTTAAAGTGAATAATCAGGACCATCTATCCCAAAGGTACAGATGAGGAGAACGTTGTGAAAGGCAGATTGATTGGACGCCTGATCACGGTTATTGACCGCCTGAAATTGTTTATTTTCTGAAAAAAGCAGCACTTGAAATTTCTAAACCGATAATTCTGCAAATTCCTTCAGACCTTTTTCGCTGTTTATCTGTTATTTGTTTGAAATCATCAGGAAAAGGCAACAGGTGCATGTCCGAAGTCCTGCCGTGCTAAACGAAACCGAAACATGCAGGTATGAAGAAATTAATATTCGCCTCTGCACTGCTTATTCTGGCAGTCCCGGCTTCCGCTCAGCAAGTGGAGATAGATTCGCTTGTTAACCGTATCAGCAGGTACCCCGCCGAAGATTCGGTTTTGGTCGATTTGAGGAACGATTATGCCAAACGCAGCTTGCTCCTTAATCCCGCCGATACTTCATTGATCAGTTTTAGCCGAGCTACGCTGAACATGGCCGAAAAACTCGGCTATCCCAAAGGAATTTTGCAGTCGAATGAGCGCTTGGGAGTGCTGTATCAATATGCTGTTTCTGATCCGTACCTCGCCATGGATTACTATCAACGTGCGTTGAACATGATCCAAAACCACCCGGTGCTGAAGAAGTACACGACCGGAATTACCGGAAATATCGGCAACATTTATTATGAGCAGGAAGAGTATCAAAAAGCGCTGGGTTATTTCAAACAGGTACTGAACGACAGCAACGAGATGGAATTACCGGCGACCGCCAATATTGCAAACATATACGGGAAATTGAATAAGCCCGACTCGTCGGTTTACTACTTTAATAAAGCGATCACCTTAGCGAAAGAGCAAAATAACCTGGTCTTCCTGGCAAACTGCCTGAGCAACCTCTCCCTGGTCCGCCATTCAACCGGAGATACAGATCAGGCCAAAAAAGATATTGAAGAGAGTCTGGCACTGATTCATGCCCATCGGCTCGAATACGTGCGATCAATGGCTTACGCCAACGCTGCAACCATTTATCTGGCAGACAAGAATTACCGTAAAGCCGGGATCTATGCCCGCGATGCCTTGAACTGTGAGTCGTCTCTGAACAATTTGTCTGTGCGGATGGCCGTTTGGGGAACATTGGCAGAAGTTTATGAGGCTGAAAACCAGTATAAAAAATCGCTGAATGCCTATAAAATGTATTTTTCGCTGAAGGATAGTCTCACCAGTCAGGATCGGAAAGTGGAGGTGTCAAGAAAAGAAATGCAATATGAATATGATACCAGGGAGGCCCTTCTGAAGGCAGAGAACGAAAAAAGGCAGGCGCTGGCACAGGTGGAGATCAGTAAACAGAAGACGATCAAAAACGCTTATATCTTTAGCGGTAGCGGACTGTTGTTCGCAGCACTGTTCGGAATTGGTCTGTATAAGCGAAAGCGCGACGCCGTTGAGCAAAAGCAGGAGGCTGAGTTCAAAGCCGTTGTTGCCGATACAGAGCTGAAAGCCCTGCGGGCTCAGATGAATCCGCATTTCATTTTTAATTCGCTCAGTTCCATCGGCGATTACATGCTAAAGAACGACACGGAGTCGGCATATAACTACCTGACTCAGTTTGCCAGGCTGATGCGCCAGACGCTGGAAAATTCAAACCGTAAAGAAATTACCTTGGACGATGATTTGCAATTTACGGAGCTTTATCTGCAGGTTGAAAACAAACGCTTAAACCATCAATTCACCTACGATATCAAGGTCGACGAAACGATTGACCGGCAAAACACGCTTATCCCGCCACTGATGTTGCAACCCTTCATTGAAAACAGTATCTGGCACGGCATTTCCAAAAAAGACGGGAATGGTCACATTCTTATTGAAATAAAGAAAAACGATAACAGGCTTATTTGCAGCGTCGACGACAACGGTGCCGGCTTGAACAACCTGAACAACCAGGAAATTCAGAATACCGGGAAAAACCAATCCTTAGGCGTTCAGATCACCGAAAGCAGACTGGCGATCTTAAACAAACAAAAACAGATCAAGGGACAATTGAAGATACTCGACAAAAACGGGGAGGGAGTACGGGTTGAAATCAGTCTTCCCTTGTTGCTGGCATTTTAAGCGAACGATATGATTACAGCAATCCTTATAGACGATGAACAACACGCGATTGACCGGTTGACCTCTTTATTGCGGCCTTACCGGAACGATATCCGGATACTGAATACGTTTGGCACCGTTGATGAAGCGGTGAAAGGGATTACCGAACTGAATCCCGATGTGATCTTTCTGGACGTGCAGCTTCATGACCGAACCGGCTTTGAGGTTCTGAAAGAAGTGCCGGACACCGGTTTTAGCCTTATCTTTACAACGGCCTTTGAGCAATATGCCGTTCAGGCATTTAAGTTCAGCGCCCTGGATTATTTACTGAAACCCATAGATGGGGAAGAATTCAGCAAGGCAATAAGGAAAGTCGTCCAAAAATCCGAAAATGAACAGTTGTCTCAGAAAATCAGGGTATTACTGTCTAATCTGCCAGAAGGTAATAAACCCAAAAGGATAAGTGTCCCGACGCTTGACGGGTATATTTTTCTGGAAATTTCCGACATTGTCCGATGTCAGTCGGATGTCAACTATACTCACATTTTCACCCGGTCCCGACAAAGGTATATCGCTTCCAAAACATTGAAACATTTTGAAGAGCTACTGGCCGCTTGCAATTTCTTCAGGATACACAATTCACACCTGATCAATCTCGAATATATAAAAAGATACACCAAAGGGAAAGGCGGTTATGTCACCCTGACCGACGGCTCCACGCTGGAAGTGTCTATGCGCCGGAAAGAAGAATTTTTAAAAATGGTCAGGTGAGAGTGGATCGGTTTAAATTCCCTGAACCCCGGTGCCGGACGTTTAAACAAAGTGTATTCGGACGTTTGAACAAAGCCACCAGGCGGGGGAGCACGTAACTTTGTTCCATAACTTTTAAAATTGAGAGAAATGGAACAGAAAAATTATCAGGGAGCGTTGCAGAGACCGGTAGATTCGGGATTTAACGCGACATCAACAGCAAGTGATGTAATCAAAGGCATCGATTTAACAGGAAAGATCGCTATCGTAACCGGTGGCAACACGGGCATCGGTTTGGAAACGACCAGAACACTTGCAGCCGCAGGAGCGACTGTTATCGTTCCGGCAAGAGATATTGAAAAAGCCAGGAAAAACCTGCAAAGCATGGCCAGGGTGGAGTTGGAAGCACTGGATCTGATGAATCCTGAATCCATCGATGCCTTTGCCCAAAAATTTCTGGCATCAGGAAGACCGCTGCATTTGCTGATCAATAATGCGGGCATTATGTGGGTCCCGCTGCGACGCGACAACCGCGGCATTGAATCGCAATTGGCCACCAATTATCTGGCACAGTTCCAACTTACGGCACGGTTATGGCCAGCCCTCAAAAAAGCCGGTGGCGCCAGGGTGATCAATGTATCTTCTCAAGGCCATCAATTTGGATCCTTTAACTTTGACGATCCTAATTTCCTGCACCGGGAATACGAAACGTTGCAGGCTTACGGGCAATCAAAAACCGCCTGCAATTTGTTTGCTCTTGAACTGGACAACCGGGCCAAAGCATTTCAGGTAAGAGCTTATTCGCTGCACCCGGGTTCTATCAATGGCACTGAACTTGGCAGGGAAGCGTCAATAGAACTATTTCAGCAAATGGGCTTTTGTGATGCTGATGGTCATTTGTTGCCGGAGGTTGCAGCGTCGCTCAAAACCGTTCCCCAGGGTGCGGCGACAACGGTATGGTGTGCAACAAGCCCGATACTGAATGACCTGGGCGGCGTGTATTGCGAAGATGTCAATATTGCCGGGCTGGCTTCGGACTCGTTCGCCGCCGGCGGAGTAAAACTCTATTCGTTGGATGAAGCCAACGCAAAGCAATTGTGGAAGTTGAGCGAGGATATGACCGGCCTGTCGTTCCGTGTTGAATAAGCGAACGACCTAACAAATAGTCGATTCCGGTGTTTTTAGTATGGTTTGGGTTCTTATGAACAACATTTAAAGTCACGACAATGGAGTATCAGGCAAAATATATAACCGATGATATTAAGCTTTCCTGCTATGACGATCAGTTTTTTAAGTCCGATATTATGTTCGATCACCATATGCTGGTGTGGTTCATCTCGGGCGAAACCAAAATCGTGCAGGCCGATGCCACCTGGTTCTTTAAAAAGGGTGATATTTTTTTAATCCCCAGGAATCAGCTGGCCACCATTATCAATTATCCCAAAGACGGGCAACCGCATAAAACGGTCGTGATGCATCTTTCAAAAGAGAGGTTGACCGGATATTATGCGCGGCTGGATGTAAAGCCAAAAATAGTGACATCGCCGAAGATTCTTTGTTACAACAATCATCCCTTACTGGAGAGTTGCCTTTCTTCACTGGTTCCGTATTTTGATATGAAAGATCTTCCTGAGGATATTGCGTCGCTTAAAATTACTGAAGCGATCAGTATTCTCAGGGCCATAGACAAGGAAGCAGACCAGGTGCTGGCAAACTTTGAAGAACCCGGTAAAATAGACCTGGCCGGTTATATGGAAAGAAACTTCATGTTCAACCTGCCTTTGGAAAAGTTTAGTTACCTGACGGGTCGCAGCCTGACAACCTTCAAACGGGATTTTGGGAAAGTGTTCGGCGCAACACCGCAACGATGGCTTACCCGTAAGCGGCTGGAACTGGCACATTACCAGTTCGTGGAAAAGAAAAAGAGGCCGATGGACGTTTGCTACGAAGTCGGCTTTGAAAACTTATCCCATTTTTCCTATGCCTTTAAAAAACAGTTCGGCTATACACCCACCGAATTAATTGGGAAGGTCGGTTCGTAAACCTGATGTACCGGTCAACTCCCGAAGGGGCCTCATCGTGACCGGTGTACAGGTAAACCCTGTCTCCCGCGACAATGGCTGTAGGATCGCAGGTATATTTATGTTGGATAACAGGATTCATAGCCTTGGAATTAAGTAACGGGTTATTCTTTTACTTTATAACGACTACGTAAAGTTTCTATTGCAGGGAAAATAACCTTGTTAACCTGAATTTCCGTATATTTAGCGAAAAACTAAAATCAATGATCATGTATATACTCGGTTTACTTGGTCCTCAGGAATTATTGGTGATTTTTTTAATCATTGGCATGATGTTACTTCTCCCGCTGATCGCACTTATCAGTATCTTAACAAATTCATTCGAAGGTAACGACAAATTGATATGGGTGCTTGTGGTACTGCTTCTGCCGGTGTTGGGACCGATCTTGTATTTTCTGATTGGGCGATCCAAACGAATCAGTGAAAAATAATGGCGTTTGCATCGCAGATTTTTTATTTTTGTCTTCTAAACAAACAATCGAACCATGACCGAACTAGCTGTTGGAACCCGTGTAACACACCCGCGCTACGGCGAAGGAATTATCAGCAGGGATAAGATTACCAGCTACGAGATTTTCTTTGAAAGAGGCGGTAAAATCGAACTGACAAAAAGCAACTCCGATATCGAAGTGCTTGAAGAAGCAACCGGATCCCCAAAAAATTCGCTAACACTGAAGGAAATTGAAAGGGTGCTGGAATATGTCCTCGACAAACATGCCATGCTTCAGGAAGTCGTGCCGCTGGGTGAAAAATGGGATGGCGGAAACCTGATCCTGCAGCCGGCTAATGCGGCTCTCCAGGCGAAGGAAGTGCCAATCGAAACCTTCTTTCACAAAATCGTGATGGTGCGCGACCGGCTCCGCGTTTTGGAGCAAAACATAAACAGCCACCCCAGACTGACTGATGCGGAGAAAGTCGATCTTCAGCAGTACATTACCCGGGCATACGGTTCGCTGACCACCTTCAACGTGCTTTTCAGTGAAAAAGAGCATTACTTTACCGGGCAAAAAACAAAATAAGCTGTCATCTTAGCGGAACACCCAGCTCAGTCCGGCATCTGACAACATGGTTTAATATTTCTTTCGCCTTTGAAGCATACGGTTAAAATTGAGATTTATTTATAATTTTGATTTCTACTTAGATAAACTCAATTGACAAAGGATAAGGAAATATGGGAACGCTTTAAAGCGGGTGATAAGAACGCACTTTCGTTCGTGTATTTCCAGTATTTCAATTCGATGTTTCAGTATGGCATCAAGTTCAGGGACGACGCAGAATTTGTTAAAGATTGCATCCATGATGTCTTTGTAAAGCTCATCCAGGCGGGAGAAAGACTTAGCTCCACCGATAATATCCGGTTTTATCTGTTCCGCGCGCTCAAGAATAAGATCTATAAGGAGATTTATAAAGATAAAAAGGAAGAGGCTCAGATGGCTCATCTGGAATTCACAGCCCGCTTTGCTTTGGAAGAAGAGCCTGAAGACGAAGCCGGTCCGAAAGAAAGAGCGCTGGTCAGGGCGCTGAAAAATCTGAGCGACAGGCAGCGGGAAATCATCTATCTTCGGTATGAGTGCGGCATGGAATACGAAGAGATTTGCGGGATTATGAACCTGAAAAACGATTCAGCCCGCAAACTTGTGTTTCGCGCCATTAAGGCGTTAAAAGACAATATTGAAGATCCAATCCAGTTCCCGATCCTGATGATTTTGAAATTTTCCTGAAAAAAAATTGAAATATCTGTCCACAAAAATGCAAAAGCGGGACTTAACAGTCAAAAAGCTTAAATTGTGGATAAGAAGTACGAGCATTATACGGTTGAAGATTTTTCCCAGGACAAGCGTTTTATCGATTGGGTAAAGCAAGGGGTGGGGAATGAAGCGTGGAAAGAATTTCTGCAGGAGCATCCCGGTCAGACAAAAAACATTCAAACGGCAAGAAAAATTGTTTCGGCATTCCGTTTTCAGGAATATACTGTTGCCGACAGCAGCATCTATGCTGTTTTTGATGATCTTGAAAAATTTCGCGCTCAACGCGACAAACCGAAGGTCGTCAGTCTTCGGCGCTTTTTGAAATATGCAGCTGTTGTTGTCTTTATTCTGGCGATCGGGGCTGCCATACCATTTTTGCTAACGGATAAAAATCAGCTTCATTTTTCAGAAGAAATTAGTCCGCAAATGAGCGACACCGATGCCAGGCTGATCACAGCAGGAGGAGAACAAATTCTGCTGAAGAATAACCAATCGGATCTGAGTATCAGCACCAGCGGAAATCAGCTGAAAATTGATCAGGACACGACCATCAACCTGGATGAGCGGTCGGATGAACTGGCGAAGCTGGTCGTTCCTTACGGAAAAAGATCGAACCTGCAATTGGCCGACGGGACGAAAGTCTGGATCAATGCAGGCTCCCGGCTTGCTTTTCCGCAGAAATTTACCGGTAAGGAACGTAAAGTATACCTGGATGGTGAAGCTTATTTTGAAGTAGCCAAAGACAACAAGGTGCCGTTTATTGTCGTGACCGATCAGATGGACATCAGGGTGTATGGAACAAAGTTCAATGTCAGCAATACGAATAACCGGAATTGGGTCGAGGTCGTGCTTGTTGAGGGCTCGGTTGGTTTAAAGGAGACCGGAGGAATGGGCCTGTTTGGCAAAGAGACGAAACTGGTTCCCAATCAACGGGCGGTTTACGATAAAACAGACAGGAAAACCGCGATCGGGACAGTCGACGTGAGTTACTACACCTGCTGGACGCAAGGCTTATTTGAATTTAAGAAAGAAAGTATCCTGACGGTCTTCGACAAACTTTCGCGCTATTACAACGTCCGGTTTGTTACCGACGGCGATGTGGAATTGCATAAGAAGATCAGCGGGAAGCTGGATCTTAAAGACTCTCTCGAAGCTGTGCTGAAAGTAATATCGGATGCAGCACCGGTCAGTTTTACCATCGAAGAGGATAAAGTAATTGTTACCAGTCGGTTAAAGAAGCTGCCTATGGACAAACCGTAAGGGTAAAGTTCACAGAATTGAATAAAAAAGCAGCAGGAGTGCTCGAACACTCCTGTCTGCCAGGTAATACGTCAATAGAATTAACGTTTAAAAGCACTCAAATTTATGAAAAATGAAAGTAAGAATTTGCTCCCCGGGCGAACAGGGGCGAAAAATTTATTAAAAAAGATGAAGTTGTTGATAGCATTTTTCTTTACAGGATTGCTCGCTGTCTCGGCCAGCACCTATTCACAGCAAGCCAGGCTGAATCTGAAGCTTGCTGAGGCAACTGTACAGGAAGTGTTTAAACAGATCGAAGAGAACAGCGAGTTTGTTTTCTTCTATAACGAAGACTACATTGATGTAAGCCGCAAGGTGAATATTGATGTTAAAAACAAGACGGTCGAAGAAATATTGGGTGAGGTGCTGAGGGGGACGAATAATACGTTTAAGGTATACGACAGGCAGATTGTCATTCTTTCGCCCGATCCGGACGAGTCGGCTGTCACGACCGAAACAGCGCTTAAAGCAGCGCAAAAGATAACCATATCGGGAACGGTTAAAGATGTGAACGGACTGCCGCTTCCGGGTGTTGCGGTGGTCGTAAAGAATACGGCGATCGGCATGACCACTGATCAGGAAGGAAAATATAGTTTACAGGTTCCGGAGGGCTCCCGCTCATTGCTGTTTTCGTTTGTCGGAATGAAGGTTCAGGAAGTGCCGATCTCAGGACAATCGGTTATCAACGTGGTGATGGAGGAGGAGACCATCGGGATCGAGGAAGTTATTGCTGTTGGTTATGGCGTGATGCGGAAACGGGATATCGCCGGCGCCATTTCGTCGATTAAGACAGACGATGTAAAAGCAGGGATCATAACCAATACGGCACAACTGCTGCAGGGACGGGCTGCGGGAGTATTGGTTCGTCAGAATAACGCAGAACCGGGAGGCGGAATTTCGGTACGGGTAAGAGGTTCCTCTTCGATCAGTTCGAACAATGATCCCCTCTATGTGATTGACGGTTTTCAAACCACTATCGGTAATCAGATCAATCCGAACGACATCGAAACGATCGAAGTTTTGAAGGATGCTGCTTCCACCGCTATTTACGGAGCCAGAGGCGCCAACGGGGTAGTTATTATTACCACAAAGCAGGGCGCAGAAGGCCATTTTTCGGTCGATTATAACTACAGCCTGGCCACGAAATCACTCTATAATCCCTGGGATTTAATGGATGCCCAGGATTATATCAATTATGCCATGAAGAAATGGGAAGATGACGGGTCGCAGGGAAACGCACCTTATACCGAGGCGCAGCGTGCCTATAAAGGGCCGGGAACAGACTGGATTAATGAAGCTACCCGTTCTGCATCGACCCAAACGCATCAGATTTCGATTTCGGGCGGGACTAAAAAGCTAAAAATGAATATCATGGCCAATTATCTGGATGATCTTGGCATTTTGCAGAATACCGATTTCAGCCGTTTTGGAACGCGTGTCAACCTGGATTACAGTTTAAGCGACCGTGTTCATTTTGGAACAAACCTTTATGCCGCCAGGACATTCAAAAACTATATCACGATGGGGACCAATGCCACCAACGATAACATTATCTATTCGTTGTTGAATGCAAGTCCTTTTTCGACCAATACGGATACGAATGTTTTTGGGGAGCGGGCGAGAAGAAATACACTTTTGGATGAGCTGAACGATGTAGAGTTTGAGAATATTGCCAACAATATCTATGCGACCTTTTATGCCGAAGCCGACGTTTTAAAATCACTGAAAGCCCGGGTGGCCTACACTTACGGCAACAGCAATTCAAAGTCGCGAAAGTATTATCCCAAGACCACGAATATCGGATTGGCAGATAACGGACAGGCGTCGATCGAAAATGCAAAAGAAGACAACCAGCAGTTTGATGCTGTGCTGACCTACAAAAAATTGTTCGCCAAACAATATGATTTCAAGCTGACAACGGGCATGACTTATACCGATTATCTGGGGGTTGAAGATGGCATTTATGCGCGTGACTTTTCGACTGACGCTTTTTCGTTTAATAATATCGGAGCGGCTAAAACCATCTCGTCGGTGTATTCCGCCCAATATGGACGGAATACCTTGTCTTACTTCGGCAGAGCGGAATTTATCTATAACAACCGCTATATCCTGAATGGTTCATTCCGGGCCGACGGGGCGTCGAACTTCGGAGCAGGGAACAAATGGGGATATTTCCCGGCCGGATCGGTTGCCTGGCACATCGGCGATGAACCTTTCATGGATTTCTTAAAACCTTTATTTTCTTCCTGGAAACTACGGGGCAGTTATGGTATAACCGGAAATGACGGAATAGGGAGTTACAACTCGATCGGACGGTTTGCGATTACCGATGTTTATTTGGGCGGATCAACCGTTCAGAAAGGATATTATCCGTCAAGTCCGTCAAATCCCAATTTGAAATGGGAATCTACTTCCCAATTAAATATCGGAACGGATCTCACCCTGCTGGACGATCGTATCCAGATTAATCTTGATTACTACATCAAGACCACCTCCGATTTGCTGAATAATGTACTGATCCCGATTTCGACCGGGGGATTTACGGCCATGTTGGGCAACAATGGCAAGATTGAGAATAAGGGTTGGGAGGTTTTTATAAAAGCTACCAATGTCAAAAAGGGTGGTTTTGTCTGGACTACCAGCCTTAACTTATCGCGCAATAAGAATACGATCCTTGAACTGAATAAAGGAGAAGCCCGGTTTACATCAATGAGTCCGCAGGGCTGGTATAACTCGGAAGAGTATGCGATTTTACAGGAAGGGCGCTCTTTAAGTACCTTATACGGTTATGTATTTGAGGGCATTATCCAAACAGGGGAGGAGTATAAACCCCAGCCCGCTTCCATTGCCGGAGACCCTAAATTCAGGGATCTGGACGGCGACGAAGTAATCACGGCGGCCGACAGAACCGACATCGGTGACGGGAATCCGGACATTGTTTTTGGTTTAGCCAATAATTTCAGCTTTCACAATTTTGACTTTTCATTCTTCCTTGACGGAACCTATGGAAACGAACTGTTGAATATGTCGCGTTTTATTCTGGAGGAGAATGACCGTTTGAACGATTCCCGCGACCGCTGGACGCAGGATAATCCGTCGAACACAATCCCCAGGAGCGGCTACCGGAAAGATTCAGGTATTAAATACGGATCTTACATCAATACCAATTACGTGGAAGATGCCAGCTTTATCAGGTTACAGAATATTGAGCTTGGATACTCGCTTCCCATGGAGAAGTTCGCTGCAGCCAACCGGTTTATAAAGGGGCTTCGCATTTTTGTAGGAGCACAAAACCTCTTCACCATTACCCATTACACGGGTTTTAGTCCTGAAACAAGTACGAACGGCGGTTCGTCAGTTGCACAGGGCCTGGATTACAACTCTTATCCGGCCTACAAGACATTTAATTTCGGAGCTAAAATAACGTTATGATATTGCTTTATCCAATGTTGCGGGGTATGACACCAGACAACAAGGGGTTCTGTACGATCAACAAAATTAAATTATACACACATGGAAAATAAAAAATATAAACCGATTATACCTGCACTCATCTTCATCACGATCATTTCCGGTTTAATTGGGTGTTCAGGCGTATTGGACGAGGTCGTTTACTCGGAGCTGACGACAACAAATGCTTTTCAGACCAAAGATGACGCACTGGCCGCGGTAAACGGAATTTATGAGCGTCAGATCTCGGTAACCAACCGTTCCATTTTTTATCTCAATGATATGCCTACGGATGTTTGTTACAGGGGCAACATGCCCAACGAGATCCTCAATGATGTGCAGATGGCTAATAACAGCGACGTAACCGCGTCCTGGAATGGTTACTATAAAATGGTGACAAGGGCGAACATCGCCATTGACAACGTGGGCGTGATACCGGGAGAGAAATTTAACGACAATGCGGCGACCGGAGAACAGGAACGTGATGCGCTTTTGGCGGAAGCGTATTTCTTAAGGGGCTTTGCTTTATATCAACTCACCGACCTTTATTATTCCATACCGATGGTGACCAGCAGCGAAACGCCGCTGGACAGCAGGCTGCCGCTGACCGGCATTGACGATGTTGAAACGCAGATCATCGCTGATTTGGAAAAGGCAGCGGCCTCATTGCCTGAAAAATTCGAAAGCCAGGAAGATGCCGGACGGGCAACCCTCGGAGCAGCCTACGGCATGTTATGCAGGGTCTATATGCGCGCTGCCGGACGCAGCAGAACAGCGGGCAGCGAAAATGCTGCTCTGTGGACAACTGCTCTGGGATATGCCAATAAGATCCTTGAACTCGAGTCGAAAGGCGTTTACAGTCTCCAGCCGAAAGTGTGGAATATCTTTGATCCTGCCAGCGACGCGGCCAAATACAACAATGAACTCATTTATGCGGTAAGGGCAAACCCGAACGGCAATGGAACCTCCGACATCGGGATGAACTTCACGCCCTGGAGTTATGACATGGGATGGAATCTTTTCAGCATTCCCCTGGAATTAATATGGAAAATGGAACCCGGCGACGAACGCTTAACCGTGCTCATGGTTACGGCCTACGCCGATGTTTATGAACCGGCAACCAAATTCTATTCGATCCCGGCAAGCATCAATGAAGTGGGCACAGTCTATAAAGAAACAGCAGGCCGTATTGATTACGAACTGGGCGCAGGCTATTCGCAGAAATACAAATATTTGAATACCGGGACTTATAATTACCGGACGGGGAACAATATGCCGATCCTCCGGCTGGCCGATATCATTCTTTGTAAGGCTGAAATATTGAATGAACTGAACGGCCCCAACCAGGAGTCGGTGAATCTGGTCAACAGGATCCGGGAACGGGCGTTTGGCGACAGCGATAAAAACATGGCACTTTCCTCTTATCCGGGCAAGGACGCGTTGCGCCGGGCAATAGCCGACGAGCGGGCTTTTGAACTGAACAACGAGGGGGTGAGGAGACCCGACCTCATCCGCATGGGCCTGTGGAAGACTGTACTTGATGAGTATATTGCCGCTATAAAGGCAAAGACAATTAAGAATGAGGATAACTATGTGGCCCTTCATCCGGGCAGTCCGCGTCCGGATTACAGTGCCGCCTGGAAAGTCTATCCCACCGACCTGACGGAGAATGATATCCGCCGGTACTATCCTGTACCGAAAAGTGAATCGGATATTAACCCGTTGTTGCTGGAGAACAGGAAATTTTAAAATAATAAGGGACGTCATTGCGGTTGTATAAACCGGTCATGACGTACCGTTCTAATTCACCATTTAAAACAGTTATTGAGATGCAAAAAATATTAAATATCTGGATACTTGCCGTCGCGTTTTGTTTTTCCTGCAGTGACGAAGAGAGCATTGCACAGTCGCCTGCCGACAGGCGTTGGGACTTCGATAATCTGGAAGGTTGGCAGTATGCCCATCAGGATAATAATCCCGATAATCAGTGTGAGATCAGTGACGGCGTTTTAAAAATATGGACAAGGGCCGGATCGGTCGACCGGAAGAAAGTCCGGACCGAATTGAACTATACCACCGGACGCTATACCTGGCGGACCTTTATTTCAGAGATGGGAGTTGGTGATCAGGCCAGTATCGGATCGTGGATCTATCACGACGATCAGCATGAAATCGACTTCGAAGTGGGGTACGGAAAGGCAACGGTGCGGACGGAACTGGGAGCCGCAGAAGATGATCTGGTGGCCTATATGACCACGCAGGCTAATCCGTTTAAGTCGGTTCCGGTACTGATCAAAAGCGGGTGGCATCTGTTTGAGATCGATCTGACCGAAAAAGGAGGGAATTACTTTGTGCAGTGGCTTATTGACGGGAAAGTCGTGAGCAGTGTACAACAGACCTACGGGCCTGATTTTAAATTTTCCCTGTTCTGCTCGGTCGAGAATCTGACCTTTATTGGCGACACGCCGGCCTCAAAAGACAATTACGGCCTGTTCGATTATGTGGAATATACCTATCATGAATAAAAAATTCGAATGAGAGCTACATCTTTGCTGTTAATCATCATTGCCCTGTTTGCCGGATGCACGACCAGGGATGGTAAACGACAGGTTTCGGCAAACAGGATTATCAACCGGATTGCCCTGACGGAGAGTGAGAATAATATTCTTCGGGTGAATGCGGCCATCGATCTTAAAACCGATGCGGCCGTCGAACTGAACTATTATAAAGAAAGTGATCCGGAACATGTTTTGACAGCAAAAATTAGTCCCTCATCGAAGAAGCACATGGTTACCCTGTTGTTGCTGGAGGAAAAAACGAAGTATAAGTTTAACATTACGGCAACCACCGCTAAAACCTATGCAACATCGGAAGAATACGAGTTTACGACAGGTGCGTTGCCGCCCTGGATGCCCGAATATGAGCTAATAACCGACAAACTGGAGAAGAAACCCGAGGGTTACATTCATATCGGGCAAAAAGAAGGGGCCGGCTATCTGATCCTGCTCAATTACCAGGGGAAGATTGTTTGGTATGAGAAGCTTGGCACGGGGATCAATGTTTCAAGCTTTGATCCCCGTACCGGCACATTTGCCTGTATCGTCGGGAATAATCCTGACCGGATCTATGCGGGGAGCGAGATCATCATTGTCGATCTGTACGGAAACATTCAGATGAGGCGTCAGAATACAAGTTTCGCCAATCCGTTGTTTCACCATGATATCCAAAGACTGGAGAACGGGAATCTGGTTGTCGTAAACTGTGTGGCAAAGGATTTTGACCTGAGGCCCGTGGGAGGAAAAGCAAATCAGACGGTTTGGGGCGATGGCTATACGGTTTACGGACCGAAGGGCGAAGTCGTTTCGACCTGGGATATCTTTAATGAGATCAGCCCGTTGGACGATGCCAATATTCTGGGCATCGGCATTAATGAAGCCAATTACCCGGTGGTATATGACTGGGCACATGCCAATACGATTGCGGTCGACACCGACGGGAACTACCTGATGTGTTTTAAACAGTTGAACCAGGTTTGGAAGATTGACAGCAAGACCGGCAAGGTATTTTACCGGCTTGGTTTAAACGGAAATGTCGAACTGGATCCGCAGTACCTGACCCAGGGCGTTCATTCCGTTCACCGCGACAGGCATGGTAATTTGCTTTTTTTTGACAATGGCCTTTTCCGGGGCGAATCGCGGGCTTTGAGTTTTCAGGTTGACACAGTAAACCGCAAAGCCACGCTCGTAAAGGAGATTGTTTTACCCAAAGCCTATTTTTCGAGGGCACAGGGAAGCGTCTATCTGCCGGATGACAACCGGTACCTGTTCGGATCGTCAATTTCGCAGTCAATCCTGATCACAGATCCGGAAGGAGAGATTCTTTGGAACTGTACTTCATCCCATGTATTTTACCGGGCTGTCCCAATCGATCCGATAAACTTAAACAGTTAATGACGATGGAACGAACCATAAAAGCCGCCGCTTTCAGCCGGGTGAAGGAAGCTGATCCCGTAAAAAATGCTTCAGAGACCATGCAGATCGAAAAAGTATCGTTAGCTTTTTTATTTCTGCACTTTCTGAAGATCGGAGCGATTTCGTGGGGTGGATTCATGGCCCTGATAGCGGTGGTCCAAAAAGAGTTTGTTGACAAGAAGAAGCTCGTCAGGGATGATGTGGTTATTGACGGGATTTCGTTGGCATCGGTATTGCCGGGACCGGTTGCATTTAATGTAATTGCCTATCTGGGCTATCATTTAAGGGGCATACGCGGAGCTTTGGTGAGCATGACCGGAATTCTGTTGCCTTCCTTTTTGCTGATCCTGGGATTAGCCTATGTATATACCACTTATGACCAGATCCCGGAGATCAATCAGTTTTTCAGGGGTGTGCTTCCTGCCGTTTCCGCTGTTATCGTCAGCGTGGCGCTGAACATGGCGAAGAAGCAGATTGCCGGTTACAGGCAGGTTATGATTTGCGTGTCGGCCGGGATTGTTCTGCTTCTGGTTCGCTCCTACTTCGCAACGCTGGGCGTAATTGCAGTCGCCGGCCTGGCGGGGTACTTCCTTTACAACAGAAAAGGGGAAGAGCCTGAACGGAAACTGGTTGAGCAACCGGCTTTTAGCTGGCTCAGGACCGGGATTCTTGTTGCGATACCAGTCGCTTTGATCCTGACAGTTTACCTGGTTTCGCTTGTCTTTGTAGCGGAAGGTACAATTTTGAGGCAAATGGCTCTTACGTTTTCTGGACTAAGCCTGACCCTGTTTGGTGGCGGGTATGTGATTATTCCTGCCATGCAGCAGGTTCTTGTCGACGGGTTACACTGGCTGACGGTGCAGGAATTTGCCGATGCGATCGCCATGGGGCAGATTACACCGGGACCGATTTTTATCAGTGCAACCTTTATCGGATATAAAATGGCCGGAATAGCCGGAGCGATCGTTGGCACCGTTGCGATTTTTTTCCCTCCGGGTTTCATCATGGTTTTCTGTTCCCGGTTTCTGGATCCGATCAGGAAGTCGGCTGCTATCGTTGCTGCCTTTAAAGGGCTGAGACCGGCCATAATCGGGATGATTTTTTCGGCGGCCGTTACCATCATGAAAGGCATGGATCTGAGCATTCAGGCGGGACTAATTTTTCTGCTTATTCTGCTGTTAACCATCCGATTTAAAGTAAATGTGGTTTACCTGATACCTGCTTCGGGGATTATCGGGATTTTGGTTTTTTAATATAACTGAAAGGATGTCATGATGAATATACAAGCAATCCAGATGGTGGGGACACAACGTTCGGGATCGAACCTGTTGCGGCTGTTGCTGAATCAGTACCCCGAAATAGCCGCCCCGCATCCGCCTCATATTTTACAGCGGTTTTATCCGCTGCTACCCTTGTACGGCGATCTTTCTGACCGGGACAACATGTACCGGCTAACAGATGATATCTGTAAACTGGTTGAAACGAATCCGGTGCCCTGGACCGGTGTCCGGTTGGACCGGCAGGAGATTGCGGATGCCTGCCGGCAAAATACGCTGATCGAGATCTTTCGCGTGGTCTATGAACAGGCAGCCATCCGTCAGCATGCCGGTATGTGGCTGTGTAAAAGTATGGCCAATGTGCATTTTGCAGAAGAAATGGACAGCGCCGGATTGTGTCCGAAGTACATCTATCTTTACCGGGACGGAAGAGATGTGGCCTGTTCGTTCAGGAAAGCGATTGTGGGGGAGAAGCATGTTTATCATATTGCAAAAGCGTGGAGAAAGAATCAGCTTATGTGTCTGGAGCTGGAGAAGAAGAACCGCAGCGACCGGTTTATCCGGATCAGTTATGAAAATCTGATCCATTCGCCTGAAAAGGAAATGAAACGAATGGCAGCATACCTTGATTTGGAATATGATCCGGACATATTCAGTTACTACCAGTCGGAAGAGTCGAGGAATACCTCGGTCGCGGGAAAGATGTGGGAGAATGTTGCGAAGCCGATACTGGCCGGGAACAGTAAAAAATTCCTGAAGGAGCTTAGTAAGGAAGAAATTATTATCTTCGAGGCAGTAGCAGGCGATGTGCTCGGGAAGCTGGGCTATGAACCCGAATATCCGGCGGAAGCGGCGGCTTTGAAATTCAGTGAGCGGGACCTTGAGCGGTTTGAAGCGGAGAATCAGGATTTAAAACAGAAGAGTAAGCTGAATATCGATCCGGAAGGGATGAGGCTACGAAAGGCTCAGGATGAACTTTTGGAAAATATTCAAAAATCAGCAATGGAATCGATATGGATCAAGTAAGATGGGGAATGATCGGGTGCGGGAATGTGACCAGGCTCAAGAGCGCACCGGCACTCAATAAGATTGAACATTCGCGGCTTATGGCCGTGACCAGCCGGCATGAGGAAAATGCCCGGGCTTATGCAGCACAAAATGGTATTCCAAAGGTATATCCGGATGCAGCCCGGTTGATCGCGGATCCGGAGATCGATGCGGTTTATGTGGCAACACCGCCCGATACGCATGCAGCCTACGCCATTGCCTCCATGCGCGCCGGGAAACCGGTGTATGTTGAAAAGCCGATGGCCAGGACGTACGGGGAATGCCAGGAGATGATAAAAGTTTCGGAGGAAACCGGCGTTCCGCTGTTTGTGGCCTATTACCGGAGGACGCTGCCTGCCTTTTGGGAAGTAAAAAACATGATCGAAGCCGGTGTTATCGGAAAACCGCTGACCGTTAATGTACGGCTGTTCAAACCGGCCAGGGAGCAGGATCTTGATCCGGAGAAACAGAGCTGGCATGTGAAACCGGAAATCGCTGGCGGAGGTTATTTTTATGATCTGGCCTCTCACCAGTTCGATTATCTTGATTTTGTATTCGGGCCGGTGGCCGAAGTGAAAGGGATAGCCGGAAACCTGGGAGGTTTGTATGAAGCGGAAGATGTGGTTTCGGCTGTGTTTTCCTTTCAAAGTGGTGTGACCGGGACGGGGAGCTGGAATTTTGTTGCAGCTAAAGGCAGTGAAGAAGATGTGATTGAAGTATCGGGAACAAAAGGAAAGCTGGTCTTTTCCAGTTTCCTTCACGGTGATGTCAGCCTGGTGACGGCCGATGGAACGAAAAGCTTCAGTTTTCAGAATCCGGAGAATATCCAGTATTATCTCATTGAGCAGGTCGTGAATGAATTACTGGGCAGAGGGAAATGTGCCAGCACTGGTGTCTCCGCAGCACGGACAAACCGGGTACTGGAGCAGGTGCTGAAGGGTTAGAACGCCTTGATCATAATTTGCCTTTTTCAAATTTTTCGATCATCTCGCCCGCAATGCTGATTGTCGGAGGATGATTGGGAAGATTCCCCCGGGTAAACCAGGCGGCTTCCGCAATTTCTTTGTTGTCAGTCACAATGGGCTGGTTTTCGTCGGCTTCAGCAGTAAAGCCAATCATCATGGAGCCGGAGAGGGGCCAGGGCTGACTGGTATAATACCGGATGTTTTTCACATCGAGGCCCACCTCTTCTTTTACTTCGCGTTTGACGGTCTCCTCGAGCGTTTCGCCGATATCAACATAGCCGGCAACCAGCGAATACCACCCGCCGGGAAAGTTGGTGTTACGGGCGAGCAGGATCTTATCGTTACAGGTGATCGTTACGATAATGGCCGGCGAGATCTTTGGAAAGAAAACCGAATGGCAAGCCGGACAGATGACGGCCCTTTCGTCGGGTTTTTGTTGTGTTTTTGTTCCGCATTTTCCGCAGAATTTATTTTGCGCGTACCAGTTCATCAGGTGGAATGAGACGAGACTGATCCAGGCAATTTCCTGCTGTCTGGCAGTCCTGAAAAAGCTGATTTCCTTATACGTTAGGCAAGGGTCTTTAAGCTCTGGTTCGCTCCACAGCAGGAAACACGGAATATCGTCAAAGG
This sequence comes from Prolixibacteraceae bacterium, assembly GCA_038562555.1. Lineage (GTDB taxonomy): Bacteria > Bacteroidota > Bacteroidia > Bacteroidales > Prolixibacteraceae > JBCFBK01. The sequence continues at coordinate 94,869 of JBCFBK010000009.1, read as the reverse complement.
TGAAGAGAAATGTAGTCTCTGTTCCGCTGCCAATATCCGGAAAATCTTTTCTCTGCGGCAGTAAAAAGTCATCGCCGCTGGCTTTTAGCAGTAGCGAATTTCCATGGTAATGAAGCACAAAATCGGTCTCACCAATCGTTGTGTTTGTGCGATAGCTGTTGTTTAGGCGGTGGGGGAGGATATCCTGAATCATTGAAGTGGGATTAAAATTAACCGATTATTTAGGTTCAGGCAAAATAAACATATTTTCATGAAAAGGCTTCGTTGGGATAGGCGGATAATAAATATTTCTTAATTTTGCCTCGCTAAAAAGCTTGTATGTTTAAGTTTAATTCGGATTCGGTCAGGTAAATAACCTCCGGCTTTTTTACGGTGGTTATCCCTTCAGTCAACCCGCGATATTTCTGTCGGGGTTGTTTTCATGTACCTGTATTTCAATTAAAATTCAAAAGGCAGCGGATTGAAATTCCGATGCGTGTCAATAAATTTAAACATCATGAGTAACGAAAATAAATCAATCCACGAATTCGATTTTAAATTAATCTGCGAATATTTCTCAGGCGTCGAACGGCAAGGGCCCGGCAGTCCCGAAGCGACGATAAAAGCACTGAGCTTTATCGATGGCCTTGGCGATGACTCCCGGATAGCCGACATTGGCTGCGGAACAGGCGGGCAGACGATGGTACTGGCCGGCCAGGTACCGGGACAGATTACCGGTATCGATCTGTTTCCCGATTTTATTGACCTGTTCAATGCAAATGCCGCAAAACTGAATCTTCAGGAACGGGTAAAAGGGATCGTCGGATCAATGGATAAGCTCTCGTTTCAGGATGAAGAGCTGGACCTGATCTGGTCGGAAGGTGCGATCTATAATATCGGTTTTGAACGGGGACTGCACGAATGGAGGCGATTTCTGCGAAAAGGCGGCTATATTGCCGTTTCGGAAGCCTCGTGGTTTACCAATGAACGTCCGGCTGAGATTGAACAGTTCTGGCTGGATTATCCCGAAATCGACACCATTCCAAATAAGATAGGGCAATTGCAAAATGCAGGCTACCTTCCCGTGGCCAGCTTTATGCTGCCGGAAAACTGCTGGACAGAGCATTTCTACCGTCCACAGATTCCGGCACAGGAACGTTTCCTGAAAAAATATCCCGGCAATAAAGCAGCGGAAGATCTGATCACCAGCATGCGACATGAAGCTGAGTTATACGACAAATACGGAGCGTATTACGGCTATGTGTTCTATATTGGACGAAAGATCTGAATTGAAGAGGTCTTTCTAAAGCAGAAATAACGGTTTTAAACATGCAGGCACCCGGATTGACATAGTCCGGGTGCTTTTTTTGAGTGAACAGCAAAAACCACTGGATTTTGGGATTGCACCGCTTCGCGGGTTCATGTTACTTCGCAGCAGAGATTCTGAAGCCTCACGCGCATCATGCCTTTATAGCGGAGTTTTTTAGAGGTTCAATTAACAGAGCAGAGGAAATACCGGGAACAGTCGTTCGGGGTGGTTGGCGGCATAACATGAAAAATGCCGGTTTCGACCCCCCGGGCCGCCCGGGCTTTCCTTTGGCTGCTTTGTGGAAGTTGCTGAACAAAGTTTCCATTCTGACTTCACGCGGATAGTTTCCTTATAAGACATTTTTGTCTTTTATGAGCTTAAAGGTGAACCCTTTTTGATATCATTGGTTTTGTTCAGTAAAAAGCAGAACACAACCCGATATATCCGACTTGTAAAACAAAATTAACGCATGAACAGAAAACCTAAATTTATGCATAAGGGAAAAGAGACTGTACTAATCGTGCTTTTTTTCTCAATTCTTCATTCGTCTTATGCGCAAATGGATTTGAGATCATTGCTTGTCCTGGCCGAAAAGAACTATCCGGCCATTACGGCAAAACAGGCAGAAGCCGAGGCTGCCCGGGTCAATGTATCGCTCGAAAAAAATAAAATGCTTCCATCACTGGATGCAGCTTACCAGGTTAACTACTCCACCTATAATAACATTACAGGCATGAGCTATCCGGGAAACCTGATGCCAATCAGCGGTCCTCCCACCGATGATAATTATGACGCCGTTCCCGGTTCAGCGGCAAGCATGACCCTGAAATGGTCACCCATCACCTTTGGCCGGCGTTCAGCATCTGTCGGCTACCATGAAAAATTATACGAAAAGGAGCTGGCGGGCGTAAAGGACGAGGTGTTAAGGGTAAAATTCCAGGTGGCTTTTACTTATCTTGAAATTGCTGCTACCCGGGAGCTGATCAAGGCCTATGAAAAAAATGTGGCGCGTACGGAGTTCAATCTAAAGAAAATTTCTTCGCTGGTACGCACGGGGATACGCCCGGCTGTCGACAGCCTGATGTTTAAAGGTGAATTGTCCAAAACCCGGGTAGCGCTTTATGATCTGCAAAATCAACTGGAAACTCAAAAGCAGGAACTGGCTGAACTGTTGGTTACCGAAGAACTTAAGGATCTGACGATCAATGATTTTATATTTAAAAGCCTCCCAACTCCTCAATTACAAACCGATTCTATTCAGAATCCAATGCTTCATATGGCCATGTTTGACGTGGAAGCTCAGAAGTTCAGCCTGACACAAATTAAACGTTCATGGGCGCCTTCGATCGAATTTTGGAGCACGGTATACGGTCGCGGTTCCGGGATCGGTTTTGACGGGACGATCGATAAACAGGATGGCTGGTCTTTTAGCCGCTACAATTACGGAGTGGGTCTTCAACTGGTTTTTCCAATTCTTGATCTGACCAACGTTAGCCTCAGAACCAGACAACAGAATGCGAAACTGGAATCTTCACGAAATTATCTTCATCAGACTCAAATTAATCTGAAAAGGCAAGAGCTTACAGCCGCCGGAAATCTGACTACTTCCTTGAAAATTGCCAAAGAAGTCCCTCTTGAATTTGAGGCGAATGAGTCTGCTTACAAAGCGTTACAGATACGATATAACTCCGGATTGGTTGACTACACGGCATTGATCCAGGCCCAGTATGATCTGCTGAATGCTGAAGCCCGTTTAAAAAATGCCTACATCAACTCCTGGAAATCATTATTGAAAATGGCAGTCATCAGGGGCGATATGAATATTTTCCTAAATCAAATTCAGAATTAAGATGAAGTTAATCGAGGGATCATTAAGCAAATCAATTACCATCCTTGTATCCGTTATCGCCATTGTGTTTTTTTCGGTCATGGCCATCATGAACATGAAAATAGATATCTTCCCCAAATTCGGATTACCAACGATTTATGTGGCACAACCTTATGGCGGACTGTCACCAGAGGAAATGGAAGGTTTTGTAACTTCCTACTATGAATACCATTTTCTGTATGTAACAGGGGTAAAGGCGGTTGAATCAAAATCAATCCAGGGAAATGCGCTGATCAAAATCATCTTCCATGAAGGCACCGATATGAGTCAGGCGGCAGCAGAAGTTGTTGGCTATGTAAACAGGTCGAGGGCGTTTATGCCGCCGGGGACTGTTCCGCCGTTTATTACCCGTTTTGACGCGGGAAGCGTACCCGTTGGACAGTTGGTTTTTACTTCTGAAACAAGAACGCTGGGTGAAATTCAGGATCTGGCTCTTTTCAAAGTCAGGCCGATGTTTTCAACCCTTCCGGGAGTATCTGCCCCGCCGCCTTTTGGGGGTAGCCAAAAGACAGTAATAATAAAAGTTGACCCCGAAAAGGTGAAATATTATAACTACACACCCGATGAAATTGTGCAGGCGTTGGCTGAATTCAATACCATATCGCCGGCAGGGAATCTGAGGGTGGGAGATGAAATGTTTATCACTCCCCAAAATACCGTGGTGGAAAATGTAAAAGACCTGGAAAATATCCCTTTGAAATTAGGTGAAGGAGCTTCAGTTTATCTGAAAGATATTGCGACTGTTGAAATCGGCTCGGACGTCACCACGGCGTATGCTCTGGTTAACGGAGCCAGATCTGTTTATATTCCCGTCACAAAAAGGGCGGACGCCTCTACCTGGGACGTTGTTAAACGGGTAAAAGCCGCCTTGCCGGACATGCAAGCTGCGGTGCCTGCCGACATTAAGGTCTCCTATGAATTTGACCAGTCGGGCTTTGTTATCAACTCCCTGAAGAGCGTGCTTTTTGAAGGCTTGCTTGGAGCGATCCTCACGGGGTTAATGGTTTTATTGTTTTTGGGAGATCCAAGAGGAGCCCTGATCGTGGTGCTGACCATTCCAATCGCTTTGCTGAGCAGTGTTATCTGCCTGAATGCTTTCGGACAGACCATCAATATCATGACACTTGGGGGTCTGGCGCTGGCAGTAGGTATCCTGGTCGACGAAGCGACGGTGACCATTGAAAATATTCACCGGCATTTTGAAATGGGAAAGTCAAAAGCCAGGGCCGTACTGGATGGTTGTAAAGAAATCGTTTTTCCAAAATTGTTAATCCTGTTCAGTATTCTGGCCGTATTTGCACCATCCTTTTTTATGTCGGGAGTACCCAGGGGAATGTTTATGCCCATGGCAATGGCAGTAGGTTTCGCCATGATCGCTTCTTTTCTTTTGTCGATGACATTTGTCCCGGTTATGGCAGTTTGGATGATGAGGCAGGAAGCTCTGAAAGAAAATAAGAAATTCAACCGCTTCAAAACGAAATACCTGACCCTGTTGGGAAAATTTTCATCGCGCGCAACGCTGGCATTGTCCTCATTTTTTCTGATCGTGGCGCTACTGTTAACGGTCAGTGTTTTCATAACAGGAGTTGACATTTTCCCCAAAACAGATGCTGGTCAGGTACAGGTCAGGCTTCGGTTAAAATCAGGAACCCGGCTTGAGCGAACCGAGGAAGCCACACAGCAGCTTTTAAAAATTGCCGGTGATATTGCCGGAAAGGAAAATATTGCGATCAGTTCAGCGTTCATCGGTACACAACCGTCCAGCTATCCGGTTAATTTAATTCATCTCTGGACCAGCGGTCCGCACGAATCTGTCACCAAAATCAATCTGGGCGGGGATGCAGATTATCCGGTTGAAGAATTTAAAGAAGAACTCAGGGCACGCGTAAAAGAACAAATGCCGGAAGCTAAAATATCATTTGAACCGGGTGACCTGGTTGACCAGGTGCTTAACCTGGGGTCGACAAATCCGATAGAACTTGCCATTGTAGCGAAAGACCTGCAGGCTTCCAACAGGATCGCTTCGCAACTGGAAGCAAAACTGAAAAATGTTTCCTGGTTGAGGGATGTCCAGATTGCCACCCCCCTGGATTATCCGGGACTAAAAATAAATATCGACCGCGTTAAAAGCGGGCAGTTGGGCGTATCGGTCAAAGATATAGCGCAATCGATGGTAACAGCCACTTCTTCGAGCCGTTTTACCCAGCCCAACTACTGGAGAGATCCGGCTTCGGGGAATGCCTATCAGGTTCAGGTGGAATATCCCCAGTATCAATTAAATAACCCCGGAGAGATCGAGATGATACCGATCGTCAATAAGGCAGATAAAAAACTGTATCTGCGGGATGTAGCCAACTGGAACAGGATATCCACGCCGGGCGAATACGACCGTTTAAACCAGCAGCGGTTTATAACGCTGACAGCCAATATTCATGACATCGATCTTGGGAGAGCCATAAAGGGCGTGAACCAGTCAATTGCAGAATTAGGCGAATTGCCTGCCGGGGTGAAAATACTGCAAAGAGGGCAGGTTGAACTTTTGGGGCAAACGCAGCGTGATTTGCAAACCGGACTGCTGGTAGCTGTTATCATGATCTTCCTGATGCTGGCTGCCAATTTCCAGTCATTCCGGATTTCCATAGCAACGCTTTCAATTATCCCTGCAGTTCTTCTGGGGTCCTTTCTTCTATTGCTGGCCACGGGTTACACGCTAAATATCCAATCTTATATGGGAGCGATTATGGCTGTTGGCGTTGCCATTGCAAATGCGATTCTATATATGACCAACGCTGAAGAGCTTCGCAAGGGCGGAGATAAAAATGCATATAAAACCGCCGCATCCAACAGGATCAGGCCCATATTAATGACCAGTTTCGCGATGATCGCCGGAATGATTCCCATGTCGCTGGGCCTTAGTGAAGGGGGTGACCAGATAGCCCCCCTGGGGGTGGCTGTTATTGGAGGTCTGCTTTTTTCCATGGTAAATACCTTATTGTTTTTACCCCTTGTGTATCGCGCAATGGCGGGAAAACGGGCATTTAAAGACCAGTCATTGAACCCGAACGACAAGCTGAGCAAATACTATGATAACCTTTAAACTGAAAAAATAGACAGGTAACGATGAAGAACAAAATGATACAATTTTTGAGCATAAGCTGTTTCGCAGTTTTACTGATTTCCTGTACTGACAAAAAGGGAGAGGTAAAACAGGTAGAGGACGTTAAGGAGGCATTTACACTTAGGAAGCAGGAAGTCAGTAAAAGCTTAAAAATACCGGCGGAACTGCTCCCTTACGAAAAAGCCGAGCTTTACGCCAGGATGGAAGCCTTTGTACAAAAGGTGATGGTTGATATTGGTGACCCCGTGAAAAAGGGTCAGACGCTGGCTGTTCTGGATGCTCCTGAAACAGTGGCCAGACATGCTGAGGCTAATGCCCGATATCAGGAGGCAAATGCCCGTTTTACGGCCAGTCTTGATCGTTTTAACCGGTTAAAGGAGGCAGCCAGAGAAGAGGGGGTGGTCGCTGAAGGAGAATTGATCCATGTGAAAAACCAGATGCTGGCCGACAGTGCCGCCATAGTATCAGCGAAATCTGCTGCTCAGGCTTATAAGCAGTTGCAGGATTATTTAACAGTCAGGGCGCCATTTGACGGGATCGTCACTGCCCGGGAAGTGAACCCTGGAGACCTGGCCGGCGGTTCAGGAAGAAAAGTGCTTTTCATCATTGAACGACCTGACAGGCTCCGGTTAAGGGTCCATGTGCCGGAATTGTACGTCAACCATATTCCCAATGACGAACGTCTTACGTTCACAACCAATGCTGTTGTTAACAAATCTTTTCAGGCCAGGATTTCCCGGAAATCAGCAAGCATATCGCCCGAAACACGTACAGAGCTGTGGGAATATGAGTATGAGAATAAAGATGGAGAGCTGAAACCCGGCATGTATGCCATGGCTCAGCTCAACCTGAGTCGCCGTGATTCCTCATTTGTTGTGCCTTATACGGCAGTTGTTACTTCCCTGGAAAAGAAGTTCGTTGTCAGGCTAAGGAACAATCAGGTGGAATGGGTCGATGTGCAACAGGGAATTTCACTTGACAACGGTCTGGAAATTTTCGGTGCCCTGTATGAAAATGATACGCTTCTGGTCAGGGGAAGCGAAGAAATAAAACCAGGAACAAGTTTGGAAATAACTATTGAGCCCAATTGACGACGGGATACTGGTTTTCCGATACTTTTAATACGCGCCAACGTTACACCGAGACATTCATTCTGTCAAATTCCAGGATAGTCATATTTAAAAGAGAAACCATGTAGTACAAGCTAATTGACACGTCGGGAATAATTTATAATGATTAGAGCACCAAAAAGCCTGTCGTTTTTTCTTTTTGACTAAATTTACCCACGATATACCTAACACTATGGGAAAATACGCGTCATACGATGATGTGGAATTGGTCCGTTGCCTAAAATCGAAAGACGATAGGGCAGCTTTTGAGGAGCTTTATAACCGCTATTGGAAAAAGCTGCTTGTTCAGGCGTTGATAAAACTGAGATCGGAAGTTGAAGCAGAAGAAGTGCTTCAGGATGTTTTTGTAGATCTCTGGGAGCGAAGGGAAAGCATTGAGATTCGGAAGACCTTCCATACCTATATGGCTTCGTGTGTTAAATATCAGATTTTAGCAAGGTTGGCGCGTCAGCGAAAATATGCGATTTTTGAACAGGAATCGCGGCTGGCCGTCGCTGATGGGGTTAATCTGACTGAAAACTGGATGGATTACGAAACGACCCGAAGACAAATTGAGGAGACAGTGCTCAGCCTTCCGGAGAAATGTCAACTGGTGTTCCGGTTAAGCAGGGAGGAAGGCCAATCTCAAAAAGAGATTGCAGAAGCGTTGGGTATTTCAGTTAAAACTGTTGAGACCCATATTGGCAAGGCCTTAAAAGTTATCCGGTCTTCGGTTCAACAATTTCTCTTTTCTTTGTTCTGAAAGTTTGGGAATTGACCGAAGAACCCGGTGAGTTAAACGACAGGCAGGACGGACCGCAATCCATCGCATCCAACTGATATTCAAATGGAAATTTACCAAGGAGCATTCGTTCGTTATGTCATAAATTAAGTTTACCAGAAATCAGACTTAGGATTATCAGGCAAAAATTGCAGCTTTACCGGCCCGAGCAGACCGGAGGTCTGTTCCCTGAAGGTTACGTCTTCCCCGGGCAGTCCCTCCCTGGTGATATCAGGCTGATTGGTTCTGCAATACCGGTCTTTGGGATCCAGTTGCATATCACCGGTCAGCCGGTTGATCCACATATTAACCACCTCGATCTTCAAATCGTTTTCTCCCGGGAGCAGCAAGTCGGTAATATCTGCTATGAATGGTTTCTTCCATAAAATTCCGGCGGACTTTCCGTTCACAAATACCTCGGCCACATCGCGCACTTCGCCCAGATCAATGAAGCAGTTTTTCCCTTTATTTTCATTTTCAACCGTGAAGATCTTTTGATAGGTTGCTGTTCCGGAGAAGTATTTGATTCCCGGCTCCTGAAAATCAGTCCACGACTGCAGCCGGTCAAAGATCACCTTTGATGGCGCGCCCCAACCTTCCGGGAAACTGACCGTCCAGGGACCTTTCAGCTTTTGCTCTGTTGTATTGTCCAGGCTTTCGGTGGAAGCCAGGCTCCGTTTCCCGTTGTTGAATACGACAAACATGGATCCATGCGGAGGTAATTCGATTTGAAAGGCAGTCCGCTCCTGTTCGGCCCTGAAATTCACAACCCTGGTTTGAACCCCGGAAGCCGGATCCCAAAGTTCAGGATATTTTCCCGTAACCCGGAACTGTACTTCCCCTTTGGCCCACTCTTCGGCTTCATTGCGGATAAAATATACTTCTCCTGCCCGGGTTGTCCGGTGAATATAGTCAAGACCCGGAGTACCGCTGAAGGAAAAATCTTTCCCCATTCCGCTTTGTGTCAGCACTTCCTCTGCCGGGATCCCGCTGATGACTTTTCCTTTCCCGTAAGCGTTTTCCGTTATTTCTTTTCCATCGATTTCTCCCCATAGTTTGCCGGACAGATCTTCGAACAGTTTCCTTTCCTGGCTGCTGTAGTTCAGTCCGGGGAGCACTGTTGGTTTCGGCCCGGTCACCCTTGCCCCTGCAGACACCAATGTTTCGATTTTCTGCAGAACAGCCAGGGGCATCTGTTCCTGGTCGGGTAACACCAGCAAGGTATAGCTCATTCCGTCAGGAAGGGTGATCCTCCCGTTTTTGACCGACATCCGGTTAAGGATCACATCAGTATTGACCACATCATAGTCATAGCCTTCACCTAATCCTTTCAGCCGTGGTTTTTCCGGGACATTGTGATATAACGGGAAGAAGTTAGGAGCCTGATCACCGTAATAACAGCAGACATCGGCCACAAACAGTCCCTGCTGAAGCAGGTAATTGCAACGGGAGAGGTAATCCATAAACGGTTTTGATTTCTTCCACCAGGTGGTTCCGGGATTCATGTCGTAGCCTGCATGGTAGGTTCTGCCCGGAAGTCCGTCCTCCGGATTGGTGCTGGCAAAGGTATGGAAGGTGACATTGTTCAGTCCCTCGCAATAGGCCCGGTCCACATATTTCTTCATCTCGTAGGGAGAATCTTTCCATCTTCTCCAGGTGGTGAACGATTCGGCATCGACCATTTTCTTACCGTAAATATGGGCAGCACTGGAGATTTCCTTGATCAGGAACATATTGCGGTGCCGGATCCAGAATTCGCCACGGGGAACGGAAACATTTCCCAGAGCCTTCAGTGCGTCGACCGGGCAGGTATTCCAGACCGGTGGGCCTGGTCCGCCGGCTTCGGCTACCAGTTCTGCCTTGTATTTTTTTAAGAACCCGGTGCCGGTGGTGTAATGACTGAAGATGAGCTGATCGCTGATTGTTTTCCGGAAATCATATAAAAACTGCTCCCCCTGCTCTTTCAGTTTCCACCCGGCAAGAACCGGCAGGTAGCTTTCAATAGCATATCCCTGCCTTTCCTGAAAAATGGCGGGCATCGAATCGGTCCAGGGAGTTCCTTTTTCCAGTTCCATACTGTCGAATTCGAAGTAAGCCAAACCCGAATCGGCTGCGTTCTCCGGGGTAATGCCCAGGCGGTCCATGAAATACTTCAGGTGTCTTTCGGTGGCTTTCGGATCGAGAAAGTCGATAAACAGCCCGTTTGATTTCGGGGACGGCACAATGAGCGACTGCCCGGTATTGGAACAAACATACCGGATAATGCTCCATTTGCCCGCAGGCGCTTCCCAGTCCAGGCGACCATCAGCAAAATGAGTTGTCAGATTGATCACCGGTTCAGGGCTGTCAATGGTTTTGCCATCGTTCCAGGGAACGGCCAGCACAGCAACATCCTTGTAAAAAACGGGCATGCCGTCAGCCTTTACCGGGCAGTGGGACGGCAGTTTGGGAAAGGGCAGATCCATGGAAACCCTGCCGGGTCCGGCAGCCTGCACTTCAGAGAAGTACAGCGCCTTGGAAGCCCAGTCGGGTGTCACCCAGGAACCGCCTGCATTCCACCCGCTGGAGGCAATGATGCCGATTTTCATCCCCAGCCGCTTTCCTTCCGAAATGGCATGCTTAATGAGCGACACAGATGCATCACCCAAAAAGGCGCCTCCTGCCGGGATGAAGTCCGGGTTTCGGACCGCGGCTACATCCCAGATCTCGGCCCGCATGATCCCCTTGGCGTACATGGCTTCCAGGTCTCGGGTGATGGATTCGTTGGTCATGTTCCCGTTCAGCCAGCACCAGAATACGCCGGGGCGGGCCGATGAAGGGGGATTTTCAAAGGAGCCGGCCATTGTTTCGGCCGCATCTTCATGATTCCCTTTCCACACCGAGCAGGAAAGCCACAGAAAAACAAAAACCAGTAAGGGGGTCAGAATTCTCATTTTTAAAACTATTAATTTGATTTAACGGGACTCTCCGTCAGCTTCTTCGAACAACTTTACAATCCATAAGCATTAATTTCGCCGGTAACCATAAATTTATTCGGACCGGTTAATCCGACAAATTTAAAATATCTGCCGGAGGTGGGAGGGACCGCGTAATATTGGCCGTCATTAATAAAACGGTTAAAGTTAAACACGCCCAAATCGACCCAGTTCAGATTATCCATGCTTGCAAATAATTGGAATGTGTCAAAGGCCCGGTCGTCATTTGTAGTCCTGTATATTTCAAATGCAGTCATTGTCCACTCAGCTCCCATATCGACGGTCACAAAATGCGGAAAGGTTGACGCAGTCGCGTGTGTATGCCAGCGGGTAGCGGGATTACCATCTATTACATTGGAAGCCAGGTTGGCTGCTCCCGAATGTTGTGTGGAAAAACCAGCTACACGCCAGCCATTCTTGTTCAAAAGGTATTCCTTATTCTCCAGGAAGCCGGTATAAAAGGTATCGATGGCAAGACGATTTGGCACATAGAGTGTCCGGTATAAAAATGTAGTTCCTTTTTGTATGTCAGAAATTATTGAAACATCGTGGTTGCTCATAGCACGCAAGGTCTTTATTTCTCCCGCTGCATTCGTATATCGGACTTCTGTAGTATAAGCCGACAAGGTGTCGATTGTTCCCCATTCAATCTTAACTGTTGTTCCGGTGATGATTGCGTTATTGATGGCCCGGTTTAGTATACCGGCCTGATATTTTTCACCATAAGACGTGCCTCTTGCTTCAGCAGGAATTGAGACGTTCCCCTTTACATCATATGTTCGGATAAAAAAAGAATAAGTATTTTCCGGCAGATTCCCGATAATGCAGGAAATGGTATCTTCACCTGCCGGAACATCAACATCGACAGAATCTGTATAATTATTCCAGTATATTCTGGCCTTTACGACATTGGGGTCCGATCCCCTGAGCCAGGAAATCTTAACCCGGTTATTCCCCGCATATACGACCGGATTTAAAGCTTTTCCGGGGTAAGTAAGTCCATTTGGAACAATATATTCCTGGTAAATGCTATCCATATCCTTACAGGAAGAAAAACTCCAAACAATCCCTGCAATAAGTATATAAATTAATTTTTTCATACTCTAATAATTTTTTTTATGGTAGTGTGGAACTCCATGTTGCTGAGAATTATTGCCATCTCCCGGGGTGTTATGAAGCAACATGTTCGTTTCATATAGCCTGTTATTTAAATCCGATTATTCCTGAATTTGTCCCCAAAAGCTTAACTCATTAATCCATACAGAACCTGAGAGAGATGGTCCGTTACAGGTCTCTGTTGTTTTAAAGCGGATATAACGTATGGGAACAAACGGATCCGGAGCAAAATCATTCGCCTCAAGATCAAAGTCAATGCCTTCAATGCTGGCATAATCTCTATCAGCCTGGGTAATCAAGGGCCCGACACCACCTGATGGAGGGGAAGCCTCGAATTTTCCCAGCGAGATCCAACTGCTATCCCAACTCCCGTCAGAACTGGGGTTCATTGAACCGTAAAGTTCGAATTTTTTCACATTGGCGCCTGTCCATCCACTGGCTGCTCCTGATCGGTGGAAAACTTTAAGCCGGCTCATAATGATTGTTGTGCCCAAATCGATCGTGGCCCATTGAGGCATCGGGGCATCTGTTTTGGTGGCAAACATGGTATTTGCCTGGTTAATGATGCCGTCAAATGCCCGGTTAAGCATGTATTCAGCACGCCCTTCAATCGGATCATAGGTGTCGGTGGGCAAATGTATTTCACGCCAGTCATTTTTGGGAATAAATTCTTCGTATCTGGGGGTCAGGGTTGCCTCTATTGTATCAGAGATATTATTCCAGCGGTCGCGAACGTAGGCCGCGAACCGCGCCGGGGTAGTGTCAAGCCCTCTGTAGGAAAAGGTTCTCCTGGCAGCGGAGGTATAAAAAGTCTGCAAGGTGTTCCAATAACCTGTCCCTGCTGTGTCTGTCATGAGCACAATGGCCAAATCGGTTTCGTACCGGTTCTCAATAGTAACACTCACCCCGCCAAAAGCGCTCTTCAGCTCCTTGGCAGCTAAAACTACAGGGGCGGTCTGAGGATTGACCTGTACAATCAAAGGTTCAGACGTTTTTTCGTTTTTGCCCACACTGAAGATTTTTACATCATAGATCCTGGTATCCCCAAATCCGTCTAAAGTCAACGAATCTGCGTAGTAGGAAGCCTTACTTTCCCTGACCACACCCTTCCGTATTTCATATTCTGCCTTCACGTACAGCAGATTTTCGTCTTCAGGAAGACTATATTTAATCGTAGCTCCTCCGGGGTTATTTTTTACCGTTATATCATGTACCTGCCCGGGTGCAGCTGCACTATAGTCGATATGATCCAACCGCCCTTCTTCTTCGCAGCTATGCCCCAAAATAAGAATCAGGCTCATGGTTACAATATAGGTATACATTTTTTTCATTGTACTTCTTCTTTAGGGTTATGGTAATTACCATCCGATATTTTGAATGAGCTTCCTATTGTTGATAATATCACTGTTTTTAACAGGCCAGAAATAATCTTTGACTCCGAATGTTTGCGTATATAAGATCTCCGGCCGATAGAAATTTGCGGTCTCGTATTGTTGTACACTCCACGATTCAATGGAACTATTATATACATCAGGGGCCGACTTCCACCTCCGTACATCCCAGAAACGATGCCCTTCGAATGCCAACTCGATCATTCGCTCCTGCTGAATAATCTGTCGCATTCCTTCTTTGGTTGAATATTTGGGATTGTTGGTGTATTTATCCCACGAATCCTTGACAGCTTCAAGTCCGGCGCGGGCCCGTACAAGATCAATATAACGGAACAGTTCGACCTGATTTGCTCCATCAGGTCCCTCTGCCTCATTAATGGCCTCAGCATACAAGAGATACAAATCGCTTAATCGGATAACCGGCCATGGGTAGGGCGTTACCGAATAGGAGGTCAGGCTGCTTATCACATTATTATAATGAACATATTTTTTGCAGAAATATCCTGTTCTCGTTCCGTTATTGGTCCCGATATGACCATCTATATTGCCCTTTTTTGCTTCAACAGACCAAAGTTCCAGTTTGTCATCGGTCTTTCCCTGACCGTACCATATTCCGCAATCGAACCCCAGCCAGGCGTAGAAACGGGGTTCCCTGTCAAAATGAAGATCAACTGTGGTGCTGCCTGCTTTGATATATAATTTTTCTTCAGTTTGTGCTGTCCGTAAAGAATATAGCATACCGGCATTTCTCGTTTTATCTTCGGAGATTGGAACGCCATGTTGCGTATAAAAAAGTTTGGACATTTTAAGAGGAGGGCATATTGAAGCAGGCCCGATCTGCGGTGCATCCCGGAATGAAGGATTTAATTTGGCAGTTGCTAATTGCTGTATTCCGGACGCTCCTCCGGCAGCAATGCTCTGTGTGTTGGCCCAGATAATCTCGCTGTTCCATCGTTCACAGAAAGCATTCCGCAGACTCAGTTGCGTGACGATCGTATCCGTCAGTTTTGTCAATGCTGATGCCGGATAATAGTATAGTTCCATCCCCGCCTCGTCACAGACAGCCAGCGCCTCTTTGCATGCAGTAACAGCCGCATTCCATTTTTCCGGGACGTATGTCGCATTAAACAATGGTGTTCCGTCGCTGTTGCGTAAAGTTGACTGATCGTTATTACCATTGAATAAAGGACTGGCAGCAGTAACCAGAACTTTTGCCTTCAGGGATAAGGCTGCCGGCCTGGTAATGCGTCCCAGTTCCGTTGCAGGGTCCAGAACTTTTAAAGGAAGTGCACTCCGGGTTTCGTCCAGCAATTTAACAACATAGCTAAAGCAGGAGTCAACAGGATCGCGGAAAGCCTTTACTTCTGAAATAACAACATCTACCGGGAGATTTTCCTTTACCAATGGTATGGGACCATATGTTTGGATGAGGTAGAAGTGATAATAGGCTTTCAGGAATTTAACTTCTGCAATCCATTGATCCCTTTCCCAGTCAGGCAGATCGGGCACTTTATGTACGTTTTCCAGAAAGATGTTACAATCGCGTATTCCCTGATACAGGCTTCCCCATTTATCGAGAATCGGCGATGTTGCATTTTGCATTCCCAAAGCGATCTGAAAAGCAGAAATATTGAACCGAAACGATTCATTATAGGTGATCAATTCGTCTCCACCCAAAATTGCCGGGTCCTGGGCCAGATTACCATGCTTTGGCATATAGGAATAACAGGTATACAGGTATTTGAGAGCCTCGTCCCTTTGATTGAAGGCCAGATCAATGGTTGCAACGCCCTCCGGAACGACATCCAGATATTCACTGCAGGCAGTAAGCATGATTAGCAGGATCGCTGACATTTTTATAGTCCGATATTTTTTTATCCATTTCATCTTGTTCAGTTTTTGATTTTTCTTAATTGAGGCTGATGGTGAGACCCATATTGAAAACTTTCTGTATTGGATAACCCAGACCTTCACCGGCCATTTCCACATCCCATAGTTTGAATTTGCTAAAGAGAAGCAGATTTGTTCCACTTACATAAAACCTCAGGTTAGACATATGCATTTTTTCGGTCCATACTCGTGGGAAAGTATATCCCAGCTCTACTTGTTTAAGCCTTAGAAAAGATCCGTCACGCATAAACCAGGTATTCTTGGTGTCCCATTGCCAGTTGCCGCTCCGTTTTACAGCTCCCGGGACATTGTTGCTGTTGATGGTTGGACTCAATCTGGGCCAGGTAGCATAGATATCCCGGTTTTCTTCCGACCAGTAGCTGTCGGCATATACTTTAAGGAGCTGGGCATTTTCATTAAAAGGGGAGGTAGCCGCCGCATTGATCCAGAACGATTCATTCGCTGTGCCCTGGAAAAACGCGGAGAAGTCGACGCCTTTATATCCTAAGGAAAATCCAAATCCATAGACCATTTCAGGAACCGTTGGATTGCCTATCGGCACCCGGTCTGCATCGTCCACTTTGCCATCTCTGTTCACATCCGTATATTTAAGATCTCCCCCGCCGTACAGATCCGTCCCGACTTCCTGTACAGGTGAATTTTGCGCTTCAATATCGTCTACAAATAATCTTTCGGCCAGATAACCATATTCTTGCCGGAGCGATCTCCCTACCCTGGTGCGCCAGGGCTCGTCATATTGCGGCTCCTCATAAACTTCGTATTTGCTGGTCGCATATGTAAAATTGCCCCGAATGGAAGTCCAGAAATCATTGGTCCAGTTTTTTTGATATTCAAGGCTTAGGTCAACTCCGCTTCCGGAGGCTTCACCTACATTTGATCTGACCAACGCTGATAATCCCATGGTACGGGGAACAGCGTCCCTGGTCATCAGGATGTTTTTCCGGTGTTCTGTAAAATATTCTGCAATAATGCTGATATCATCCCAAAGACCGATTTCCATCGCAAAATTTTGTTTGGTGGAAGTTTCCCAGGTAATAGCAGAATTGGCATACCTGCTCACAGTTACCCCATTTATGGTATTGTTCAGATCCTGCCCAAATGTTGCTCTCTTATTCGCATCGCTCATATTGACTTCCGATAAGTAATAAAAGCGGTCCTGATTGCTGCCGATTTGATCATTCCCCACCAGGCCATAAGAATAACGTAATTTTAGATTTGAAACTACCGGTTTAAGTGGTTTCCAGAAGTTTTCGCTGGAAATGCTCCATGCAACTCCGGCTGACGGGAAAAAACCGAACCGGTGCTCTGCATCGAATCGTTCGCTCCCATTATAGCCAAAATTGAATTCGGCAAAATACCGGTGGTCATAGGAATACGTCATACGTCCCGATAATCCCAGATTGCGTGATGGGAGTGATAATTGCAGGGAACCAGCATTGGCATCCATGCTCTGTCTGGTCATAAAGACCAATAACCCACTGACACTGTGTTTATCAGCAAAATCGCGGTTGTAATTGGCCATCCCTTCAAAATAGAACGTGGAATTCATAACCCTGTCATTGTCAACCTCAGAATAACCCAAATATTCTGTCCCCACGGTTGTTTGAGTCAGAGCATATGCACCTGTCTGCCTGTCATAACTTCCTATTTGATAAAAGAATGGGGTGTATGCTCTTGTGACTGAGAATTGAGCCAGCCGGGTAATATTCATCATTCCTCTGACGGATAATCCTTTTGTCAGGGCACTTAGATCCTGTTTCAATTCCACCTGGGCCAGCATCTGTGACCGGGACTTATCTTTATACCCCTTTACCATTTCCGCATAAGGGTTGGTATAACTGTTTTCATAATTGCCAAACATGATATGTTTGACATGTTTATGTTCTTCATCTATAGGGAAATAGGCCGGAAAGAGAACAGGGTTTGAATGTACCATCAGACGATACATTTCTGCACCACCTGAAATGGGACCGCTGTAATCTTCGAAATTACCGTGCAGACGGACAATAAGCTCCGTTGCTTTGAATATATCAATATTGACGTTCGCACGCAGGGTATAATTGTTGATGGCAATATTATTGTTAAAATTATTTCGTTTGTCTACTTTCAGTATACCGTTATCCCGGTTAAAAGCGGCAGCCACATAATACCTTGCCACTCCGCCGCCGCCGTTCACGCTAAGATTGGCCCTTTGGTTTGTGGTAAAATTCCTGAACAACATCTTCTTCCAGTCGTTAGCAGGATAGATCACGGGGTTCATGCCCGCTTCCGTATTTTCAATTTTCTCCTGAGAATAGAGTAGCGTCCCTCCCGGATCACGGGTGAGGATTGCCTCATTTTGTAATTTCATGTAAGTTACGGGATCTGCAAATTCAATGTCGGTGGTCGGCATTGAAAAAGAATTTTCCAACCGTACCGAAATCTTTGCCGGCCCTTCCACACCTTGTTTGGTTGTGACCAGAATAACCCCATTTGCACCGCGGGCGCCGTATAAAGCCGTTGCCGTCGCATCTTTCATAATCGAAAAACTGGCGATATCATCAGGTTGTAAACGGGCGAGGTCCGCGGAACTGAGTTCAATCCCGTCAATCAGAATAAGAGGATTTGTGTTGGTACCGAAAGTAGTAATCCCACGCACAAAAAAATCAGCATTATCCTGTCCCGGTTCTCCGCTTCGTTGATAGGAAATAATTCCGGCTACCCTTCCTGATAATGCTGTTGTGAGGTTACTGCTTGGTACTTTCAGTTCGGCCGGTTTTACCGTTGTAATGGATCCTATGACAGACTCCTTTTTCTGTTTACCGAAAGCCACAATCGTTACATCTTCCGTTTCCTCTGATTTTTCTTTTAACGTGACGTCAATGACTTGCCGATTGCTGATATCGATAATCTGACTCTCCATTCCAATAAAAGAAAAAACCAGCTTATCACGGGGACCGGCTTCAATCGAATAAGTTCCGTCATTATCCGTGATCACGCCGCGGGTAGTACCAACGACCGTGATTGTCGCCCCAGGCAAGGGCTTATTTTCATTATCAGTTACTTTGCCTTTTACCTTCTTGTCCTCTTGTGCGGGTTGCGACTCCTTATTCTTTCGGATAAGGATCATGCCATTGTCTATGACAGGTGAATAGTCATTCCCTTCCAGGCATAACTTCAGAACATCTTCGATCGGCATATGATCCACCTGAAGCGTCACCCGATCCGTCTCATCGAAATAGGATTCATTGTAAATGATCGATACGCCGGTTTGCCTGGATATTTGTTTTAACACTTTTTGAACCGACATATTTTTTACGGCGAGGGTCACATTCTGGGAAAGCCCGCTGGCGCTGATATGCAGGGTAAAAACCAATAATATAAAGGTCGTTAGTTTCATCACGCGCAAAAATTTATACCACAGACTAAATTTTCTTAAATTTAAATCCATAATTTTACCATGTTTTGGGTTTAGTCATTATCAAGTTGTTCACACAAAAATGCTGATGCTGCCTGAGACCTAACCGGATTTTGCCGCACGCTCGATCCGGTTTTTTCATAAGCAACATAAGGAAGAAAAGGTTACGTTTTTTTCATACAGCCAGGTTTAAAATTTCAGTTAAAGGTTTTTGTTGTTACTATTGTTTCTGTTGTTATCTCAGTTTGAAGTTTTTTTACTAAAAGCTAAGAGCTCATAGCTAACTGCTTCTTCTGTCTTGTGTCTTGATACTTGTGTCTTGCGCCTGTTTTCATGGTTTTACAACCAATGTTTGTCCATCGAGGGCGAACTGAACTCCGTTAGCTTCAAGCAGGGTAAGAATATTTCCCAGGTTCAGCTTTTTGCTGATTCGCCCGCCAAATTTTTTATCGCCTGGCTGCCCTTCATACCGGATATCCACATTATACCATCGGCTGATTTGTCGCATAATGGCCGGCAGTTCTGTATCGTCGAATTCAAAAAAGCCGTTCCGCCAGGCCATCACCTGATCAAGATCTGCTTCGCTTATAGCTATCTGCGTTTCCTGATTTCTGATTGCTGCTTTTTCTCCCGGTTTGATCAAAACAAAGGTGTCGTCATTCATTACTTTAACAGATCCCTCCAGCAATGTCGTTTCCATCACGCCTTCGTCTGCGTAAGCGTTAATGTTAAAATGTGTCCCCAACACTTCTACTTCAATGCCGTTGACTTTCACCCGGAAAGGCATTGATGCATTTTTTGCCACTTCAAAATAAGCTTCGCCGGTTAACTCTACCAGTCGCGCATCACCGGAGAATGTAGCCGGATAATGCAGAGATGATGCAGAGTTCAACCATACCCGTGTACTATCGGACAATACCACCTTGTACTGATTGCCACGGGAGGTGGTGATCGTATTATAGAGTACCGGTCCCTTTTTTTTCTCGCCAGGGGTGTATGCTACCTGTCCGCCCTGCTTGCTGATAACTGTCTTTCCCTGAACGGTTACATCACCGTTCTGAGTGGAATCCAGGTCAATCTTTGAACCGTCGGCCAAGGTCAGGATTGCAGCTTCGCGGCCGGGGGGAAGATCAATCTGCACATTACTTTGTTTGTTCTCCGTCTGGTATGAGGGATCGTGGCGTTGAAAAAGCCAGGTGCCGATTGCAAAAATGACAACAGCCGCGGCAGCAACCGAAGACCATTTATACAACTGCTTTCTGCGGTGAGTATCAGACAAGGTTTTCCCTTCAGCTTGTTCGTTGACTTCTATTTTGTTAAAAATTCCGGCCAACAGCCTTTTTTTCAGGGTCTGCTCGTCAAGATCACGTGACCATTCCGGATGCCGTCCTGCTTCCCGGTTATACCAACCTTCGAAGTACTGTTTTTCTTCTTCAGTGATGGTCCCTTTCAGCCATTTATCCGCCAATTCATCTATCTTAATCCTGTCAATCATCATAAATAGATTCTGTTTCTATCTATATAGTGTGAAAAGGCGGGCTTACCCCTGAGCCGAAAAGGCTTTTTTTTTGAAAAAAGTATCTGAACCTGGACGCGTGTCCGTTAAAGCTTCCTGGCGGGCGAACCGGGGAGGGATACTACCTATTCGTTCGGTGGTCATCATTCCGTTTGGCCTGCCCATGCAGTAACTGTTTGATCCATCGCTGATCTATCGGTGCTCCTTCGCTGATGATTGGGTGGGGATTGTTCCCGGCTACTAAGTGGTACAAACAGAGAAAGTTGGAGCTGTGTAAGCGACGGAAGCAGGCCTCGCGGAACCGGTGTATTTGCGCCGGTTCCATTCTTTAATAAAAAACGTCAAAACGATAATCGCTTTTCAGTTTTGATTATTTTTGGACATGCAAAAGATCAGCGGCATTTCCGAAGATATTCTGATTAGTCGTTTCATCCAGGGGGATGAAACGGCTTTTGAGTTGCTGTTCAGGCACTATTATCCGGGACTTGTGATCTTTGTCTCGCAAATAACGCTCGATAAAGCCGAGGCCGAAGAAATCGTTCAGGACTTTTTTTTCAGGCTCTGGAAGCGCCGGGATCAGATTAAAGAAGGCCCCTCGCTAAAATCTTATTTATTTACTTCCGTTAAAAACAGAGGAATTAATTTTCTTGTCAGCAGGAACTACGAAACCCGAAAAATTGAAGAGCTAAAACAGATCATGGGCAGTAACCTTACCTATGAACAGGACCTTTTTGTCACTGGCGAACTTCAGGAAAAGATCAAACAGGCATTTGAAAAACTCCCTCCCCGTACTAAAGAAATTTTTATTCTTAGCCGCTTTGATGATCTGAAAAATGATGAAATAGCTGAAAAACTGAATATTTCCAAGAGGACCGTTGAATTACAGATCAGCAATGCCTTAAAAGTTATGCGACGGGAGCTGAAGGATTATGCAGGATTATTGATTCTTCTTGAAAAATTTTTCTGAAAAATTGATTTTTCGGATATGTGTGCCCTGGCTTTTTTTTGTATTACTGGCAGATCAGGAAGAAAATCATTAGAGACTTGGGAAACAAGAAAGCATATCAACTACACGGCAGTGCAATATTCGACCGTTATCTTGCACGTAAAAGCACTCAACCGAAAGAAGACCAGTACGGAGAAGCAGGAGCGTTAATCTCGGAGATTAAAACAGTCGATGCGGATAAAGCTTATTTCGCTTTATACGACAGGATCAGGAATCATTCCAGGGTACATATGATCTGGTCCCGTTTCAGCAGGATCGCGGCCATTCTGATCATTCCCTTGCTTATTTTTACTGTTTGGAAGCAGGTCGACGAGGAAAAACCTGATGTACCCGTTGAAATAAGTTATCAGGAAATATCAAATCCCTCCGGGATCAGAAGCAGCGTTGTTTTACCTGATGGTACAAAAGTATGGCTAAATGCAGAAAGCAGGATCAGGTACAGTATCCCTTTCATAAATAAGACGCGCGAAGTTGAACTTGTTGGGGAAGCTTTCCTGAACGTGGCAAAGAACCCCGATTCCCCTTTTGAAGTAAGGGTAAATCAATTTACCGTACGGGCGCTGGGTACACAATTTAATGTGAAGGCGTTTCCCGGCGATGGTCAGGTGGAAGTAGTATTGAAGGAAGGCAGCATTCAACTTGATAACAATACGGAATCAGCGCAAGAACGGATTCATTTAAAGCCTAATGAACTATGGGTTTATGATAAGATCAGCCGGTCGGCTGTGCTGAAGAAGGTTGATGCCGACGAGCATATTGCCTGGCACCGGAACAGGCTCGTTTTGAATAAGACAACCATGGCTGAGCTTGCTGTGCAGTTGGAGCGCTGGTATGGCGTTCAGGTGGAAATCAAAGATCAGGGACTTTACAAGTACAGGTTCACGACCGTGTTCGATAATGAACCCCTTCACCGGGTAATTGAGTTACTGGAAATGAGTTCTCCTATCCGGATCAACTACATACCAGGTGAATATAATACAGGAACAGGTGATGTGGAAAAATCAATCATTCAAATAAGCGCTAAACAATGAAGTAAAACTCAACAAACCAAAAAAAGAGGAAGTGGTCCAACACCTCCCCTTTGTTCACTTAATTCAGGCTAACGCCCAAAAAAGTTTAATTGAAACAGACAAATTTATGAAAAAAAACATGAATCGGGTATGCTTTGTCTTGTCAAAGTATCGAAAAAAAATGCTGATTATGCGTAACACGCTTTTGATTCTGTTGTTCAGTGCCTTTCAGGCATTCGCAATGGGTTCATATTCGCAAACCACGAAACTGAACCTGCAAATGAAAAATGTCACGGTCAGGGAAGTTTTGTCAAAAATAGAGGAAGAAACCAACTTCTATTTTCTGTATAATGAGGAATTGATTGATGTTAACCGGAGGGTAAACCTTTCCATCAAAAATGAAAGTGTCAGCGGTGTGCTTTCACGTTTGTTCGATGATGCTGAAGTAAGAGCAACAATTAACGACCGGCATATTGTTCTTACCCCCCTTAACAGCATTCAAAATCAACAACAAAAAACAGTTTCCGGTAGAGTTACCGATTCGTCAGGTGCCCCGCTTCCCGGAGTTACTGTTGTGTTAAAAAGCACGACGCAGGGAACGATCACTGATGCCGGCGGAAAATTTTTGCTGCCTAACATCCCGAATGATGCAACCCTGGTATTTTCGTTTGTCGGAATGAAAATGCAGGAGATCTTAATCGCCGGGAAATCCACGCTGGATATCACCATGGTGGAGGAAACGATCGGATTGGACGAAGTCGTTGCCATTGGCTATGGCGTAGCTAAAAAATCGGATTTAACCGGAGCAATAACGCAGGTTAAAGCGGATGATATGAGAAAATTCACCCCATCGAATGTGAGTGATTTGCTGCGAACAACAGTTCCGGGTCTTAATATTGGTTATGCTACATCTGCCAAAGGGAACAGCTCTTTTGAGCTCCGGGGCGAAACAACATTGACTGCCGGGTCAAGTCCGCTGATCGTTCTGGATGGCGTCATCTACAATGGCGATATCTCCGACATTAACCCGAATGATATCGAAAGACTGGATGTACTGAAAGATGCCAGTTCTGCTGCAGTATACGGTTCAAGGGCAACAAATGGCGTGATCGCCATAGCCACAACAAAAAGCGTGGGAAGTGAAAAGCCTGTCATTACTTTCAACGGAAGCGTTGGCGTTGCCACGGCCGCCAACCGCGTTCGGCCCTACGATGCTGAGGGGTTTATCAAATGGAGATCGGATATGTTCAAATCTGTTTTTTCGGCAACTGTCCCGTCAGACCAGTGGAGCCCGTTTGACGATCCCAGAACCATAGATTCCCAGTACCTGGATGAATGGCTGGCCTATCACAGCACGAATGAAGAAAACATGACGGATGCCTGGTTGTCGGGTTTACGTTTGACCAGTACCGAAATTGATAGTTATAATGCCGGATTAACCCGCGATTGGGAAGATGATATTTTCCAAAACGGACTCCGGCAGGATTATAATATCAGTTTATCCGGAGAAAAGCCTAATTTAAAGTATTATTGGTCATTGGGGTACATGAATAATTCCTCCCTGACGGTGGGTGATGAGTTCTCTACGATCCGTTCCCGGATTAACGTGGAAGGACAAGCGACGAAATTTCTGAAAGTCGGAATCAATGCGCAATTCTCTTACCGTGATGAAAGCTCCGTCCCGGCAGACGCATCGCAATACCGAAACCTGACTCCGT
Source organism: Prolixibacteraceae bacterium (assembly GCA_038562555.1). Classification (GTDB taxonomy): domain Bacteria; phylum Bacteroidota; class Bacteroidia; order Bacteroidales; family Prolixibacteraceae; genus JBCFBK01. The sequence continues at coordinate 70,645 of JBCFBK010000009.1, read as the reverse complement.
ACAGCCTGTATTATGCTGACGACAGTGATCAGCTTCGTCTGTATCCTAATGATGATATTCAGGCCCAACATCCGTTACTGGCCAGAAAATATCGAAGCAGGGAAAACCAGTATTACACGTTTTTTCCGAAAATCTATTCCATAGTTGAGTTGCCTTTTGGGATCACTTATACGATGAATTTCACCACCCGGCTTGTTTTCCGGCATAATTATGTCCATGATTCTTCAGCACATCCTGCGTGGGCATTATTCGGCGGTTCAGCTTCGCGTGAAAATTCACTGAGCAGGGAATGGCAGGTTGACAATATCATCAACTGGAACCGCACGTTCAAGGATGTCCATCGCATCGATGTCACCTTGCTGGCCAATGCTGAAAAAAACCGGTTGGATTCGGACGGTATGGAAAACCGGTACTTTTCGCCAAATGATGTCCTGGGCTATCACAATATGAATACCGGTACTCTGCCTGTGCTGTCGACCAATGACGAAACGCAAACTGCTGATGCGTTGATGGGCAGACTTAATTATGGCTACAATAACAAATACTTATTGACACTTTCTGTGAGGCGTGACGGATCTTCTTTATTCGGGTATTCGAATCCCAGGGCTACCTTCCCCGCTGCCGCACTGGCCTGGGTGCTTACCGAGGAAAAGTTCTTTTCGCCGAAGTTTGTTGATTATTTAAAGATCAGAATTTCCTGGGGCGTAAATGGCAACAGGGCAATTGACAATTATGCCGCACTTTCCCGGATCGTATCAGGGAAAGCGCTTAATGCAGAACAAACGGGGGTGTCTTACATTGTTCCTACCTTGTTGATCAATACCATGGAGAATAAAAATTTGAAATGGGAACGAACAGAGGCGGTAAATCTCGGGTTTGATTTTGATTTATTTGGCGGAGTCCTCTCAGGATCGGCTGAAGGCTACCAGGCAAAGACGACCGATGTCCTTGTAAACCGGGAATTGCCTTCAATTACAGGTTTTGACCGTGTTTATGCTAACCTCGGTGAAGTAAAAAATAACGGTCTCGAAATTACAATTAACACCAGAAACATGAACCGGGAAAACTTTCAATGGCGGACGAATTTCAATTTTTCGCTCAACAGGAACAAGATCGTTTCGATTACCGGCGAAAAATATGATGTTTACGACAAAGAGGGGAGTATAATCGGACAGAAAGAGCCTGATGATAAAGAAAACGGATGGTTTATAGGTCACTCGAAAAATGTAATCTGGGATTACAAAGTATTGGGAACCTGGAAAACGGGAGAAGAGGAAGAAGCTGCCAAATGGAATCAGGCTCCGGGTGATTTTCGACTGGAAGATGTTGACGGCGATAATTTGCTTACTGATGATGACAAACAATTTTTAGGCGATCGTGACCCCCGGTTTAGGTGGACGATGACCAATAGTTTTAGTATTCATAAAAATTGGGAAGCATCTTTCGTTATTTATTCCTTGTGGGGTCAGAAGTCATCGTTCGAACAGGCGAAACATGACGACCATATAGAAGACAGGAGAAATACCTGGGACATCCCCTATTGGACTCCGGAAAATCAGACCGATGACTACGCCCGGTTACGCTCGGCTCCGGCCAAAGGTGTGAATTATAATGTTTGGTTCGACAGGTCATATATTCGCCTTGAGCATATTGCTGTATCCTATAACCTCCCGCAATCGGCGTTAAACCGTACGTTTATAAAAACATGCAGGTTATCACTTAATGTTCGGAATGCCGCGCTGTGGGCGCCGGAATGGAAATTCGGAGATCCGGAAGACGGGACCAGGGCACAACGGATATTTTCATTAGGATTAAATATGACATTGTAGCATATCGCAAATGCATTAAATAAAAAATACTATGAGACTAAAAATTCGAAATATAAAAAAATTGAGTATCTCCATTCTGTTCATCCTGGTAGTGTCAAGTTCATGCGACGAAAGCTTTCTGGAACCCAATCCATTATCTTTTTATGCGCCGGAAAACGTGCTTATAAATGAAGACGGCTTACAAGCGGTACTCAATAAAGCTCTAACCTCATTAAGGGTTGAACTTAGTAACGATCAGCCCCCGTTCCTCGTGAATATGAAGTATTCTGATGTGGCTGTTGACGGGTCGACCGACAAGGCCACTCCCTGGCAGGACCTTAACAATCAAATGCTGCCTGACGGAGATCTCGACCACTTTGCTTACACCCGAATTGGTTGGTATTGGGACGATTCATACAAGATAATAAAAGATTGCAACACGGTTGTCAACCGAATTGATGAAGCGGAATTCAGTTCCGAAGAGCGGAGAAACGAGATACTGGGAGGAGCTTATTTCCTGAGGGCGTACCGGTATTATGCGAAAACACTTCAGTATGGCGATGTGCCTTTGGTGCTTGAAGAGATAAAGGAACCACGTGTCGATTTTTTCAGTACCACAAAAGAATCCATTTGGGAGAAAATGGTCAGGGATTTGGAATTTGCCGTTCAGTGGGTTCGGGAGGCCGATCAGGTGCCACGAGGACAAGTGACTAAAGCAGCCTGCAGACATCTGCTGGCGAAATTCTATCTTTTGACGGGCAGATTTGATGACGCGATCAAACAAACCTCAGATATTATCGATGGCGGGGTGCATGGACTGATGACGCAACGATTTGGATCAGAGAAAGATGTGGCTACGAAAGATGTCGTTTGGGATTTACACCGCATAGAGAACAAAAGTATTGGAGAAAACAGGGAAGGTCTGCTTCTGATCGTGGAAAGATACGGAGAAGAAATAACCTACAAGGGATACAATTCAACTAACGACACGTGGGATAGTTTCGGCACCCAATCGATGCGAAATGCTGCCCCAAACTATGGACAAACAGGAATAATTAAAACGCCGGACGGCGCTAACGGGTTAACAGATAAAGCGGGTGCCGAAATCGGGCTTGTCGAAAAATACGGTCGGGGCGTTGCCAGGATACGTCCCTCCGGATATTCCCAACGTGACGTCTGGATCGTCAACGGAGAAATGGATTGGCAGGATTACCGGCATCGAAAAGACAACGGGAACTGGATAACGATGGAGTCTTTGGTTTACAACAACCCGGCGCTGAAAGGTAAAAATGCGTGGTATGGCAAAAACCTCCGGTTACGTAGTGACGATGGTGTATTGCTTTGTCTGGACACGATTCGAAGCTGGTTTCAATGGCCGCATTATAAACTATGGGTACCTGACCCCGATAGGGTCCAGCCGGCCGGCGGACAAGGAGACTGGTATGTTTACCGGCTTGCAGAAACTTATCTGCTTCGCGCAGAAGCATTTGTCTGGAAACAAGCATGGCAAAATGCCGCAAACGACATCAATGTTATCAGGCAACGGGCTAATGCCAGGTATATGTACACGGCTGCTGATATCCAACTGCAAGGGATCGGGGCGATTCTCGATGAAAGAAACCGTGAACTGTATTATGAAGAATCCCGAAAACTGGAATTGACAAGGATGGCGATTACTTTTGCCCGTACCGGTATTGCCTGTTACAACGGCAAAACCTATTCCATGGCAAATCTTTCGCAAGATAATTTCTGGCACGACAGGGTGAATGAAGTGAGTGATTTTTACAATAAAAATGTGGCCACTGCTTACGGGAACTATTTCACGTGCTCACCTCATCATATTTTTTGGCCGGTGCCTTCCTATGCCATTAATGCCAACACAGGTGGGGTAATCAACCAAAACGAGGGGTATCCCGGTACCGGCAAGAATGTCCCGCCATTGGAATATGATGGGGAATAACTTTTTAAAAGCATAACCCTCTTGATCGGCAATATTCCGGAACTCATTATCAAAACAAGGTCAATTATGAATAAATCTGTCGTTGCCTTATGTGCATTATTCGCGGCAAATGGCGTTTCCTGGGGAAGCAATAATCCCGGTAGCAAAACGAAAACGGAACGTCCGAACATTCTTTGGATAACCTGCGAGGATATTAGCCCTTATTTAGGGTGTTATGGATGTCCCGAAGCCCACACGCCAAACCTCGACGGGTTGGCCCAAAACGGGATCCGTTTTACCCACGCGTATGCCAACGCCCCGGTTTGCGCTGTCGCCAGATCGACAATCCTTTCGGGCATGTATGCATCAACGATCGGTACACATCAAATGCGCAGCAGGATTCAGTTGCCGGACGAAATTCCGGCATATCCCAGGATTCTTCGTGAGGCAGGCTATTATTGCACGAATAGCAGTAAGAAAGATTACAACTCCAATTACGAAGACGACACGCGTTTGTGGGATGAGTCGAGCAACAAGGCACACTACCGGAACAGGAGGCCCGGGCAGCCTTTTTTTGCAGTTTTCAACCTGACGGTTACCCACGAAAGCCAATTGAATAAAAAACGGATTCAGCACTATATCGAAACAAACCAGATCCCTGAAAAACCCCGTGTTCACCCGCGTGATATCACGTTGCCGCCATACCATCCCGATTTGACCGAAATCAGGGAAGACTGGGCCAGGTTGCACGATCTCATCACCCTGATGGATAGCATGTCGGGCAATCTGTTGCAGGAGTTGAAAGAAGAAGGGCTTGCCGATAATACGATCGTCTTCTTTTATTCGGATCACGGGGGTCAGCTATCACGGGCAAAGCGTTACATTTATAATATCGGGACTCAGGTGCCGTTCATCGTCTATTTACCTGATAAATGGAAGCACCTCGCTGATAAAAAACCGGGAAATATGGACGATCGGATGGTTTGTTTCGTTGATCTTGCAAAAACAGTGCTTTCCATCACTGGCTGTAATATTCCCCCGAAAATGCAGGGGAAGATATTTTTAGGCCCGCATGCGGAAAAAGATCATGAGATGGTTTATTTTTATCGTGACCGGATGGCGGAGCGTTATGATTTCTCCAGGGCGGTTACTGACGGGCGGCATTATTTTATCCGGAATTTTATGCCTCATCGTCCGCCGGGGCGTGATACCCGATACGGCTATCAGGAGCAGGCAAACTGGCGCGCATGGGAAGGATGTTATGCAAAAGGCGAATGCAATGAGATACAGTCCCGGTTTTTTCAGCCTAAACCTCCGGTTGAGCTGTTTGACACGGAGATTGATCCATGGCATGTTTCCGACCTTTCGACGGAAAAAGAAAAACATGAAATTCTGGTAAAACTTTCTGAAAGATTGGACACATGGATGATTGAAACCCGCGATGTCGGTTTAATCCCCGAACCCATGTTTCACGATTTAGCCGGTGAAACTAAAGCATATAAAACTTTGTATGAATATGCGCAAAGTAACGATTACCCGATTGAACAAATTCTTGAAGTCGCGAAAGCTGCAAGTTCCGGTAAACCGGACAGACTATCTTCCTGCATTGAATATTTGAAGAGCGCCAATCCAATCATAAGATTCTGGGGCGCTTATGGTATTTTTCTGACCCGATCCGGCGAACCACAGGCAAAATCGTCGTTAGTGAGAATGATTAAAAATGACGATATTGCTGCTAACCGGATCATGGCAGCACAGGCACTTGGCGCTTGCGGGGATCCTGTTACTGCATTTGATTTTATTATGAAAGAAGTCAATGAAACAGAACAGGGCTATGTTTTTCTGCAGGGATTAAATGCGTTTCAATATAGTTGCACCGACAGTCTGTTGAGCATGGAAGACTGGAAGCGGTTTAAAGAGAAGGATTTTCCACGGGATGATGCCGGAGCGGGCCTCGGCTACCATCAGCGGATTATCGACGATGCCATGCAATTGTGGCCTGAAAGAAGATTGGTTTATTAAACCCGAAATTATGAAGATAGCTGTTGTTGGTAGCCTTACCCTTGCGTCCTTTCAGTTTTTCGGTTATTCAACCGAAAAACCGGAATCCTCCGGGCGCCCTAATATTCTTTTCGCCATTAGCGATGACCAGTCGTTCATCCATACAGGTTTTGCCGGGAGTACATTCATAAAAACTCCGGCATTCGACAGGGTAGCCCGGGAGGGCGTTTACTTCACCAATTGCATTGCCGGTTCTCCGGGCTGCGCCCCGTCACGCAGCTCAATTGTCACAGGACGGTATCACTGGCAAAATGAACAATCGGGGCAACATGCTTCGTCCTGGATGAAAAAACACGTGCCGTTCGTTGATCTGCTTGATGCCAACGGGTATGTTACCGGCCGCACCGGGAAGGGGGTAGGACCTTTCCAGTATGCCCGTGATAAAAAAGATTCGCTCTGGCGCGCAACCGACGCTGCAGGAATCGCTCACAGCAATATTCGCTACGTAAAGGGTACTCCCCAGGACGAGCGTCCGGCTGCGGGGATCAGTCAGGTGGATTATTTTGAAAATTTTAAGTATTTTATGGAGAATGTCCGTGGAGATCAGCCGTTTTTCTTTTGGTATGGCGCCACGGAGCCTCATCGCGATTATGAATTGAATTCCTGGAAACGGACCGGCAAAAGACCGGAAGATGTATCGGTTCCCGGCTTCTTGCCGGACCATGAAATCGTAAGAGGCGACCTGCTCGATTATGCCGTGGAAATAGAGTGGTTCGATCTTCACCTGCAGCGTATGTTATCGTATCTTGAAGAGATCGGTGAACTGGAAAATACAATTGTTATTGTTACCTCCGATAATGGAATGCCGTTTCCGAGGGCAAAAGCAAACAGTTATGAGTATGGTATCCATGTGCCATTTGCGGTGCGTTTCCCCAAAGGCTTTCCCGGCGGCCGGACGGTAGATGATCCAATCAGTTTTTCCGATCTTGCCCCGACAATCCTTGAACTTTCGAAGACCACGGACGAAGGAATGCTGCCGATTTCAGGAAAAAGTTTTTGCCATCTCCTCGAGTCAAAGAAACAAGGGACAGTGGACGTTTCACGAGAATATGTTTTTTCAGGGCGGGAACGCCATTCTTCTTCCCGCTACAGAAATTGGGGTTATCCGCAACGGGTCATACGGAGTCGGGAGTATTTGCTGATTTGGAATATGAAACCGGACCGTTGGCCGGCAGGTGCACCTCAGCGGATAAAACAAGATACTGAAAACGAATTGGAAGCGATGTACGGGGTTGATGAAAATGGGCGGCATCATTCGGAATTGGCCTTCACGGATATAGACGACGCACCAACAAAATCCTTTATAATAGAAAACCGGGAAGACGACCGCGTCAGGAATTACTTCGGCCTGGCACACGACAAGCGGCCTGAATTTGAATTATTTGATGTTCAAAATGATCCTGCCTGCTTGAAAAATTTATCCGGGAATCAGGCTTTTGCAGAAATTGAGCGCAAGATGAAAGAGAGGCTGCTTAAAGAACTGAAGCAGTCGCAAGATCCCCGTATCGTTGGACCAGATAAAGAAGTGTTTGATTCCTACATGCGTTACGGTCCAATCCGCGAATTTCCTGCCCCACAATCAATGGGCATTACCCCTTAGCCGTTTTCCAAATGGCATTAACCAATAAGGTAAGCGATTACTGCACCGTATTTGACACAGCCACCCACCGGCAGCCGGTTTTAGCTGACAATCAAAAAGTTCTGGAAGGGTCGGCGATACAGGCACTCCCAAATTACAATCAAAGACGCGGTTGATCGCTGACCGGAAAACAGATCGTCGAAATGAAGTCAGAGGGTTACGACAACTTTTCCTGCCGTATGCCCGCTTTCGATCTGTTTATGAGCGTCGGCCATTTCATCAAAAGGAAAAGTCCGGGAGATATGGGCTTTCAGTTTCCCGCTTTCGAGCATCGCTGCAAGCGCCTTCATATCTGAACCGCTTGAGTGGACTAGAATAGAATAGCCATTGATCCCCAATGCTCTTGCCTTTTGCGTAACGGATTCGTTGAGGCCGGTCGGGATACTGATCAATGTTCCTGCTTTTCTCATGATCAGCAGCGACCGGTCGATATTTTCACCCCCGATGGTATCAAGCACAAAATCGATGTTCGACACGGCTTCTTCAAAGCGCACTGAACGATAATCAATATGTTGGTCGGCTCCGAGGCTCATCACCAGGTCGCGGTTGGCTGCCGATGATGTGCCGGCGACCCAGGCACCTGCATTTTTGGCGATTTGCACGGCGAAATGGCCAACTCCGCCGGCGGCCGCATGGATCAACACCCGCTGACCCGCCTTTACTTTAGCATTATGGATGATGGCCTGCCAGGCGGTCAGGGCCGCCAGGGTCGATGCTGCTGCTTCTTCATGGGAAATGTTCGCCGGTTTCAGAGCCAGATGATCGGCCGGCGCGGCAACATATTCGGCATAAGCCTGTCCGTGTCCGGGAAAGTTCACCATGCCGAAAACCTCATCGCCAATCACCAGTTCGGTTACTGCATTGCCTGTTTCGACGACAATCCCTGAAATATCCCATCCTAAAATGAGCCGGTTCTCACCCGCCAGACGGGAGTATAATCCCCTTCCGGAGCGGGTTTTTACATCTACCGGGTTAATACTGATTGCCTTAACCTCAATCAACACTTCACGGGATTGGATAACGGGAGTATTGAGCGAGACATACCTGAACTGCTCTGTTCCTCCCGGCTGGTTTAATGCGATTGCCTTCATTGTTCGTAATTTTTCATGTTTGAATAAAATTATAACAACGGTATCTGCCTGAGATGTTCTGTTTCGGCGGTTGTTTTTGATTTTTTCTTTTGAAAACCATATTGATCTTCATTGGGAGCCGAAATCATGCACAGTTACGATCGCTCTCTTCTGATTTTGTCCCGGTGCCTTTCTCCCCATTCGCTCAGCGATTTCAGAATATCCTGCAGGGAATCACTGTACTCGGTGATTTCATATTCCACCACAACCGGCGTTTCGGTATAGACGTTCCGCTTTACGAAGCCATTGAGTTCAAGTTCCTTTAGTTCATGGGAAAGCATTTTTGCCGAAATGCCAACCACCCGCTGGATATCGTTAAACCGTTTATAGCCTTCGGTTAAGGCAATAATGATCTTGATTTTCCATTTACCTCCGATCACGTACAACGCATCGTCTATGGCAACCAGTTTTTTGAGGCAGACTTCCGAGCTTATATTCATAACTTATTGATTTTAAGGTATGGTAACATATAGGTAACTACTTACCTAAAGTATACTACTAACAAATGTAAAGCGAAGATAAGTATTTTTGGTTTAATAAATACTGATAGCCATGAAGAATATATTGCATGTTATTTCAAGTTTTAACGGAGAGGGTTCTTACAGTGTTAAACTGGGAAACAGGATCATTGAGAGAATAAAAGGAGTCTATCCGGATAGCCAGGTTGCGGTAAAACATCTGGTGGAAGAAGAATTCCCGCATCTGAATAAGGATGTTGTGGGTGCTTTTTATACACCCGTCGAAAACAGGACCGATGCACAACAGAAATTGTTGCGCGTTTCCGACGAGGCTATTCAACAAATTTTTGATGCAGATATCATTGTGATCGGAGCACCTTTGTACAACTTCGGAATTTCCTCCGCGCTGAAGGCCTGGATTGATCACATCGCAAGGGCAGGGGTTACGTTCCGTTATACCGAAAACGGACCCGAAGGATTGGTTAAAAACAAAAAAGTGTACATTGCCATGTCGTCCGGCGGCATTTATTCCAGCGGACGCATGCAGGCTTATGACTTTGTGTCGCCGTACCTAAGAACAGTCTTAGGATTTCTGGGAATGACCGATGTTGAAGTAGTCAGAGCTGAGGGAACTTCTCTGGCGACGACCAAAGCTGAAGCAGTCGAAAATGCACTGACTCTGGTTACTGTCTGATTATTCCATCAGTTTGTAATGCACATCTGAAAAAACCTGATGCGCAACTGATTCGGAATGACAAGAACTGCAGCTCATTTTGACGGCGGTATTATCCAGCTTGCCATCGTTTCCATGGCATGTTACGCAGGTGTTTACGGTTTCATTGCTGTGAACACCTGTCATATAAGTATGCGTGTAAATTTCGTTGAGGACAGTGGTTACTTTTTGTGCGACATCGGCGGTTAGCCGGCGGCACCTTTCTTTCCGCTCGTTGCTGCTGACCTTGAATCCTGATTCTTTACACCATGTAGTATTTGATGCATGGCACAGCACCGAATTGGAAACGCTTGCGGGAGGCTTAAAATCCAGGCTGGCTTCATGGGGACTGAACACCGGAAGCGATTCTTTTTCGTACCATTGGAAGATATCGGTTATCATTTTATCCTGGACCTTTTTATCCGGGATGAGTAAGCCCAGAAGTGCCGCCGCCCCATTCAATGTGCCGCATACCGATCCGTACCCGCCAATACCACCATGTCCATACTTAAACATGCTCGTTGGGAATGAGGCGTATGGCTCACCAAACTTTTCCGCCAGTTGTGAAATGACGCTTGCAACGGTTGCATACATGCAGCTTCCCTCGCTATATGCCCGATAGGCCAGCTTAGCGGAAACGGACGGATCAAGGGGTGTATATTGCCACTTATTTTCCGCGGGGGTAAATTCCAGTTTCTGAGGCACAGGCAGCGGTGGGTTTTCAGCCTTGAGTGCTTTCGAAAGCGCAAACAAACCGGTTCCGCCTCCGGCGATAACACCGGCGGTTATCTTCATTGCTTTACGTCTATCCATCTCTTATTTCAATATGTTGATTAGATCCATCTTTCATGTTTCGGACGATACGTACCTGTCCTTTTGCTACTCCGAAAGAAACAGACAGTCCCATCAAACATATTGTTTGATGGGACTGTTAATCAGTCGGGATACCAGGATTCGAACCTGGGACCCCCTGCTCCCAAAGCAGGTGCGCTAACCGGACTGCGCTACATCCCGAAATTTTTTGGCTTTGCTGAGGTACCAGGATCCGGACTTTCGACCCCTTGCACCCCATGCAGGTGCGTCAATGCGGAGAGAGGG
>JBCFBK010000009.1:0-59790 GCA_038562555.1 Prolixibacteraceae bacterium | reverse complement strand
CCCGTACGGCAGTTTAGCAAACTGCTGGTTTCAGCCACTCACCCATCTCTCCGTGAGTCCCTAAAAAGAAAAGAATTTTGCTGGTCTGAGCGATTCTTAACAGCGATCCGTCTTTAACGGATTTTCCCAATCTTAATGCAGGTTGCAACGCCCGCGGAACGTGGGTGCAAATATAGAACTACTTTTTACTTCCGCAAAATTTATTTCCGGAAAAATATGAACGGATAAGAATCGGTGAAATTTCGCGTTATGGGTTATTACCATCGGGTTCGTGCGCTGTCCGTCATCATTTTTTTGATCACTTTTGTCCGCTGAATTTCCAGGGAGTGATATCTTTGGGTTTTCGGAAACCGTAACCGTGTACAATTAATCTCCAGGCAAACTGAAATGATGAAGAAAAATCTTATAGCAATATTTTTGATGAGTCTGCTGGCTTGCGAAGCGGTACAGACAGCGGCAGTAAAGCCTATCCGGCTGGGCGTAGCAGGAATGAGTCATGGACATATTTCCTTTATTTTGGGAAGACCCGATAAAGGTGATTTTAAATTAGTCGGTATTGCCGAGCCCGACCAGGAACTGGTTCAGCAAATCGTCAAACGATACAAGCTGCCTTCCGGTATTGTTTACGCCGATCTTGAAAAAATGCTGGATGCGGTAAAGCCGGAAGCTGTTGTTGCATTTGGCTCAGTGTATGACCATCTGAAAGTTGTGGAGGCCTGTGCCCCGCGGGGAATTCATGTAATGGTTGAAAAGCCGCTGGCTGTGAGCGTTGAGCACGCACAGCGGATGGCTGAACTGGCCCGGAAATACAACATCCATTTGCTGACCGATTATGAAACTTCCTGGTATCCCACGACTGCCCGGTCGTTTGAACTGGTTGATGAAAATTTCGTCGGCAAACTCCGGAAAGCAGTCTTTCATCACGGTCACCAGGGACCCGGCGAGATCGGATGCGACAAGTTTTTTTTGGAATGGCTTACCGATCCTGTTTTGAACGGGGGTGGAGCCCTGGTCGATTTTGGCTGTTACGGCGCCAATCTGATGACCGCGCTCACAAAAGGTGAAAAACCCTTGTCGGTCACTGCGGTTACCCGCCAGTTTAAACCCGATATTTATCCCAAAGTAGACGATGATGCCACCATTCTTGTCAAGTACCCGGATTCACAATGCCTGATCCAGGCTTCCTGGAACTGGCCTTTTAACAGGAAGGATATGGAAATATACGGTGATGCCGGATACATTATTACCGTTGACAATCAGCATATGCGCCGGCGGAACCGTGCGATGGATGACGAAACATCCGGAAAAGTCACCGCAGATGATGTCGCTGTGTACGAAGATCCGTTTTCCTGTTTTGCCGACGTGCTCAACGGAAAAATCACCCTGAAAGATTATGATCCGTATTCTCTTGAAAATAACCTGATTGTTGTCCGGATTCTTGAAGCTGCGCGCGAGTCAGCGAAAACGGGTAAAACCGTAATTCTGGACAAATAAGATAATAAAATGACAGACCAAGCGGTTGGCCACTTTCCGGGTAACGCTGGACTAAACAAATAATACCCAAACCGATGAAAAACATGACAAAGCGCTTTATTATTTTGTTTGCAGGCTTGTTCTTTTCGGCCGCTTTCGTTGCCGCCATTAATAAGGGGGACCAGAACCCGCAGCATCCCGAAAAGCAGCCCGCCAGTATCCGGGGTGGAAAGATCTCCGCTGATTGGACCGACAGGGCTGTGATTAGCGGAGGCGGGGAAAAGCCCGGTGGCCATGATGTGCTTTGGTACCTGCAACCTGCAAAAGTTTGGGAGGAAGCTTTACCCCTTGGGAACGGCAAGCTGGGCGCCATGGTTTTTGGAGGAGTCGCTGACGAACGGATCCAGCTCAATGAAAGTTCGCTTTGGGATGGTTATCCGCTGGATCCGAACGATCCGGCTTCACTGGAAAACCTGCCGGAAGTACAACGTTTGTTATTCGAAGGCAAAAACAATGAAGCTGTCGAACTGGCAGGGAAACATATGATGGGCCGGCCGAAAGGGGTAAAGCCTTTTCAGTCGCTGGGTGAGCTTTGGTTTGATACGCCGGCGACGGAAGCTTCCGGTTATGTCCGGAGCCTTGATCTGTCAACCGCCATTTCCACCACCAGCTACACATCAAACGGCGTTAACTTTGCGCGCGAAGCTTTTGTGTCGCCGGTTGACGGCGTGCTGGTGATCCGTTTTACTGCCGGCAAAAAAGAACAGATCAGTTTTTCACTGACGCTAAAACGTGAGCAGGATGCTATATGTCAGTCCATCCCGGGCGATCCTGCCTCCCTGATCCTGCCTGGCCGGTTACCCGGTAAAAATAAGGACGGATTAAGCTTTGCGGCCCAGGTAAAAGCCGTGACAAAGGACGGCCGCGTGAAGGCAGAAAACGGGATCCTCCGGGTGGAAAAAGCCAGCGAGGTGACCTTGTTCGTCAGTGGTGCCACTAATTATCCTGGACTTGCAAATCTGGAAATGGGCGGCGTCGATCTGGCGATCGATCCGGCTAAAGTATGTGCACAGGCGATCAAAAAGGCTGCATCGAAAAGTTACAACAAACTCAGGTCGGCGCATGTGGAAGAACATCAGCGGTTATTTAACCGCGTGGCGCTGGATCTGGGCGGGACTACTCCTGAAATTCTGGAACTTCCTACCGACCGGCGTCTGTCTATGGCCAGGGAAAAAGGTGTTCCAGATCCGGGACTGGTCGCCACTTTTTTCCAGTTCGGCCGTTATCTGCTCATTTCCAGTTCAAGACCCGGTACCATGCCCGCCAACTTACAAGGATTATGGGCCTGGCAGATGAACCCGCCCTGGAATGCCGATTACCATACCAACATCAATTTGCAGATGAATTACTGGCCGGCAGAGATCACGAATCTTTCGGAACTCCATCTCCCGCTTTTTGATCTGGAAGACGCGCTGGTTAAACCAGGTCAGCGTACAGCCAAAGTCCTGTACGGCGCTGACGGGTGGGTCGTCCATCACCTCACCGACGCATGGGGATTTACAGCCCCTGCCGATGGTCCGCAGGGGATCTGGCCGGTGGGAGCTGCCTGGCTGGCGCAGCATCCCTGGGAACACTATGCTTATACGGGCGACAAAGTATTCCTGAAAGAACGGGCATATCCGTTGATGAAGGGAGCCGCCGAATTCATCCTTGATTTTTTGATCGAGGCGCCTGAAGGAACGGCCTGTTCCGGAAAGCTGGTAACCAGTCCTTCCTATTCTCCGGAGAATTCTTTTTTTCTCCCGAATGGTGAAACGTCGGTGTTTACCTATGGTGCAACCATGGACCTGGAAATTATCCACGACCTGTTAACCCACTGTATTGAGGCCTGCGGTATTTTGGAAGGGGATGCTGCTTTTCGTGATCAATGCCAAAAGACGCTGGACCGGCTGGCCCCGATCCGGATCAGTCCGGCAACCGGACGGATCATGGAGTGGGCTGAAGATTATAAGGAAGTTGAACCTCACCATCGCCATACCTCGCATCTTTTCGGGCTCCACCCCGGGAACCAGATTACGACCCTCGGTACTCCCGAGTTGGCCGAAGCTGCACGAAAAACACTAATCGCACGGGGAGACGATGGTACAGGTTGGGGACTGGCATGGAAGATCAACATGTGGAACCGGCTACAGGACGGTGATCATGCTTATAGACTGTTATCCGTATTACTGGCTACCAAAACGTTGCCCAATCTGTTCGACAATCATCCTCCTTTTCAAATTGACGGGAACTTCGGAGCCACAGCCGCGATAGCGGAAATGCTGGTGCAAAGTCAGTCCCGCAATGAGGATGGAAGTTACACGATCCAGTTGTTACCATCCCTTCCTTCGGCGCTTCCTAACGGGTCAGTAAAAGGCTTGTGTGCCCGCGGCGGGTTTGTGGTCGATCTAACCTGGAACGACGGGAAGATCGCCGGGGTGCGGATCCTCTCAAAAAATGGCGGCCCGCTTCATGTTTCAGATGACAGGAATGAATTTAAAAGCCAAACTAAACCAGGAGAAATCGTACATTTAAACGTTTCGATTAAGCGAGTGCAAAGGCCAAACGAAGGTTGAGACTTTGCCTGGCGTGAGAAACGACTAATGTAAATGAACAATAACAAGTAACAACAATGAAGAAGATCAGTAAAGCCATTTTAACCTTTTTTATTCTGGCGTGGACAGGATGTTTCGCGCAACAGGAAGGAGTGAAGCAACCGGTCGATTATGTGAATCCGTATATGGGTAACATCAGCCATTTGCTGGTTCCGACCTTCCCGACGATCCATTTGCCGAACAGCATGCTTCGGGTTTCGCCGGAGCGACGTGATTACACGGGAGTGCTGCTTCAGGGCTTGCCGCTGGAGATCACCAGTCACCGGGGTAGTTCAGCGTTTAACCTGAGCACTTATCAGGGCGATTTAAGCGGACTGGAACCGGTCATTTCATACAGCTATGATCAGGAAAAGCTAACGCCTTATTCCTATTCGGTTTTTCTGGATGAACAGCAAACGGAAGTGGACTTTGGGTTGTCGCATCAGGCGGCCGTGTACGCGCTGAACTTTACGCGTGATCTCCCTGTATATCTGATCGTGAATTCCCGTAACGGCGAAATGAAATGGGACGGGGAGGCATTTAGCGGGATTCAGCTCCTTGAAAACAATACCCGGGTGTACTTGTATCTGAAACCGGAACAAAGACCTGCCGGCGTTTCTGTGCTGGGAGGAGATGGTCTGAAGCAGGGAACAATGGCAACGGGCAGAAATGCCTGTGTGGTTTTAAATTACCCCGCCGGAACAAAATCACTTCTAATGCGGTATGGAATTTCCTTTATCGATGCCGCTCAGGCCAAAAAGAACCTGGACCGCGAAGTAGCCGGAAAAACGGTGGCTCAGTTGCAGGCTGACGGAAAGAAGATCTGGAATGAAGCCCTTGGAAAAATTGAGATCACAGGCGGCACGGACGATGAGCGTACGGTTTTCTATACATCTCTTTACCGCTGCTATGAAAGGCCGGTCTGCATTTCGGAGGACGGAAGATATTACAGTGCGTTCGACCATTCGGTACATGAGGATCAGGGACGTCCGTTTTACACCGACGACTGGATCTGGGACTCCTACCGGGCACATCATCCTTTGCGAATCCTGCTCGATCCGGAGAAAGAAGAAGATATTCTGAACTCATTCGTACTGATGGCCGAACAGATGGAACATCTCTGGATGCCAACTTTTCCGGAGATAACGGGCGACAGCCGGCGGATGAACTCCAATCACGGCGTGGCTTCGGTGTTGGACGCTTATCGAAAAGGGCTGCGGAAATTCGATATCGAAAAGGCTTATCAGGCAGGCAAAGGGGCCATCACTGAAAAAACACTGGCCCCCTGGTCGGGGGTCCCGGCGGGGAAGCTGGATCAGTTTTACAGGGAACATGGATATATTCCCGCATTGAAAGCGGGTGAAAAGGAAACGTTCCCGGAAGTTCATGGCTTTGAAAAGCGTCAACCTGTAGCTGTGACACTTGGTACAGCCTATGACGAATGGTGTTTGTCGCAACTGGCAAAGGAATTGAACAAGACGGAAGATTTTAAGTATTTTGAGAAACAGTCGTTCAACTATCGGAACCTGTTCAATCCTAAAACCGGCTTCTTTCATCCCAAAGACAGCGAAGGGAATTTTATTGAACCGTTCGATTACGTTTTTTCAGGCGGACTTGGAGCCCGGGACGCCTATGATGAAAACAATGGCTGGGTTTACCGCTGGGATGTTCAGCACAACATCCCCGACCTGATCAGCCTGATGGGTGGTCAAGAACAGTTCGTCAGGAACCTGGACGCGATGTTTGTACAGCCGCTTGGCAAATCAAAGTTTGATTTTTATTCTCAACTGCCGGACCACACCGGCAATGTCGGACAGTTCTCGATGGCCAATGAGCCTTCGCTGCATATTCCGTATTTATATAATTACGCGGGACAGCCATGGAAAACACAGAAGCTGGTCAGGAAGCTGCTTCGTGAATGGTTTCGCAACGACCTGATGGGAGTACCCGGCGATGAGGATGGCGGAGGAATGTCATCGTTTGTTGTATTCTCGTCCATGGGATTTTATCCGGTTACACCCGGCATGCCCGGATACAGCATAGGCAGTCCGCTGTTTAAAAACATAAAGATCCGTCTGGCAGATGGTAATGTATTTGAGATTGAAGCCCGCAACGCTTCATCCGAAAATAAATACATCCGTTCGGCCTCTTTAAACGGTGAAGTCTTAAACAGTACTTGGTTTAATCATGAGCAACTTTTAAAAGGGGGAAAATTAATTCTCGAAATGGGCGATAAAGCCAACAGAAACTGGGGAATTTCCGGAATTTCGCAATAAAAGGCAGTCTGTTATACGGCGAAAGCCGGTTATTGTTACTCCAGGTAAAATGTGATCGATATATATGTTTAGTAATCAGTTTTATAGAGGCGGAATGTTATAAAAACGCTGATTTTCCTTGGATGAAACATGATAAGACCGTATCTTTGAAATAAGAAAACCGTTCATTGATAACAGGAATAACAAAGATATTTCCGCATTAATTCACAATTGGCAAATTCAACAGTTTTTTCAGAACCGAGAAAGCTTTTGGGGCGCTAAGACAGGCCTTGTAGTCCGGCGAAAGCCGGATGAGTGGTTTTACCACCGATGGAAGTCTGATCGTTCCGGCACTCAAATCCTGTAATTCAGGGATTTTGCGCAATCCGAATTAATGCGGATTTTTTTTGTGCATGGGGCATAGAGCATAGGGGAAGATGCAGACCGGAAACCGAACAAGGACACCGGAGACCGGACAAGCAGATTCCTGCTCCCTTACAAAAAAGTCAGACTCGTTTCATATAAGACTGCGAAAGGTAATACAGCAGCAACAGCACGGCCATAAACGAGCAAATACGACCGATATAATCACCATACCTGACATAGAACGTTATCTTGTCATTTATTTTCAGTGTGTCGCGGATGGCGGTCCTTTCCTCCCAGCCGGTTTGCCCGGTAATGTCCCCCCGCTGATTGATGAAGGCCGAGATGCCGGTATTGGCTGAGCGGGCAATGCTGCGTCGCGTTTCGACTGCCCTTAACCGGGCGTACGACAGATGCTGGCGATAACCGGCCGTATGTTTCCACCAGCCGTCGTTAGTCAGGATGAAAATCAGTCCGGCGCCTTTTTTTATATAGGTGCCGAGGTATTCGCCAAATACGGATTCAAAGCAAATAACGGGTGCTGTTTGGAGGCCCGTCGCCGAAGTGAAATTGGAAGATTCTTCCTGCGTACCCAGGCTTCCTGTTGTGCCCCCGAGATCAACAATATATTTCTCCAGTACCGTAAAGTATCTGGAGTAAGGCATTTTTTCAACACCGCTCACCAGCAGGCTCTTGTGATAAGTCTGGATCGTTGAGGAGCTGTCAATTTGCAAAGCCGCGTTATAGACATCGTAATAAACGCCTCTTTCTTCATCGTAGCGCACGGTTTCAGGCATTTTTTCACCCTCCCTGAAGCCGGCCCGCGTCAATGCTCCCAGAACGAACTTCACCCGGGGATTATGCCGTGCTCTCTCCACGAAAGGTATCAGATCGGGATGTTGGTACAAATCCGGTTTTTCCCAAAGTGGCGGAAGGGCCGTTTCCGGGCCAACGACATAATCGACCGATGGGCTCAGCAGCGAGTCGGTCAAATGTATCAGGATCTCCGTTTGTAATGCTTCGCTCATTCCCCCGAACTTTTCCCGGTAAGGATCTATATTGGGCTGGAGGATGATGATTTCAACGGACCCGCCTTTCTCCTCATAGCGGTTATAGGCGCGGACAGAAAGCCATACCGGGACCAGTGTCACAACAATCAGTAAGGTGAGGGGGAGGGCAAGGCGTCGGGAGCTGGTCAATCCCTTGCAGAGCTGAAAAACCAGCAGATTGCCCATTAGAACCCATAATGTACCGCCCAATATGCCGGTATATTGATACCATTGAACCAGTTTCACATTGTTGGCAAAGCCGTTGCCCAGATTGAGCCAGGGCCACTCGATATCCCAGTTATATTGGAGGTATTCCAGGCTGATCCAGAAGGCAATCAGGGACAGGTTCCCCAGCAAACGGAAACGGCGTTTAACCAGATGAAACAGCCACCAAACAGTTGCCATGAGGGAGGCATTCAGTAAGGTCACCAGGATGGCGCCCGTAAAGGAAGCATGGCCAATCCACCAGGTGGTCAGTATATTCCATATCCAAAAACAAAGAAAGGCATAGGCAAAAAAGACGATTCCTGTATTTATTTTTTTGTTGTTATAAAAGTGATCTTCGACGATCAGTAAAGGCATGAACGCGATGAGGAGAGTCAGTCCCGGAAGTATCCCGAGCCACGGCAGGCTGAGTAAAAACGCTGAAAAAATGCTTAAAGCAGTTAACTGATTCCGGTTCATGATACCGACCAGATATTTTGAGAATAAATCACCGGCTTTTCTTTTCTGTTTCGGTCAAAAATGAAATCAATCCTCCCCAGTATCAGTCCGGCCCAGCCTGCCTGGTTTACGATAATACGATTTCCTTCGGCATTCTTAAGTTGAAGCGGTTCCTTCAGGTAAGAGTGCGTATGTCCCCCAATAATCAAGTCGGTATAGCTGGTTTCGCCGGCCAGTGTGGTGTCTGAGATCTTGTTCTCCCGGTATTTTAATCCCAGGTGTGAAAGGCAAATAACCAGATCGCACTTTTTTTCATTTTTCAGAAAAGCCTCCATTTTGCAGGCGGTTGTAACAGCATCGAGCGAAACCGTCTCTCCGTAACTTTTTTCGGCAACCAGTCCTTTCAGTTCCACACCAAGGCCGTAAATGCCGATCCGGACCCCGTTTTTGTTAACGGTCTTGTATGCCGGGAAACGGCCTTTCAGGATGGTGTTGGAAAAATCGTAGTTGCTGTTGATCAGCGGAAACCGGGCAAAGGCGAGCGACTCTTCTATTCCTTCCAGTCCGTTGTCGAATTCGTGGTTGCCGATGGTCGAAGCATCGTATCCCATTTGCGACATGACTTTCATGATCAGTTCGCCTCGGTAAAAATTGAAGTAGGGCGTACCCTGGAACATATCGCCGGCATCCAGTAACAGCACATGCTCGTGCTTACCCCTGATTTCGTTGACCTGCGCCGACAAGCGGGCCAGTCCGCCCCGGCCCGAATAAGACGGGTCTGAATCGGGAAAAGGATCAATATGGCAATGAATATCATTGGTATGTAAGATACTTATGTGTACCAGATCTTCTCTTGCCAGCAAATCCCGGGGGAAGCCTGTAAGCGTCAGCCCGGCTGTTGCACCGGCCATATTTCTGAGAAATCTTCTTCGGGTGTGCATGCTATAAATTTAATGTGACCTCATTGTTTTGCGTAAATCATATTTTAATCATAAAATCTGCGTCACTTATTCAGTCTCAATTCTTCTGTCGAGTCGGGGCGAAATTTTTTTCCCGGCCCGATATTCCCTTCTCATATAACCGATTATGCAGTCCCTTAGTTTAATTCCCGTTGCGATGTATTCCAGATGGTTTCTAAACATACTCATATCGTCACCGCCATTGGCAACGTAATCGTTGGTGACCAGCCAGTACCCGGCAGCGTGGTCAAAGGGTCTGCCCGCTACTTTAAGATCAGCGATTTTCCCGTCACGGATTCTCAGCTTTAAGCCCGACACACAATCCCCTCCCTGGGCAGCAAGCTTTTCAGCCAGGGCATACAGATCGTCTCCCCTTAGTTTTAACAGGACCATTTCATTTTCGAATGGCATTAATTCAAAAATTTTACCAACAGTTATTTCTCCCTGGGGAAGAGCGGTCCGCAGCCCCCCGTAATTTAGGTAAGCGATCTGGGGGATTGGTTTCTGTGGCAGGCCTTCTGCATAAGAACGGCCTTCCTCCAAAAAGAGATCGGCAAGATAGTTGGTCAGTTTGCTTTCGGGCCTGCTTTTAACCAGATCGTCGGTACTGTAGCCGATAACTTCCTGCATTTCAGCCGTCAGCTTATCCTTGTAGGGTTGAACCAGTTTTATCAGTGATGAGTCGACGGTCGTCAGATTACCGGAATTGGGAATATTTTCTGTTTTTATATCCTGAATGATCAAATTAGATTTGCAGGAGTATATTTCAAGGAGGAAAATCAGGATGATCAGGGCTCGTGTCATGCAGTAATCCGGGTTAATGTTAGTAATTATTGCTGCTTTGAATTCTGTTTAAAACAAATTATTTTAATCTTTACAGGGTGATAAATATTAGCTTAATGAAGAATTTAAAGGTAAGAATTTTCGTACGTCATTTATATAAATTCCTGGCCGTGACCCTGTTTTTTTTCTCCTTTTTTTGCATTTCAAATGCCCAGACCACGGTCAAAGCTCAAACGGGCGACGGGATTTATTCTTTATTGAAACGGCATGGTTTGTCTCCTTCAGAATACCTGGACCAGTTCATTGAGCTGAACAAACCGAATTTAGGTAAGGATAACTCGCTCTTTGTCGGACGTAGCTATAAACTTCCGGTTGCAAAAGCAGCGGCCTCTTCTGCTCCGGCTGTTTCTTCTTCCGAATCCGGAAGCAGTTCAGGAGGTACGGCATACGATATTTTCGGATCAAAATATAAATTCGTCAGCCGGAAAGATAATCAACTGGCCGGAGCGGTTTATTATCTGGTGAGCGGTCACGGAGGTCCTGATCCGGGTGCTATCGGCCATTTTGGAAGCCATATGCTGTGTGAAGACGAATACGCCTACGACGTTACCCTCCGCCTGGCAAGAAAACTTCTTGAGCATGGTGCCCTTGTCTATTTGATTGTACGGGATGAAAATGATGGAATAAGGGATGAAAGTATATTACGGCACGACCGGGATGAAGTTTGCTATCCCGCGCTGCCGATCCCACGCAGCCAGGTTGGCCGTCTGAGACAGCGAAAAGATGCAGTAAACAACCTTTACGCTAAAAATAAGGGATATGTGCAGCGGCTGGTTGAAATTCACGTTGATTCCAGGAGCAAAGGGCAAAACATTGATGTTTTCTTTTATCACGATAAAGGAAGTTCAACCGGGAAAAAGCTGGCTGTGAACCTGCATCAGACCTTTAAGCAAAAATATGATTATCATCAGCCGAGCAGAGGCTATCAGGGAACTGTATCTGACCGTAATTTGTATATGCTGAAATACTCATACCCGGCCGCCGTTTTTATTGAATTGGGGAACATTAATCATACGCGCGACCAGCAGCGGTTCATGATTACCGACAACCGTCAGGCAATCGCCAATTGGCTTGCTGAAGGTCTGATCAAAGATTTAAAAAATAACAGGTGATGGATTTGCCCGCGGGGAAAAGTCTGATTCTCTTTGATGGATACTGTCATATGTGCAGTCGGCTGGTCCGGTTTATCCTGAAGTATGACCGGAAAGCAATCTTTCTGTTTGCTTCTTTGGAAAGCCCCGTCGCCCATTTCTGGAAAGAACGATGCCTGATCCCGGAGACGGTCGATTCGGTCGTACTGATTGAAAAGGAGACCTGTTTAATTAAGTCGGAGGCTATTTTGAGCATTGCCCGCGGGTTAGGCGGAGTATTCCGTTTACTTGCCGTATTTCGTATTCTGCCCGGACGCTGGCGGGATGGGATTTATGACCTGATTGCGCGGAACCGTTTTCGCTGGTTCGGGCGAAGAGAAAGCTGCCTCATTCCGCCGAAAGAGGAACGGGAAAGGTTTATTTAGCTATTAGCGATTAGTAAGAACGAAGTGTTATCATGAACCCGTGTTCCGGTGTCCGTTCTTTGGTTTCCGTTTACCAGTCTTCCTCGGTTTCATTTTCAAAGAAGTTATCCAGATCGCGGCGCTCCTTTTTTGTGGGTCGTCCGGTACCGGGATCGCGTTTCATCCACAACATATGCTTCTGAATTTCCAGGATACGCAGGTCCTCTTCCGGGGTGATATTAAGGACATAGTCGCTGACCAGTTTGGCGCCCATACGCTTTTCTGTAAGCTGAAGGACCCGGTAACTGTATGTAACAGGGGGTTTTTTTACCTGAATGATATCACCGGTCCTGATCATGCGTGAAGGTTTTACCTGGCTTCCGCCAATAATCACCCGCCCCTTTTTACAGGCCTCAGTGGCTGAGCTGCGCGTTTTGAAAAACCGCACAGCCCAAAGCCATTTATCCACGCGTACCTGATTTTCCATTATTTCCCGTTAAATTCGGTCATGGTACGCTCTACACCAATAGTACCAAAATTCCGGATGATTTGAATACACATATCGATCCTTTCGGGTAAAAGTACGTTCTCTTCCTTCGTCCATTGGCTCAGGACATAATCTACCTGCTGTCCTTGCCGGAAGTTGTCGCCAATCCCGAAACGCAACCGGGCGTATTCGTTTGTACCCAGGCTTTCGTGGATGCTTTTCAGTCCGTTGTGACCGGCAGTGCCTCCTTTGGGCTTTAGGCGCAAGGTACCCATCGGCAGGGCCAGATCATCGGTAACGACCAACAGATTTTCCAGGGCTATTTTTTCCTGTTTCAGCCAATAGCTGACAGCTTTCCCGCTCAGGTTCATGTAAGTGGTTGGCTTTAGCAGAATGAATATCCGGCTTTTATATTTGTATTCAGCAACATAACCATAACGTTGGTCGCTAAAAACAATATTGGACGCCTCAGCCAGAGCGTCCAATATTTTAAACCCGATATTGTGCCGGGTATTTTCATATGCTGCACCCGGATTTCCCAATCCAGTTATCAGATATTTCATCGCATTTTAAATTCAGCGTTTTGGTTCGCCCGCTTACTTTGTGGTGCTCATTGCTGCACGTGCTGCCCTGGTAACCACGATGGTAACAACCGGAACCGCCTTGGAGTTCAGGAACTCAAGATTTTCAACATTCAGTTGTCCAACTTTAACACTCTGCCCGAGATCCAAATCGTCAATGTTAATACTGATGGTATCCGGAATATTCTTTGCAAGGCCCTTTACCTTCAACCGGCGAAGGTTCAATTTCATTTTACCGCCTCCACGCATACCAATGGCATATCCTTCAACCTTAACAGGAACCTCAATTTTGATTGGCTTTTCGTCTGAAATTCTCAGGAAATCGCAATGCAAAATCAGCTCTTCAACCGGATGAAACTGAACATCCTGCATAATTGCCTTATAGCTTGTTCCATCAATGTTCAGGTCGATCAAAAATACGTCAGACGTATAGATGATTTTGCGGAATTCGGCAGCATCTACCTGGAAGTGAATTGGCTCATCTCCTCCATAGAGGACGCATGGAACCAGTTCCGCTGCTCTTAATTTTTTAGTTTCTTTTTTGCCAAGGGCCGCTCTTTTCGAGCCGATGATTTCTACTGACTTCATTTTTTAATCTTTTAAATTTCTAATTATGGTACTCAGTCCTCCCTTTTCGTGAAAAGGGCAAACAGCATACATAACATCATGCCGTACGGAAAAAGCGGTGCAAAGATATAAATTACTTGTAAAATAATGAACTTATTGATTCATTTTTATATACACGGCTGATCGCCTCGCCGAACTCCTCAGCTACCGAGATGTATTTTATTTTTGGTGATGATCTTTTTGCCGGGATGGAATCGGTAAAGTAAACCTCCTTCAGGGCTGAATCCTCAATGCGCTGATAGGCCGGTTCCGATAAAAGACCATGTGCAGCAAAGGCCCGCACGGAATTGGCACCTTCCTTGATCATCAGTCCCGCAGCTTTTGTAATTGTTCCGGCTGTATCAATCATATCATCGACCATGATGACATCTTTATCGCGTACATCGCCGATCAGGGTCATGCTTTCAACCTCATTGGCCTTTGCTCTCGATTTGTGGCAAATAACCATATCGGTTCCCAGCAGCCGGGCATATGTATTGGCTCTTTTTGTTCCGCCCACGTCGGGTGAGGCAATCACAATGTCGCGCAGTCCCATGTTTTTGATGAAGGGGATAAACAAGGCTGAGGCATAGAGGTGGTCGACCGGTACATTAAAGAACCCCTGGATCTGGTCGGCATGTAGATCCATGGTGATGATCCGGTTTACACCGGCAGCAGAAAGCAGATCGGCCATCAGTTTGGCCCCGATTGAAACGCGGGGTTTATCTTTTCTGTCCTGGCGTGCGAATCCAAAATAAGGAATGACGGCAATGATTTTATAGGCAGATGCGCGTCTGGCTGCATCAATCATCAGCAATAATTCGAGCAGATTGTCGCCGGGAGGGAAGGTAGACTGAACGATAAATACATGCGAGCCGCGAATTGTTTCTTCATAACATGGTTCAAACTCACCATCAGCAAAAACCGGACAGGATGATTTTCCCAGTTCAACGCCGACACCCGAACAAATTTTTGTTGTTAAATAAGTTGTGGCTGTTCCTGTGAAAATCTTAAGCGGGGCATTTTTTCCCATATGTTCCTATTTTATTTAAGTACCCTGGAATGGGCGCAAAGGTAAAAAAATCTTTAAGACGATATTAAAAAAAATGGCAGAAAGGTGGTTATTCCATGCTGTTGATTGTACGTCCTATAAACGCCAGTATTTCATCTTTTCCCAAACCGGTTTCAGATGAACTTACTAAAACAGGGGGCAGTTGCTCCCATGTTTTGGTAAGTTCTTTTTTATAAAATTCCACATTGGCCGCCAGTTTATTTTTGCTCAGTTTGTCTGCTTTTGTAAAAACAAGCGCGAAGGGGACCTTGTTCTCTCCAAGCCACGTAATGAATTCCAGATCAATGAGCTGAGGTTCATGCCTTGAATCGATTAACACAAGCAGACAGTAGAGATTCTCCCGCTTTTTGATATAATCGACAATATACGTTTGAAGCCTGGTCTGGGTAGCTTTTGAAACCTTTGCAAATCCATAGCCCGGAAGATCGACCAGGTACCAGTTATCATTGATCAGGTAATGGTTGATGTGTTGCGTTTTTCCGGGGCGTTGGGAGGTTTTCGCCAGTTTTTTGTTGTTGACCAGCATGTTGATCAATGACGACTTACCAACATTTGACCGGCCGATAAATGCGTACTCCGGACGGTCGGGAGGCGGGCACTTGCGGATATCGGTGTTACTCATTAAAAAACGTGCAGTCTTGATTTCCATGTATTCCGGTCGTAAGTATTTAGTCGTAAGTCGTAAGTAAAGAACACTATACGTGTACTTCCAAAAGTTTAACTTTTCCGTTGATCGGCTTAAGCTGAAATTGACTGACGGAAGCGGGAACCAGTATCGTTTCTCCTTTTTTACCCCGTTCAGTCAGCTCCGGACAGATGATCTCATACTCCCCTTCAATACAGATATAGATTACAAACGAATCGAGTTCATAAATATCTTTATCGACAGGCTGGTCAAATTCAAGAACATTGGTTGTAAAGTAGTTACTTTTTACAACTTCTGTACTTTTGTTCGGTTCCGTCTGGTACTCAGTGCGATAGTTGTCGTGCCAGGTAAAATCGATCGCGTCGAGTGCAAGTTCCGTATGCAATTCCCGTTCGTTGCCGTTTGCGTCTTTACGGTTATAATCATAAATCCGGTAGGTCAGATCCGATGTCTGCTGGATCTCGGCGAGCAGGATCCCTTTCCCGATGGCATGTACACGGCCTGCAGGCATAAAAAAGACGTCGCCGGGCTTAACGTCAACAAAATTCAGCGTATCCATCAGGTTGCCCGATGAAAGTTTCTGAAGATATTGATTGGCATCCAACGGCTGGTTGAAGCCAATATTCAGCCGTCCGCCCGGGTCGGCCTGCAAAATGTACCACATCTCGGTCTTTCCATAGGCCTGGTGTTTTTCTTTTGCCAGTTTATCATCGGGATGCACTTGTATGGAAAGGTCATCATTGGCATCTATAAACTTGATCAGCAGCGGAAATTCGACGCTGAATTTTTCATAGACACGGTCGCCGACCAGGTCACCCATGTACACTTCGATGAGTTCTTCGAGGTCGTTGCCAGCCAAAAAACCATTGCTCACCACCGAAACATGTCCGGGATAGCCGGAAATTTCCCAGCTTTCGCCACAGTTCGGCAAATTTCCGAAATCCTTTCCAAGTTCTGTCCTTATCTTTTGCCCGCCCCATATCTTGTCCATGTAGATCGGGGCAAATTTCAGCGGATACAAATTCTGCATATTTTTTACGTGTTTAAAATAAATAGTCAACAGCAGCTCTGGATGCCGTTGAAGCCTGGATATATTCAACTACTTTAAGATGTTCCGGGTGAACCCGGTAAACATTCAGATCTTCCATGTTTTCAAAGTGTGTGATCAGACAAATATCCCAGGCCTGGGCGTTCATCTCAACATTCAGTCCGGCTTCCAGATGCTTCAGCTCTTTTATTTTTCCCCTCAGTCCTTCAAGCAGCAATTTTATCTTTGCGCGAACTTCCTGCTTTTCAGGCTCCGGGTAATCTTTGACTTTAAAAAGGACGACATGGTTAATCATAGCTTTGTGTTTTGAATTCGTGATGCGAAGTTAATACTTTCCCGGTTTATCCCATAAAACCCACAGGCATTAACGAAAATACAGTCTTCTTGTTTATCTTTGACTTAACAAGAAACCAACGCCATGCTTTATAACCTGAATCTTGAAGATGTCTTGTTTGTTGATATTGAAACGGTCCCCCAGTATCCGGATTATCAGGAAGTCCCCGAGAAGTTTCAACGCCTGTGGGACAGGAAATCCGAGAGTTTTCGCGGGGAAGGAAAGCCGGAAGATGTTTATGAGAGGGCCGGCATATATGCCGAATTTGGAAAGATTGTCTGTATCTCGGCCGGAGTAATCACCCAGAAAAAAGGCGAGCGTGTTTACCGGGTAAAGTCATTTTATGATGATCAGGAGAAGAAGCTGCTTGCTTCATTCAATGATATGCTGGAGCGTTTTATGAGTTACCCGGGGAGATGTTTATGCGCCCATAACGGACAGGAATTTGATTATCCCTTTATTGCACGCCGAACACTGATCAGTGGCATGCGGCTGCCAAACGTCCTGAACATGGCCGGCCTGAAGCCGTGGGAAATGAAGGATAAATTGCTGGACACCTTACAGCTATGGAAATTCGGGGATTACAAGAACTACACTTCCCTGAATCTGCTGTGTGCCATCTTTAATATTCCAACACCCAAAGATGATATTGACGGCAGCCAGGTTGCACGGGTCTATTACCGGGAAGGCGATCTGGAACGCATTGCCCGTTACTGTGAGAAAGACACCCTGGCGGTGGCTAATCTGTTACTGCGGTTCAGGGGAGAACCCATCATTGAGTCGCAGAATATGGAAATTGCCTGACACTTTTCCTATCCCTGCGCGCGAAAACAGTGCTTTTATCGGCTTTCTTTCCATGCATTCCCTTGCTGTTTGCAGAAACTTTAGAATTAATTAACCGCGAAAATTCCCGATGGCCCTGAAATATGTTACCTTTGCAGCCCTTAACAGCGAAAGGTAAGAACAGACATGATAACGGTAGAAAATTTAGCGATTCAGTTCGGCAAGAAGCCCTTGTTCACAGACGTAAATCTGAAATTTACGCCCGGTAACTGCTATGGCGTGATCGGAGCGAACGGAGCGGGAAAATCAACCTTTCTGAGAATGATTTCAGGGGAGCTGGAACCTACGCACGGTTCGGTGAGCATGGGGCCGGGCGAACGTCTTTCGGTGCTGAAGCAAAACCATTTCGAATTTGACGAATTTCCTGTTCTGGACACCGTGCTGATGGGACATAAAGACCTGTGGCGGATCATGAAGGAGAAAGAAGCTCTTTACATGAAAAGTGACTTTAGTGAAGAGGACGGGCTGAGGGCAGCGAAGCTGGAGGACGACTTTGCCGGGATGAACGGCTGGAACGCAGAAAGTGATGCCGCCATGCTGCTTAGCGGACTGGGAATTAAAGAGGATATGCATTATCAACTGATGAAGGATCTGGATGCAAAAGCGAAAGTCAGGGTATTACTTGCCCAGGCATTATTTGGCAATCCCGATAATCTGCTGCTTGATGAGCCTACCAATGATCTTGACCTGGAAACTGTTTTATGGCTGGAAAATTATTTGGGAAATAGTCAGAATACCGTAATTGTTGTTTCGCACGACCGTCACTTCCTGGATAATGTCTGTACCGATGTAGTCGATATTGATTACGGAAAGATCAGGGCTTTTTCAGGAAATTACTCGTTCTGGTACGAGTCGAGCCAGTTGGCGCTGCGGCAGCAATCGTCAGCCAATAAGAAAGCGGAGGAGAAAAAGAAGGAATTGCTTGAATTTATCAGGCGTTTTAGCGCCAACGTATCCAAGTCAAAGCAAACAACCAGCCGAAAAAAGATGCTGGAAAAGCTCAATATTGAGGAAATTCAGCCTTCAAACCGACGTTATCCGGGAATCATCTTTCAGCCGGAACGGCAATCGGGCGACCGGATCCTGCGGGTGGAAGGCCTTAGTTACGAGCAGGATGGCGAAATTTTTTTCCGGGACGCGAGCTTTACAATTGAAAAAGGTGATAAGGTGGTTTTCCTCGGAAAGGATAACCGGGTCATGACTGCTTTTTTCCGGATTATCATGGGTGAACTCGAGCCGACTTCCGGTGAGTACGAATGGGGTGTGACTATTAAAAAAGCGTACCTTCCGATGGATAACTCAGAATACTTTACCACCAATGAAACGCTTGTGAACTGGCTTGCCAAATATTCGGCCGACACAAGTGAAGGTTTTCTGAGAGGGTACCTGGGCAAAATGCTTTTCTCAGGAGACGACCTGCAAAAGAATGTGAAGGTCCTTTCTGGTGGTGAAAAGATGCGTTGCATGATTGCCCGGATGATGCTGGAGCACCCCAATACGGTGGTGCTGGATCATCCCACTAATCACCTCGATATGGAATCGATCCAGTCGTTCAACAACAATATGAAAGCATTCCCGGAACAAATCCTGATGGCTTCTCACGACCACCAGTTTATTGAAACGGTGTGCTCGAGGGTGATAGACCTGACGCCCGATGGTGTCATCGATAAATATATGGATTTCAGCGAATACCTGACTGACGAAAAAATTCACGAAAACAGAATGGTCCGGTATAATAAATAGCATTTTTAATTAAATTTGCGCCGCAATAAGTAAAAAATTAACATGGACGAAGGCCCGTATCATAAGCAAAAAGAATTATTAACCTCCCTGTAGGCGGCCTTGTCATGCCTCCTGCAGAGACTAACAAAAGGAGGCATTTATGCTAAGAATCTTTAAAAGTTTTGGTGGATACATTGAGATTCCCCATGCAGAAAAAGGATGTTGGATTAACATTGTCGAGCCGGCATCAGAAGAGCTCGAACGTTTACAAAATGAATTTCAGGTTCCCGACGATATTATCCGTGATATACTCGATGCCGACGAGCGCCCACGCTACGAAGTGGACGACGACTGGTCACTGATCATTTTTCGTGTGCCCGTTGAAACTACCACGAATGGTGTTCCCTACGCGACCTTGCCTCTCGGGATCATCCGGATCAACCAGGTGACGGTTACGCTTTGCGCCCGTCAGAATGAGGTGCTGCCTTTTGATCAGCCTGCACTGTTCAGAGGTCAGAATCACCTGATTCACGACGAACTTAATTTTATCCTAAAACTTTTTCTTCGTTCGGGCAGTACTTATCTGAGCTATCTGAAGCAGATCAATCAGCAGACCGCACAAATCGAAAATGAGCTGGAGAAATCAATACGCAACCGGGAACTGAACAAACTGCTGAAGATGGAAAAATGCCTGGTGTATTTTATCACATCCCTGAAGGCAAATGAAATCGTGCTGGCGAAGCTTCGCAACTCCTTTAAATCGAATATGGGTGAAGTTAACGAAGATTTGCTCGAAGATGCGATCATCGAGAATAAACAGGCCCTGGAGATGTCGCAGATCTATTCCGACATTCAGAGTGGTATGATGGACGCCTTTGCTTCGGTGATCTCCAATAATCTGAACGTGGTGATGAAACAGTTGGCTTCCATTTCCATTATTCTGATGATCCCGACTTTAATTGCCAGTTTGTATGGCATGAATGTACCTAACCATCTCGAAAATAACAGTTGGGCCTTTGTTTTGATTTTGCTTTTTTCTGCATTGATGGCTTTTTTGGGAATCTTTATCTTCCGGAAGCGGGACCTGTTCTGATGAGAAGGAATAGTATAAGGCACCGGAAGCAATATTGATCCATTTTTTTTAATTTAGCACGGGAATTCTGTATTTCCGTAAATTCAAAATATGAAAAAGCTGTTTTTTTTTCTGGTCATTTCCCTGGGAACGCTAAGTATAGTCCTTGGCAATGAACGTTATCGTGATGTGATTGCTGATTCAGTGATTACAGAAACATACTCATACGCAAAAAAAAATAATCAGCAACTGGATCTGGATATATACCTTCCTGCCGGCGATCAGGAGACCAGCCGGCCGGTATTTCTGTATGTGCATGGTGGCGGATTTTCGGGGGGGGCGCGTGACGAGGCTGGTGTGGTGGAATTTTGCAAAAAAGTGGCCCGCCGCGGGTATGTGGCGGTATCCATTTCATACCGCCTGACCAGAAAAGGAACGGCGAGCGGTTTTGGCTGTGACTGTTCTGCCGAAGAAAAACTGGCCACTTTTGCCGCCGCTGTTGAAGATTTACATGATGCCACGTCGTTTCTCATTGAGCATCAGGAAAAGTTTAGTATTGATCCGCGTCAAATGATCCTGGCGGGCAGCAGCGCCGGGGCCGAGACGGTGCTTGACGGCGTATACGACCAACCCTATTTATCGGCTGCGGGAATCAAGCCGTATGCAGGGGTGGTTAGTATGGCCGGGGCGATACCCGACACGGCCAGGGTCACCGAAGAAACGGCGATTCCTTCGCTGTTTTTTCATGGGACTTGTGATAACCTCGTTCCTTATGGGAAAGCTTCGCACCGGTACTGTAAACCGGATCAACCCGGTTACCTCATTTTGAACGGCGGGCAGGTTATTGCAGAAAAGCTTCGTCTGCTGGGAAAGCCGTACTGGCTTCATACCACCTGTGGCGGCAATCATTCGCTCGCCGGAAGTCCCATGGAACTATATTTTGAAGAGATCATGGAGTTTTGCCGGGAGTTTGTCCTTAACGGAAAGCGCGATCAGATCCACACGATCATTGACGGAGAACACCAGTGTGACTATCCGGAGTATAATTTTTGCCCTGAAAATGATAATTTATGAAGATAAAAATCCTCCTTGTTATGTGTGCCATGGCAATCAGCAGTATTGGCTTTACGCTTGATCTGAAGGTGATGACCTACAATATCCGCTACAATAATCCCGGCGACAGTTTAAATGCCTGGCCGAACCGGAAAGACGAGGTCGTGAAACTGATCCGTAAGTATGCGCCCGATGTTTTCGGTTTGCAGGAGGCTCTGCTGGGGCAGGTGAATGACGTTGCTTCGAGAATGCCCGGTTTTGATTGGGTGGGAGTTGGACGTGAAGACGGGATTAACCGGGGAGAATATGCTCCGATCTTTTATAATTCCCAAAAATATCAGCTCAAGGAACAGGGCTGGTTCTGGTTATCTGAGACTCCCCATATTCCTTCAAAAAGCTGGGATGCAGCGCTCCCGCGCATTTGTACTTTCGCCTTGCTTGAAGATTATGATACGCGGCAAAACTTCTGGGTCTTCAATACTCATTTTGACCATCAGGGAGAAAAAGCCAGACACGAATCTGCCCGCCTGATTCAGCGAAAAATCAATGAGCTGAATGAGAAGAACCTTCCGGTTATTCTGACCGGCGATTTTAACGCCAGGCCTGATGAAAATCCTGTAAAAGTGATTAAGAGAAGGCTGGAAGACAGTAAAGAAGTTACTGAGACTCCCGCTGAGGGGCCCGAAGGAACCTTTAACGGTTTTGATTTTAACAGTCCGCTGACCGATCGCATCGACTATATTTTCGTAGGCAAAAAGACCGTCGTGAAAAAATACGGGGTGTTGACTGATTCGAAAGACCAGCGTTATCCGTCCGATCATTTGCCTGTATACGTGGAGCTGGACCTGTAGGAGAACCGGACACCGGACACCGGAGAATGGTAGCAGGGGAGCAAGGTTACAGGGTTGCAAGGTAACAACGTAAATGACTTTTCACTCTTACTAACAGCTAACAGCTCTTTTATTCTTGCATCTTGTGTCTTGCATCTTGATACTTAATACTTGATACTAAAAAATGTGAAAGCTGATTTCATCATTGTGGGACAGGGGCTTGCAGGGACGTTGCTGGGGTATGAACTGATCAGGGCCGGCAAGTCGGTGGTTTTCATCGACTCACCCGATTACCCGAAAGCTACTGCGGTAGCGGCAGGGATCGTCAATCCGGTTGTCTTTAAGCGGATGACGAAAAGCTGGCGGGTCGACGAGCTCTATCCGCAGATGCTCGAGACTTACGGCGGACTGGAGAGCATGCTGGGCGCAAAGATCTATTTCCCTCTCCGGATCAGGAAGGTCTTTGCAGCAGGAGAGCAGGCATTGTGGGAGCGCAGATATTTTGAAAATGATCTTGAAAATTACATCGCGCTCCGGCCCGATCGTGTGGAACATCGTTTACTGGAAATGCCTTACGGCTCAGGTTGGGTGGAAAAAGGTGGACGGACTGATCTTAAAAAACTGCTGGCGTTATTTAAAGCATGGCTGAATAAAAACAGGATGCTGATTATCGAAACATTCGATTATAAGGCGCTGGAAATACAGCTTGCGGGTATTTGCTACAAAGGTATCCGGGCCGGTAAGATCGTTTTTTGCGAAGGGCACCGGGCAAACCGTAATCCGTTTTTCAGTCATGTGATCTATAAGCCCGTAAAAGGAGAAATTCTGGATCTGCATGTGGAAGGTTACCGGTCGGCCGATATTCTCAATAAAAATTTTTTTCTGATGCCTTCCTGCGAAGACAGTTATCGACTGGGTGCTACCTACGATCATGAACACCTGGATGAACTCTCCACGGAAGCGGCCCGGCAGGAATTATGCGATAAGTTGTCGCAGGTACTTAAAAGCAGCTACACGGTCACCGGTCATCAGGCCGGCATCCGGCCCGTGACACACGACCGCCGGCCTGTTATCGGACTGCACCCCCAGTACCCGGATGTTGGGATTATGAACGGGTTGGGTGCGAAAGGATGCCTTACCGGTCCGTTTACCGCCCGGATCTTTGCCGCATTGTTGACCGCTGAGGGGCCTGCCGTTCCCCGGGAAATGTCACTGAACCGCTATTATCGCGGGAGGACATAGTCTTTCGCTGGTGAATGCATGGTTAATCCGCCCGAATTTTCTAACTTGCTCTTTCAAATTTTAACCCACAAAAAATGAAACAACTTTTATTGGAGAAGAAATGGCTCGTCCTGCCGGTCATTCTCCTGGCTGTGTTTTCGTGTACGCAACCCGAACCGACCGATATGACACGGGAAGCAATTATTCCGAAACCCGTATCTGTTACTGCCGACGGTTCCGCTTTTGAACTGACAGCAAATACAGTGGTTTCTGTTCAGGAGGGGTCTGATTCATTATCGAATATTGCTGTATTTTTAGCTAAGCATCTCGGATTTGCCACCGGCTTTTCCTTGCAGGTTGACACTGTGAAGGAAGAAGCATCGCGCGGCATTTACCTGTCGTTGTCAAATCTCCCGGAACTGGGTCAGGAAGGCTACCGGCTTGTCGTCGGGAAAAAACGGGTGATACTTACCGCGAATACCCCGGAAGGCGTTTTCAGAGGTATTCAAACGATTCGTCAGCTCTTGCCTGCTAAAATTGAGTCGGATGTTCCGCAGGAAGGGCCCTGGATCATTCCCGGGGGTACAGTTACCGATTATCCGGAGTATGCCTATCGGGGTGCCATGCTCGATGTGGCGCGGCATTTTTTCAGTGTTGAAGAGGTTAAGCATTTTATCGACCTGTTAAGTGCCTATAAGATGAATGTCCTTCACCTCCACCTGACCGATGATCAGGGATGGCGCATCGAAATTAAATCATGGCCTGAGCTGACGAAAATTGGAGGAAGCACGGAAGTTGGCGGGGAAAGCGGCGGATTTTATACACAGGAACAATATCAGGAGATTGTGAAATACGCTGCGGAACGTTTCATTACAATTGTGCCTGAGGTGGATATGCCGGGGCACACCAATGCAGCCTTGGCTTCGTATGCAGAACTGAACTGTAACGGAAAGGCTACAAAGCTTTACACCGGGACTGAAGTTGGATTCAGCACCCTTTGTACAGATAAGGAAATTACTTATCAGTTTATAGACGATGTTGTCAGGGAAATAGCAGCCATAACTCCAGGCCCTTATTTTCATATGGGCGGTGATGAATCGCATGTCACCAAAAAAGAAGATTATATTCCTTTTGTTGAGCGGGTACAACAAATCGTAACAGCTCACAATAAAGTTGCGATTGGCTGGGACGAGATTACGCTTGCCAAACTCGACGGCAAAACCATTGCCCAATACTGGTCAAGTGCAGAAAATGCCAAAGCTGCTGCCGCCCAAAATATAAAACTGATCATGTCGCCGGCTAAAAAGGCTTACCTCGACATGCAGTATGATTCGCTTTCACCGCTGGGGCTGCACTGGGCCGGCTATGTGGAAGTAGATACCGGATACAATTGGGATCCTGCTTCACTGGAGGAGGGAATTACCCGCGAAAATATTCTGGGCATCGAAGCACCGCTCTGGTCAGAAACTATTAAGGACAAGGCTGATATCGAGTACCTCACGCTGCCACGCCTTCCGGGATACGCTGAAATCGGCTGGACTCCTGTTACCGAACGGAATTGGGATGACTACAAACAGCGGCTTGCTGAGCATGGTAAACGGTTTAAGATACAAAATCTCAATTTCTATCCGTCAAAGCTTGTGCCCTGGGTGGAATAATTTTATCATTAGTGGCTCTGGACGAGTAGTCATACAGGGCCACTAATGACTCTCCGGAGGTCAGATTTTCAGTAAATTAACAGAAATGTAATTCTGAAATCACTCGGGTTGCAGAAACAAATGTTTACTTTTGGCGACTAAATCCGACCCGCAGAATGCCTTATCCGCAGAATGAAAAAGATCTGATTACAGGGCTGAAAAACGACGATGCCGTTGCATTTGACCTGCTTTTTCAGTTATACGGGCAAAAGCTCTATGGTTTTGCATTGAAGTACCTCAAATCCGAAAGCGAAGCTGAAGAAATGGTTCAGGAGGTCTTCGTCCGTCTTTGGGAAAACCGGAGATTACTAAAATCTGACTATTCATTTAAATCCTACCTTTTTACAATAGCTTTAAACCAGATTCGCAAGTTCTTCAATAAGCGGGCGGCTACCCTGCGATTCGTGGAACAGCTTCAGACAGAAACGTTATCAGACAACCATACCGTCGATTCGATCGATTATGGCTCCGTATTAAAGCGGATCGACGAGATCGTGGATACCTTTCCGGAACGAAAGAAGCAGATCTTTCTGAAAAGCCGGAAGGAGGGGAAAAGCTCAAAGGAAATCGCCGCTGAGCTGGATATTTCAGCCGGTACTGTCGATAATCAGGTTTCTGATGCCCTCCGAATCATCCGGAAAGGTTTAAAAGGCGAAAGTATTGTCAGTTTACTCTTTGCGACGCTGTTTCTCAGTTGAAGCGGCTAACGCACGAAACTTTCTCTAATTTTTTTCATAATAACCCGTGAGATTTTCTTTTTCCGGGGATATAAGTATTGAAAGCACAGAAAGAAGTACTTGAAATGGCAAAAAATTTAGACGAACTATTTCGAAAATATCTGGAAGGGAAAACAACGCTGCCGGAGGAGCTGGCTTTATCCGGAAGGCTTGCGGATCCATCTGACCAGGAATCAGAGCAACTTTTAAAAAGCAGTCTGCAAAAGTCTTTTGAAGAGACTGCTGAAAAAGGAAAAGACCTCAATCCTGTCCTGAACCGGATCCATCATATCATCCACTTAAAGCGGTCAGCCCAAAAAAAGACTTCCGTTGACCTGGTTTACCAATGGGTCTCCCGCGTGGCTGCCGTCCTGTTAATTTCTCTGCTGACAGCTAATTTATATTTCTTTTTGAGAGAACGGGAGAGCGGTCGGGAAGATGCCATGCTTCAGATTATTGCTCCTGCCGGATCGAGAGTCAATTTTGAATTACCGGATGGTTCTTCGGGAATCCTCAATGGTGGTTCCCGTCTGAATTACGCCGGCGCCTTTGCCGTTAACAGGCGGGTCGAGCTGGTCGGTGAAGCCTGGTTCGATGTGGAGAAAGACAACCAACATCCTTTTGTCATTGATGCCAATCAAAATAAAGTGATTGTTGTAGGAACGCGGTTCTCTCTGGCAGTCTGGCCGGATGACAATAGTACCGAGCTTATTTTGGAAGAAGGGAAAGTATTGTTTCAATCGCCGGATGCAGGAGCTGCCGTTGAAGTTGAACCAGGTCAGCGGCTGGTTGAAAAGAACGGACGTATCGAACAGCAGGAAGTTGAAACCTGGAAGTATACCGCATGGAAGGAAGGAAAACTGGTGTTTCGGAACGATTCCATGGAAGAAATCGCCAGTCGTATATCCCGGTGGTATAATGTGGATGTTGAAATTCGGGGTGAAGGGATGGAAGAGTATAAGTTTCGGGGGGTCTTTGAAGATGATTCGCTCGAAGAAGTGCTTCGGTTGTTGAAAATGACTTCACCCATTGACTATGAAATACTTGACCGTCAGTCGAATGCGGACGGGAGTTTTAGCCGAAAACAAGTGATACTGACTAAAAAATAACAGCATAATGAAGAAAAAACTGACGGGTTCCGATCCCTAAAACAGAGAAAACAGGCGGGCGCTCCACCGCCCACCTGTTTTGTTCGATTAATTATCAATGTTGTCAATAATTAACATCCGAAATGTATGAAAAAAAAGTTGAATTCGGAGGCATGGGATTATTATGCCTTAAACAAATGCTTCAAAATTATGAAGATCTTCCTTTTTTTAATGGTTTTAGGCGCCGGGCAATTGCTTGCGATTGAATCGTACTCGCAAAAAACTGCCATTTCGCTCGACTTTCATCAATCAAGGCTTGTTCAGGTACTCGATGAAATCGAAAATCAGTCTGATTTTTATTTCCTCTTCAATGAAAAGCTGATCGATTTGGATCGGAAGGTTGATATTCAGGTAAAGGATCAGGAGGTTGGGAAAATTCTTTCCACGTTATTTTCCGGGACAAATGTGGACTTTCAAATCGTTGACCGGAAGATTGTGCTGTCACCGAATAAGGAAACATCAGTTCAGCAACAGGAGAACGTCCTGGTTCAAGGTCATGTGAAGGACAGCAACGGAGAACCAATACCTGGTGTTTCTGTTTCGGAAAAAGGAACGTCGAAGGGAACAATCACCGATGTCCAGGGAAATTTCTCCATTCGTGTGGATAGCCGGAATTCGGTGCTTCTGTTTTCTTTTATCGGAATGAAACCAAGAGAAATAACTGTTGGAAGCCAGACCATGTTGACCGTATCCATGGAAGAAGAGGTCATCGGGCTGGACGAAGTGGTCGCTATTGGTTATGCAAATACCCGGAAACAGGATCTTTCAGTGGCTGTTTCGAACGTCAAGGTTGGCGACAGCTTCAAAGGACGCCCTTCTTCTCTTGGTACAATCCTTCAGGGACAGATGACAGGCGTGACCGTTACCCAGAGTGGCGACCCGACATCAACTGCCGAAATCAGTATCCGGGGAAAAGGTAACAAGAATGGTGATGCAGTCCTGTATGTTGTTGACGGGGTTCCCAATGCGCCGTTCAATTCGGCCGATATCGAAGCGGTTACCGTTTTGAAAGATGCGGCTTCGGCGGCCATTTATGGTGCGTATGCCGGATCCGGAGGAGTTATCCTGATTACAACCAGACAGGCAAAAGAAGGCAAAATTATGATTGATGCCAATGTTTGGAATGGTTTTCAAACAGCCTGGGAACTTCCTGAAGTGCTGAGTTCTGAAGACTTTAACAGGGTATGGAAAGATGCATCGGATGCTGTGGGAAAAACAGTCCCGATTGCTTATGATCCTCTTTTATTCCCATATGGAAATGTGACCCGCACCGATTGGATCGATGAAATATTCCGGTCGGGGAGAATGCAGCATTATGATCTTACCCTGAGGGGAGGATCGAAAGAGATCAAAGCGTTGGCGTCGGTGTCGTACGATCATACGGAAGGAACTCTGATCACCACCTATTCTGAGAAGTTAACCACGCGCTTAAATGTTGAATTTACGCCAACAAGCTGGGCAACGATCAGCCAGAAGCTGACATTTGATACCGGCAACGGAAAAAGCTCTGTCGGTGACGGTCATACCGGATCCATTTTCACAGCCATGGCTTATCCCCGTTTTTCAACGGTTTATGAATATGATGAAGACGGAAATAAATTATATGGAGGAACTGTTCCCCGATGGGCGCTTGCTGAAGGATACAGTGTTGAGGCCGACCTCCGGAATCCGGTGGCGATGCTGGAAAAAGTACGGGAAAACAATCCGGATAACCGTTTGTTCTCGAACACTTCACTCGAATTGAAACCCATAAACGGACTAAGTCTGAGATCCGATTTCTCGATCGATATTAAAAACTCAAGACGGGAATCATTCCAGATGAAATTTCTGGAACCGGGAAGAACGATCGACGAAAATTACCGGAGTATTTCCAATACCTTGTATAAAAACTGGATTTGGGAAAACATCGCGTCTTACTCTAAAATGTTCAACGAGAAGCATTATGTTTCCGTGTTGGCAGGTTTTACCATGACCAAGACAACGTCCCGGTACAACTGGAATCAAATGAAAGGATTTGCCATCGAGGATGAGCATCAGGCCACCTTCCTGAACGGAACTGACTGGACCATTAAACCGCAGGAAGATATTTGGGAAGAATCGTCGGTGTCGGCGCTGGGCCGTGTTTCGTATTCATATGCCGACCGGTATTTTTTGAACGGAAGTATCCGCCGGGACGCATCATCCAAACTGAGCCCCGGGAACAATTCCGATATCTTTCCGGCTCTTTCCGGCGCCTGGAAAATCACTTCCGAACCCTTTATGAAAAACAATATGCCGGGGATCAGCTTCCTGAAATTGAGGGCCAGTTGGGGACAAGTGGGTAACATCAATTCGGTGAGACGGTTTATTTATGCCCCGCCTTACTCGGTAACCGGATGGCCTCTTTTCCTGGGAGCTGACGGCGAAGTTCAGGCATATGGAATTTATCAGACTACCATTCCCAATCCCGATCTGAAATGGGAACGTACCGAACAAACCAATGTCGGATTTGATCTGGGTGTTTTCAAAAATTCATTAAACGTATCCATCGATTATTTCTATAAACACACCAAAGATCTGATCGAAAGTATGCCGGTTCCGTCGGTTGCCGGAGTTGCTTCTCCTCCTGAGTATAATGTGGGCGAGGTGGTTAATAAAGGCTTTGAACTGTCATTTACCTACAATAAAAAAATTGGTGAAGTGGCCCTTGAACTCGGAGGAAACCTGGGGACGTTCAGGAATGAGGTAAAAAGTATTGGAGCTACTGCCTTTATCGCCCACACCGACGATGTCAATTCAATGAAGCCATTGCAGTCGACCGCCGGTCAACCCTGGCATTCATTTTATCTGATCGATGCGCAGGGAATATTTAAAAGTCAGGCCGAAATTGACAGTTATACCTGGAAAGACCCTGAAACAGGGCTTACATCTGCAATTCAACCATCTGCCAAACCCGGTGACCTGAAATTCAGAGATGCCAATAATGACGGAAAGATCAATGACGGTGACCGTGTTTATATGGGTTCGTATGACGTTCCCGATTTTTCGTATGGATTTAATGTGGGGGCAAGATGGAAGAATTTTAGCCTGAGCATGATTTTTCAGGGCGTTAGCGGAGTTGAAATTTACAACGGCGTAAAGGCCATGACTTATACTGGCTCAAAAGGCTGGAACATGGGCGTGGATGTGCTGGATTCGTATGAATATAATCCGAATTCAGGAATACCGAGACTCGCGGTGGTTGAAGATCCAAACGGCAACTATTCGAAAGTATCTGATTTCTTTTTGGAAAAAGGAGACTATCTGAGACTAAAGAACCTGAATGTTTCCTATACCATTCCGGCAAGCTTAGTCTATAAGATGGGGCTGAACGACAGTTCCTTCCGTGTTTATGTGAATGCGGAAAATCTGGTCACTTTTACCAATTATTCCGGATTCGACCCCGAGGTTGGAAATCTGGGTATTGATGCAGGAAGATATCCGGTCGCCCGAATGTTGAGCCTTGGCTTTAATGTTACTTTTTAAATCGAAGACATCATGAAGAAGAAAAATATCCTGTTATCGTTACTGGTTCTGTTTCTGACATTAAATTCCTGTGATAAGTTTCTGGAATTTGAGCCTTACGGGCAAGTGAACCAGCTTGGCAATATGACCGATGATCAGGCCATGCAGTCTGTTTATGCCCTGTTCGACTGGCAATACAGGGAAGGCACCATGGGACGCGGCTTTATGTGGTATGAAAACTGCAGCGATAATCTGATTACAGGCCGCACACAGGCCGAAGCGCAAAACATTAAAAACTTTGTGGATAATGGCTCCACCAGCCGCGATGTGCGGGATAACTGGCCGAAAATGTACGAGACGATCAATTATGCCAATCAACTCGTTAAGTCAGCTCCCGGTGCAACGAAGCTTTCAGAGAAAGTCCGGAACAATGTTCTTGGTCACGCATACTTCTGGCGCGGATTCTGTTACCTGTGGCTGGCTCCATGGTATGGTGATAACGGTCCCAACGGCGGTATCCCGATTGTTACGGAGAACACGCTGATTGAAGATATCGATGTTCCCCGCCCTGCATCGGTACTGGAAAATTATGACATGATCATTGAAGACCTGAAAAAGGCCGGTGAACTGCTTCCCTATTTTGATGAAATACCCACCAGCCAATGGGGACTGATGCACAAAACGGCCGCGTGGTCATTGGTTGCCCGGGCCGCGCTTTATGCCGCGCAGTACGACAATAAATACTATGACACGGTAATCGAGTATGCCGATAAGGTGATTAATTCGGGAAAGCACGGACTCCTGCCTGCTTATAAGGGTGTTTTCCAGATCGAAAACAACTGGAGCCCCGAGTATATCATGAGCGTCACCAGCACAGAGGTTGACGGATCGAAATTCCCGGGCGTTATTTTCCAGAATGGCGGATTTGGCTATTACAATACCTGGGGCTACTATCAACCCACGGTTGAGTTGTATAATGCTTTTGAAGCAGGCGATAAAAGGCGAAAAGTGACGATTGTCGCTCCCGGCGACACCGTGATGTTTATTGGCAACCAAATCATCTGGGCGGTTAATCCTTCCTCTGTTTCCAGTCCTTCTGCCATGACTTTCGGAAAATACCTCGATCCGTTTGAAGAGGCTGATTGCGTGGGCAAAACGGTTAATCCCAACAGTGACAACGGAACCACTGATCTGAATATTCCGCTCGTGCGTTATGCTGATGTGCTGCTGATGAAAGCTGAAGCGCTCATCTGGAAAAACGGTGAGGGAGATGCTGCGGCAAAGGAATTGATTAATGACATCCGGGAACGGGCAGGACTGCCGCGTAATACTCAAGCCACCAAGGCTCAGCTAAAAAATGAACGGCGTTGTGAGTTTGCGCTTGAATTTGGCGTGTTTCGCCATCTGGATCTGGTGCGCTGGGGCGACGCCAAAGCAGCCTATGCCCAACCATTGCATGGTTATAAAGTGAATTTATCGGGGAACTCGGTTGCTTCGATTGACATCATCGAGGTATGGCCTGCCCGTAACTTCAACCCGGCCATACATCATGTCTTTCCAATTCCAACGCGGGAAATAGCCAAGGGTGTTAACCTGAAGCAAAATCAGGGATATTAATTTCGTGCAGGATGTAACCTTTAGATTGTAAACATAATGAACAACTATATTATATTTCTGATACTCGGGCTGGCGTTCGCTTTTCCCGGATGTGATTTTGACGATGTACAACCTCTTGATGCCAGGTTAGCCGGGCTTGAGGTGACTTTCAATCATACCAGTCCCAGGACAGGTGAGGTAAAAACCAATGCGTTTTCTGATTACTACAGAAAAACCGACGAGGTGAAGATTGATATTGAATCGAATTTTGCCATCCAAAAGATCGATATTGTCAATTCTGTTACAAAACAGATCCTGTCCACCCTGGATGTGAATGGTCTGGAAACGTCGTTTTCCTGTCCGGTTGAGGATCTGGCCATCCCCTTTGGTCAAAGTGCCAAACTTTTATTCCATGTTTATTTTGATGACGCGGGTATCGACGGCATTGACTATCAGTCGATGAAGTCGTATGCCTTTACCGTGATCAGCGATATTCCCTCCATCGTTTCTTTTCAAAAATCGGACGGTTCGATGGTTGAACTGAAAACAACCGATGTCAACATCGAAGGTTTTCAGGAGGATGCAAAACGCGGAATTGTGGCTTCTTTCAAAGGCGGCCAGAATTCTTATCTGGAGGTTGAAAATTCAAGCTTGCTGAATTTTGGAGCAGACCAGAATTTCTCGATCAGTTTCTGGCTTCAATCGAATCATAATACCAGTGATCCGGGATTGATGGGAACGATGAACTGGGACAGTTCCAATAACAAGGGGTGGATTTTAGCCTGGCTGAACGGACGGCTACGGTTTGTGGCCGGTGACGGAGCGGGAACTAAGACCGATTTTCGCATGGGCGATGAAACAACACCTTTGCTGGGGAACGACTGGCATTTTATAACCTGCGTGCTGAACAGGACGGGAAATGCAGAAATTTATGTCGACGGCGTTATGCAGGCATCTGCGATGATGAGTGCGGCCGACATCAATGCCGGTGTTGCCGTTAAAATTAATCAG
The DNA here is from genome assembly GCA_038562555.1 of Prolixibacteraceae bacterium. Taxonomy (GTDB): domain Bacteria; phylum Bacteroidota; class Bacteroidia; order Bacteroidales; family Prolixibacteraceae; genus JBCFBK01. The sequence goes on along the minus strand of JBCFBK010000009.1, from coordinate 26,891 downwards.
GATGGCACAGGCGCTTATGGCGATAAACTTCAGGCAAAATATGCCGCCGTAGTTTTCTATAATTACGCTTTGAACAGCACTCAGATTACAACGATCTACAACGAAACGAAATAATTGCAGAAAGGAGTCCCGGCACTTCCGGGACTTCTTTTTCTTAAATTAGCAGGGAAGCGGGTAGCAGCGGCGAGTAACGAGTAACGAGAAATTAGTGTTAAGTCAAATCCGGATTCCGGCCTCCGTTTTCCGCCATGCCCCATGCGCTATGCTCTATGCGATCTTATCCTGTAACCTGTAATCCATTCATATGAGTTCACGACGCGATTTTTTTAGAAAGACAGCCCTGATTGCCGGGGCATCTGCCCTGCCAATCCCGAAGATCATGGCCGAAGATGATGTCGTACAAACTTCGGCCACAACGACGGGTAAACTGCCGTACAAGAATACCTATGTCAAAAACATGTTCGTTACCGAAAATGAATTTCGCCATGTCCAACCGGCCGTTACCGAATCGCCCGGTTTTGATAAGGCGCGCGAAATTCTGCCGGCCCCTTTCTGGAAGGGGAACGAGAATGCCATGAACATGTATTGGAAAACCTGGGAAATTGCTTTCCGCAATATCAAACATCCGGCGGCAGAGTCAGGCTTCATTACCTCCTACATCGATACGGCCTACAACGGAAACATTTTTATGTGGGATTCCAATTTTATCACCTTATTTGCCCGTTACGGCTCCCGGGCATATCCTTTCCAGAAAACCCTTGATAATTTCTACGCAAAGCAACATCCCGACGGGTTTATCTGCCGGGAAATCTGGGGAAATACCGGAGAAGATTGTTTTCATCGCTACGATCCGACCAGTACCGGGCCGAATCTCATCCCGTGGAGTGAAATGGAATACTTTCGGCATTTTGGCGAGTGGGAACGGATCCACAAAATATTCCCGGTTCTGAGTGGCTACTATCAGTGGCTGAAACTGAACAGGACCTGGCAGGACGGCTCATACTGGTCGAGTGGCTGGGGAACGGGGATGGATAACCAGCCGAGGGTGCCACGGAACTACAATCCGATTTTCTCCCACGGACATATGAGCTGGCTGGATACCTGTTTGCAGCAACTTTTTATTGGCCGGATCCTGGTCGATTTTGGATTTTACGTGGAGCGCTGGCAGGAGATCGAGGATATTGAAGATGAACTGAAAGTATTGAAAAAGCTGATCAAAGAGAAAATGTGGGATCCGCAAACCAGTTTTTTCTATGATAAATATGCCGACGGAAGCCTGGGGACATTAAAGAGTATCGGCGCCTACTGGGCGCTGTGGAGCGACTTGCTGACCAAAGATGAAATGAAAGCTTTTGTGGCTCATCTGTCTGATCCGGAAACGTTTTACCGGAAGCATCCTGTTCCTTCGATTCCGGCCGATCATGAAAAATACCAGACTGACGGGCGCTACTGGCAGGGCGGTGTGTGGGCCCCGACCAATTACATGATCATTAAAGGGCTGCAACGCAACGGGTTTCATGCGCTGGCTTTTGATCTGGCCGGCAAACATCATGATCAGGTCGGGGAGGTATTCAAAAGAACGAACACCTTCTGGGAATACTATGCGCCCGAAACGGCCGATCCGGGTTTACTGGCACGGCCTGATTTTGTTGGCTGGACCGGACTTGTCCCGGTAGCGATCCTGTTCGAGAGCCTGTTCGGGATTAATCCGGATTTTTTGAAAAAGACCATTACCTGGCATGTAAATCTGACAGACGAACATGGCGTTGACCGTTACCCCATTGGGTCTGAAGGGATGCTTTCCCTGAAATGCGCAGCAAGAAATTCGGCTAAACAACGTCCTTCTCTGGAAATTAATTCCAACCTTGACCTGAAGCTGATACTTAGTTGGGACGGCGGAACGGAAACAGTCATGCTCAAACCTGGCATCAACAAAATATAATCAGCCTGCGGTGTATAACTGAACTTTTTTTCCGGTGCACAGCTATTTTGTTTGACCTTAAAAGAATGATAAGAATGAATCGTACAATTTTATTACTCCTGACTTTTCTGATCTCTTCATTAGTTGTCATTGGACAAAATGAGCGAAGGGCAGACTCAGCTACCGGCTCCTTTGTTTACGATCAGCCATATGAAATCATCCGGGTTAAACCCATAGAGAACGGTCGTGTGAAGAATGTGATCCTGATGATCGGTGACGGCATGGGGTTATCGCAGGTTTCTTCAGCCTGGGTGGCGAACCGGGGAAAGCTCAATCTGGATAACTGCACCTATACCGGCTTTTCGCGTACCTGGTGTGCCAATAAGCTGATTACCGATTCCGGTGCCGCCGGAACGGCCATGGCTACGGGTCAAAAAGCGAATTACCATTCCATTTCGGTTGATGTGCAGGGGAATCCGCTGGCATCGCTGACTGATCTGGCCAATAAAGATGGTCTTAAAACCGGCATCGTGGTGACCTGCGGTTTATATGATGCGACTCCCGCCGCGTTCTGCGCCCACAACGCAGACCGCGACCAGGAAGAAGCGATTGCAGCCGACTATCCGGATTGCCAGGTCGACTATATTTTCGGCGGGGGCCGGGATAAGTTCAGCAAACGGACTGACGGGCGGAATTTGCTGACCGAAATGGAACAAAAAGGCTACCATGTTTATACAAGTTGGGATGAAACCCGACAGCCGCTGAACGGGAAGGTGATTTGCATTCCGACAGAAGGACAATTACCATTGGCCCGTGAACGCGGAGACCTTTTTGCGAAAGCTTCGCTCCAGGCCATTCAGATACTGGATAACAAGAAAGGTTTTTTTGCGATGCTTGAAGCTTCGCGAATCGATGATTGCGGGCATTGGAACGATCTTCCGAAACTCATTGATGAGGTTCTGGATTTTGACCGTTCCATCGGTGAAGTGTTGAAATGGGCCGAAAAGGACGGAGAAACGCTGGTCATTGTTTTAGCCGATCACGAAACAGGTGGTCTTACTTTATTGGATGGTGACCTGAAAGGCGGTTCCGTTTCCGGAAATTTCGCATCCAAAGGCCACTCCGGGATCATGGTCCCGGTTTACGCTTATGGCCCGGGTGCCATAGCATTTTCAGGGATCTATGAGAACACCGAAATCTTTCACAAAATAGTTAAGCTTCTTAATCTTAAACCATAAATCATGTCAATCAAAAAAATGAAGTGCCGGATCACATTACTATTGATCCTGTTTATTGGTGGCTCCGCCAATCAGCTTTTGGCGCAATCCGAAATTCAATTCCGGTTCAGAAAAGACCACACGTTTAAAATTGCCCAGTTTACCGATATTCATTGGGACGACAATTCGCCCGGCTGCGCAAAAACGGTGGAGACAATCCATGCTGTTTTGCAGGCCGAAAAACCCGATCTGGCGATCCTTACCGGTGATATCGTCACGGCACCACCTGCCAGGGAAGGGTGGAGGAGGATTGCTGCCATTTTCGAAAAAGCCCAAACTCCCTTTGCCGTTGTTTTGGGCAATCATGATGCGGAACCTGAAATTACCCGCGACCAGATCTTCGAATTGCTTCAGCCGCTTCCGTATTTTGCAGGAATAAAAGGGCCGGAATTGTCGGGCTGCGGAAATTATGATCTTCCGGTCATGGCGTCGGACGGGAAATCGGTTGCTGCCGTGATTTACTGCATGGATTCGAACGATTATCCCAAGGACCGTAAAATAGGCCATTATGACTGGATCCGATACGATCAGATCGGTTGGTACCGTACCACCAGCGACTCCCATACTTCCAGGAATAAGGGTTTCCCGCTGCCCTCGCTGATGTATTTTCATATCCCCCTTGTAGAGTATTACAATATTGTGGGAAAGGAAACCACCATCGGAAAAAAGAATGAAGGGATTGCTTCGGCAGCGGTCAACTCCGGATTATTTGCGTCACTGGTGGAGAAAAAGGATGTGATGGGTGTTTTCGTGGGGCACGATCATGATAATAATTACATTGGCTTGGAGCATGATATTGCTTTGGCCTTCGGTCAGGTGACCGGCACCGATGCCTATGGTGATCTGGAGCGCGGGTCGCGCATCGTTGAATTGCACGAAGGCGAATTTAGATTTGACACCTGGATCCGCACACCATCGGGCACGCAGTTTAAGTACAATTACCCATCGGGGCTATCAGCCGACGTGGCGAACATAGAATACCTGCCGTCCGTTGAAATGAAGAATGTGAAACAGGGCGTCAGTTATCGCTATTTCGAAGGAAAATTTGAATCAACCGATGAACTGGCTTCTGCACGGCCTGTGAAAAGCGGGACCTTAAAAACAATTTCCCTCGAGCCGGCAGCCGTCCGTGATTCGTTTGCATTTGAATATCAGGCCTGGATAAAAATCCCGGAAAAGGCGGTTTACCGGTTTTATACCTTTTCTGATGATGGTTCGAAGCTGTTTATCGACGGAAAAGAAGTGGTCAATAACGACGGATCGCACGGTACCCGGCGCGCTGAAGGAATCATTGGCATGGATAAAGGGTATCATGATTTCCGCCTGCTTTACTTTGAGGATTATATGGGGAATGAACTGGAAGTGGGTTTCTCCAGTATTCAGATTCGTGAATGTAGAATCCCGGATGAATTTTTATTTATCCGGAAATGAAATAATCGCTGATTTTCTGTAGTTGTTAAACGATGCGTCTTATCACCGAAAGATATAACTTATTATTTGCCGGCTTCTTCATCATGATGTTGCTGCCTTGCGCTCTTTTCTCTCAGGATAAGGAGGTTTTGCAGTATCTGAACCTTTTTGTGGGAACAGACGATGCGAAAACGCCTGCCTCATGGGGCAGCGAAGGCGGAACATATCCCGGTGCAGCCGCTCCTTTCGGGGCCGTTCAGATTACTCCTGAAACCAGAAACGGTGACTCAAAAGGATACAACTACCGCGACAGTTCAATATTGTATTTTACGTGCACGCAGCATATGAGCGGCTATCCGAACGGTTCTTCAGGTCGTATCAGGATAATGCCTTTGGAGGAATCGCCGCAATTTCATCCCGGAATTTCCGGTCGCCGGTTCCTGCATCAGGACGAAAAGGCGGAAGCCGGATATTACCGGGTCTTGTTCCGCGATAATGGTACTTCGGTTGAAGCATCGGCGTCGGGACGGACGGGAATGATCCTGATCAGCTTTCCGTCAAAGGTAAAGCCAAAATTATATATTGGAGATATCGGACAAATAAAGACAGAATCGAACCGGATCATTCAGGGGTCGGCGTTCAATACCATGATCCTATTCAGTCGCGACTTTGCGGAGAAGGAAGATGTTGACGGAGGATGCATCGTCACATTTCCTGCCGGCGGCGACAGCAATAATACGGTGATCATGAAAATCGGAATTTCAGATGTGGACCATGAGAGTAGCGGGAAGAATCTTGAAAAAGAGGCACCCGCCTGGGATTTCAGTCAATTCAAGGAGAAGACGCAGCGGGATTGGTGTGAGCTCCTGTCGAAAGTTGAAGTAAATGATTCATCCCGAATCAATAAAACAATATTTTACACCGCTTTGTATCATTCGCTGCTGCTGCCGGTCGTCATTTCCGATACAGAAGGCTTTTATAAGAGTACAGACGGAAAGGTTTATCGAACCAAAGGGAAGCAGCAATATGGCGGATTTTCTCCCTGGGACACCTTTCGGACGCTTCACCCGTTGTTATGCCTGATAGCGCCGGAAAGACAAAATGATATGATCCTTTCTGTGCTTGACCAGTTTGAGCAAACCGGAAAACTGCCAAAGGGACCGATGACGGGCAACCATATCATACCGGTTATTGTAGACTCTTACATGAAGGGCATTCGGGGTTTTAACCGGGAACTCGCATACCGGGCAATGAAAGAGGCTTTGATCTCATTCCCGGCACAGTCCGATTTTGCCGCTTACCGGACTTTTGGATACGTGCCATATTCCTTTTCGGAGTCCGTAACCAAAACGGTTGAATATGCATACAATGACTGGGCGTTAGCTCAGTTTGCCGCACAGATTCCCGGGCAGCTGTCCGAATGCCGAAAATGGCTGGATTATTCCCGGAACTACCGGAATTTATTCCATACCGGCTCCGGGTTTTTAATACCGCGTATGGGCGATGACTACCTTGAGCAACCGGGCAATTTTGGCTACAAAGAGGGAGACAAATGGAGCTATTCGATGTTTGTTCCGCACAATCCCCGTGACCTGATCAACCTGATGGGAGGAGATCTGGCTTTTTCCAGTCTTCTGGATTCTGCATTCGACAACCGGTATATCCCGTTTGATAACGAGCCGGTGCTTCATGTTCCTTACTTGTTTAATTACACCGAATTCCCACATAAAACGCAGCAACGCGTACGAACGCTGATGCAAACGCATTATGATGCCTCAGCCGGCGGATTGCCCGGCAACGATGATCTGGGTTCAATGTCAAGCTGGTATGTTTTCAGTGCGATGGGATTTTTCCCTTTTTGCCCGGGCAGGCCTTATTATGAAATCGGATCACCCATTTTTAAAGAAGTGACGCTCCATCTTCAGAACGGGAAAAAGTTTGTGATAACAACCCAAAGTAACGATGCTGACCACTGCTATATAAAAGGATTGACATTGAATGGCCGGCAATACCGGAAACTCTGGCTCTCCCATTCCACGATTACGGATGGGGGAAAACTGTCTTTCGTCATGGACACGATACCTGCTCCTTCCGGCCATTTTGATTTTGATTTGAATAACCGCTCAGAGACAAAAACCGCTTCCGTGATCCGGGTTGATCATTTTAGTCTTTCGCGGACGATCGTTGGCCCTGATGAGCCATTTTGGGTCAGTTACACCCTTTCGAACAGCGGAAGTGCCGGAACGAAAGCAGTCAGGCTGAATGTGAACGGAAAGGAGTATGCGCAAAAAAATGTTCTGCTGGGTGAAGGAGTCACGATTAATGATTCGCTTGAATGCCGGCTCTATCCTGTGGGCGAGCATAAAATCGGCATCGACCATTTGACGGAAAAGCGCGTGCGGGTCGATATGAAAAACCGAACCGGAAGAATCGAAGTGACCGGGATTGTGTGTGAACCCGTTTTCAGGAAAGGGGTAAGCACAGGTTACACTTACCAGGTCATGAATAAAGGCGGATATCCGGATCGTACCGCGTTTAAGGTTTTTGTCAACGACTCGTTAATCAATGAAGATTTGGTAGTTGTCGACCCGGGCGAAACCAGGAAAGTGGACCACCGGATCAAAATGAACAGCGAGGGAATTCACCGCTTACGTGCCGGAGGCAGCTCTGTCCGGTTTAAAGTATATGATGAGAACCGGCAATCTGACGTTATCCGGATTTCAGCCGGGTCCGAATCAGTTTCCGATACGATTTACGATCGGTCGGGACTTATGAACCACGGTGTCCGGTTTCCGGACTGTAATGCGGTTATTCCGGATACTTCCCGCTATTTTATAACCTTTAAGCCAAACAGGAGCCTGGATCATTTGCAGGATAAGCTTACCGTGATGGCCTGGGTATTTCCGGTCAGGCGAAGAGGGCTTTCTGATATTTTGAGTAAGGGTGATTTTATCGTGTTTCAGGAGTCGGACAATAAAGTGCTTACTTTTTTCGCGGGAGGATGGGGGAGAGGAACACTTTCTGTACCGCTTCCGGACGACTGGATCAACCACTGGCATCACATCGCCGGCATTTCCGACGGAAACAAGCTGAAAATATTCATTGACGGAAATGAAGCCGGTAGCCTGACCATTCCCTCTCCGGCTAAGTTATCCTCGACAGCCCGTTGGATGGTTGGCCGTAATGAAGAATTTCCTGATCAGCGCTTTTTTAACGGGAGGGTCGACCACTTTAAAGTTTTCGTTGAAGCACTTAGTCAATCCGAAATAAGGGAAGAAATGAAGGAGAACGGCCCGATGCCGAATCGGGCTGAACACGAATATGATAACTGAACCGGGCTCCGTATCATACTCTCTCGTAACAGATTTTAGCATAAAGGAGTGAAATCGGGATAAAATGATAAAATACCATTAATAATTAATTAAGAGATAAACATACGTAACTATTAATCTTAAATTTCTTGCTAAATTTATTACAGGCGATAAGATGAAACGAGCCATAAACGAACTGAACAAGTGAGCGTGAGCCCTGCGGGTATGTTGAAGTAAAATCTGCATTTAAACATCTATTTCTAATTTTTATTCATTATTCATTATTAATTATGACAGTTATGCGATGGAAACTGTTTTTTAATCTGAAAGCAGCTATCCTGCTGCTTATTGCATTGGTGACGTTCTCTTTATCAGGATACGCCAATGGAGGATCTGAACAAGGTTTTCAGCGAAACCGGAGTGATGCACCTTTAAAAATCACAGGAAAGGTCACCGATGTTAGTGGTGTTCCAATACCAGGGGTGTCGGTCACTTTGAAGGGTACTGCAAGCGGAACAATTACCGATTCCAATGGAGCATTTTCCATTGATGTAGCTGATAATAATTCGGTAGTCGTTTTTTCGTTTGTCGGGATGAAGACGAAAGAAGTAACGGTAGGCAGTCAAACTGATTTGTCTGTTACGCTGGAAGAAAACGTGATTGGGATTAACGAGATTGTCACGATTGGTTACGGCACCCAAAAAAAGGCTGATCTGACGGGAGCAGTGTCGTCGGTTACGTCGGAAAAACTGAATCAGGGCGTTAATCAATCAGTCACCCATGCTTTACAGGGCAAAGCTGCAGGTGTGACTGTCATTCAGAATTCCGGAGAACCCGGGGGAGGTACGGAAGTCAGGATCAGAGGCGCCGGCTCCATCAACGACAACAGTCCGCTGTATGTGGTCGACGGGATTGTCGGAAGCATTCCTGTAAATCCGGCTGATGTTGAAAGTATGACCATCCTGAAAGATGCAGCATCAGCCGCTATTTATGGTTCAAGGGGGGCAAACGGAGTGGTCATTATCACAACTAAAAAAGGAAAACGGGGTGAAAGTACAAATGTTTCATTTAATACCAGCCAGGGCGTTCAACAAGTCTGGGAAATGCCAAAATCATTGACGGCTGAGCAAAGGAACCTCATCCATACAGAGGCTTTAACAAACGATGGAACTCCTGAAACCGAATCCGTATGGAATTATTACAAGGACCCGGAAAATGCCGTGACGCGGACAAACTGGTTTAAAGAAGTATTCCGGACGGCGTATATTTCAAATCAGGATTTGAATATACAGGGCGGAAGCGAGAAATCGAATTTTTCTCTGGGAATTGGTTACCTGAATAATGGCGGTATTGTAGAAAGGACGAACTTTAAGAAATACAGCATCCGTTTTAATAGTCAGCATGAGATTCTAAAGAACTTAACCTTTGGAGAGAATTTTTCCATAGAAATCGACGATCAACGGCTGGCCGATACCCGCGGTAATTACGATGGGGTTTTAAGTTCAGCTCTCTTTAGCATGCGGAATACCCCGGTTTGGGAAGATGAGGCCAATCAAATATACGGGGCGCCAACCGGAGATTTTCCGAATCCCGTGGCTTCCTTGAACAGCAGAGATATGACTCAAAAAAACAAGGCAATCGGTGGAAACACCTACCTGGAATATAAATTTTGGGAAGTCTTTACGCTGAAAACAGATTTTGGGTATAAATGGAGCGATGGAAAGTACAAATATTTCAAAGCCATTGCAAAGAACGGAGGCCGTGGACTGGATCAGAACAGCTTATACGAATACTATACCAATAACAGCACATGGGTGTGGAATAATACGTTGAGTTTCGATAAACGGCTTGATAAGCATCACTTTGCCGGGCTCGCAGGCGTGTCGTTTGAGTCATTTACTTCTGAATGGCTCGATACGGGAACAGCAAAGGAGTTTAGCAATGAAGATAAAGAGTTACGCTATTTTAATAACGCCGGCAGCTTTCCCGAGCATGTTTCCGGAAGCGCTGATGATTACACCTTGTTAAGTTACTTTGGACGCGTGAATTACGAGTTTGATGAAAAATACCTGTTTGCAGCTAATATCCGTGCAGACGGGTCCTCCAAATTCCCTGAAGATAAACGATGGGGGGTGTTTCCGTCTGTGTCGGCAGGATGGAGGATCTCGAGGGAAAATTTCTTTTCCGGTCTGTCCAATACGGTTTCTGATTTGAAACTTCGTGGCAGTTGGGGGCAACTCGGTAATGATAAAATACCCAATTATCAATATTACAGCACGGTCAGCCCCGTTGACTCTCCCACTCTTGGCGGAAAAGAGGTAACTGCAGTCGCTCAGAATCGTTTGGCGAACAGAGATATAAAATGGGAAGTGACTACCCAGACCGATATCGGGATTGACCTGGGATTATATAACAATAAACTTGTGTTTACCGGTGATTATTTCCATAAGAAAACGACCGACATTTTGGTACAGGTTCCTTTGCTTTCCTCTCTGGGAGTGGGTGAATCACCCTTTCGCAATGCAGGGGAAGTTTCCAACAAAGGCTTCGACCTGGGCCTCACTTACCGGGATCGGGATCAAAATTTTAAATATGAGCTGACCGGAAACATCGGGCATGTAAAAAACAAACTGGAAACATTTGGTATTGAAGGAGCCAGCGAATTATTTACTGCTAATTACAAGAACACAAATGTCGGACGGATTTCGGAGGGAGAACCGGTCGGTCATTTTTATGTACTCCATGCATTGGGTATTTTTCAGACAGACAGTGAAATAGAAAATTATATAAATAACGATGGAGGGAAAATTCAGCCTTTTGCATTGCCCGGGGATGTTAAGTTTGAAGACAGAAACCAGGACGGCGTGATTAGTGCCGATGACCGTTTTAACGCAGGTAGCAGTTTCCCTACGCTCACGTTCTCATTGACCTTTGATGCAGATTACAAAGGTTTTGATTTGAGTATGCTTTGGATCGGAAGCAGCGGGAACAAGATTTTTAATGGACTTAAATTGGGGGGTACCTTTATGCAAGGCACCAGCTATAATAACAGCCCCGAAATACTTGATCGCTGGCGGCCCGAACACAAAAGCAATTCGGTCCCGCGGGTTACGGTCAAAGATCTGAACAACAATAAAATGTACAGCACACTGTATGTCGAGGACGGAAGTTTTGCCCGGCTGAAATACCTGACTCTGGGTTATACTTTTGATGAGCGGGTGACAGGCAAGACGTTTTCAAAACTGCGTGTGTATATGACGATGCAAAACCTGATCACGATTACCGGGTATTCCGGTTTTGATCCGGAAACCGGTTCTGACGGAGGCTTCAGCAATAACATGTATGGTGTTGATAAAGGAACCTATCCACAGGCAAAGACCTTTACGCTTGGTTTAAATGTTAATTTCTAATTCCAAAACAAAGATTATGAAAGCATTTGCGATATCGATACTGGTGTCCGTTATACTGGCATCATGCGCGGAAGATTTTCTTGATAAAAAGCCACATGAATTTACCGATGCTGTTTTTTGGCAAACTGCTGAACAGGCCGAATCGGCATTAGCCGGTGCATACAGTCCGCTACAGGACGAAGAGGCGCTGGGCGGGGAAGAGTGGTGCGGAATGGATGCGTTCAGCGATCTGGGTTACCTGAACGACGCCTATTCCGATTTCATTGCTATGTCTGAATTCAGGGCAATACAGAATACGGAAGGAGATCTTAGCCTGAATAGCTACAGGTCTTATTTCAGAACGATAAAAAGGGCTAATGATATCCTTTTTAATGTACCGGGTATTACGATGGACAATGATCAGAAAAGCCGTATTCTGGGCGAAGCTAATTTTCTAATGGCTTTTGCTTATTTCGAGCTGATTATCCGGTACGGGGGTGTACCTCTTTATGATCCGGAAAATTCAGAATCTTCACTGGCGAGAGCTACCGAAGATGAAACCTGGGATGTCATCGAAAACAGCTTGAAGGAGGCGACCGGGCAACTAAAGTGGGAACATGAGGAAGGACGTCCGGGGATGGGTGCGGCCTGGGGACTTCTTGCCAAGGTTTATGCTTATCGCGAAAAATGGGCTGAAGCAAAAGAAGCGGCGGAGACGGTCATTAGCTCGGGAAAACATTCAATTAATTTGCCCTATAATCAGGTATTTATGATTGAACATGAAAATGACAACGAACACCTGTGGGGGCTGGGAGCCAGGTTTGGCTCGTATCCCATTACTCCTATTTTATTTTTGCCCAACGATGTTTGGGGAGGGACGCATAATGAGCAGGTTGGCGCAGGCTGGAGACTGGTCAGTGCAACCCTGAACTTTTACAACTCCTATCAACCTGGTGATCTTCGGAAAGCAGCTACGGTAGCCCGACGGGATGTCGATATTGTCACTTACAACGGCTCTACCGATATTCTTAGGGCACCTAATAATCAGTCACCTGTAGTTTGTGTCAAGTATATGTCGCCTTATGCTGCGTCTTATACCGACTGGGTTGCCGGGCTGAATGTTCCGGCTTTGAGATATGCTGATGTTTTGCTGATCAACGCCGAGGCGATCATTAACCTGAACGGTGGTGGTCCCGCAAACCGGACCGTTGGCGTCGCTGCTGCAGCGGCACCCTTTAATCTTGTACGTCAGCGGGCAGGCCTGGGACCAATAGGAGCTCCGACCTTCAATGATTTGATGTATGAACGGAAGATGGAATTAGCCTTTGAAGGGGGTGACCGTCATTTTGATTTGGTCCGCTGGGGATTGGCCGAAGAAGTATATAACAGTCTTCCGGCCGAAGGATCGTATAAGCCGGCCCGCACATTTAATCCTGCCACGCATCGGCTGTTGCCTTTTCCGCAGCAGGAAATCGATAACAGTAACGGATCAATTACTCAAAATCCTGGATACGCCAGTGGTTTATAGCTTTCTTAAAATTTTTACAGGTGCTCTTTCTTTGGTTTTATCTAAAGAGAGAGCACGCTGTTTTCATTTCTTTTTTACCAACACCAATAACTTTTCCAGGTCCGCCTGTGTTTGGATCAGGTAAATCTCGCCTCTGTATTTCACAAAGCCATTCAGTGCGTTCCCAGAACCGGTTTCTATTAGTAGAAGTTTCCCCGCTGCATGGTATCTCAGAACTCGTTTAAATAATAAATCAGATGACGGCAGAGGATCAGTCCTTCAAAAAGCTGACCAGTGGCTCAATAAAGCGTTCCCAGGCTTCGATGTGGGGCAGGTGCCCCACGTTATCGAGTTCCACCAGCCGGCTGTTTGTAATTTTCCGGTGGGTAAGTCTTCCAAGTTCCGGATAATTGCCCATGGTTTTCCGAACCTCTTCGCTGACCAGCGGTTTGCCCAGGGCTGTGCGGTCGCGCTGTCCGATAATCAGCAGTGTGGGTACGCTGATCTGCTCAAATTCATAACAGACCGGTTGTGTGAAGACCATATCGTAGGTGAGGGCCGCGTTCCAGGCAATACGTGGATAGTCGATATTCAGGGTCCAGCCGGCAAGCAGGTTCACCCATTCGTCATATTCGGGCTTCCATTTATTGTCGTAGTAGCTCTCCGTCTGGTATTTTCTGATCGCGGCGTAATCCTGCTTTAATTCATTTTGATACCACCATTCTACTGGTTTATACGGAACCTTCAGCTTCCAGTCTTCCAGTCCGATCGGGTTGGCCAAAATGAGGCGGTCGGCGGTTTCAGGGAACATTAAAACAAAACGGGTGGCCAGCATGCCGCCCATGGAATGGCCCAAAACACTGATCTTTTCAATGCCCAATGTATCGAGGACCGCTTTTGTATTCAGGGCCAGTTGCTGAAAGGTATAATGGTAATGTGCCGGCTTGGCCGATTTTCCGAAGCCAATCTGGTCGGGAATAATGACCCTAAACCCTTCTCCGGAGAGTCGTTCGGCCGTCTTTCCCCAATAGGCCCCGTTAAAGTTCTTGCCATGCAGCAGCAGGATACTTTTGCCGTTGGGCTTTTCCGGCGTCACATCCATGTAAGCCATCCGGAACGTTTGATTCTGACTGTTCAGTATGATGTAGCGGACCTCATAAGGATAGCTGTAGTTTTCCAGGTTTAGTCCCAACACTTTTAGTTCACTTTCCTGGGCCGTTCCGGCAATTGCCGTCAGCATCAGTATAAAAATGGAGAAAACCGCTTTAAATTTCATACGTTTATATTTTTAATTTAACCAATTACAACTTGCGTATCCAGTGTCATTGCTTCGAGACGCACAACCAACGGTATGGAATTCCCTTCGGGGATTTCCACTTCGCTCCAATTCACATGTTGCTGAAAATTATTATCATATCCCTGGGCGTTGTGGAGCAACAGGTTCGTTTCATGGCATATGATCTTTGAATGATTAATACCTTCAACAGGTCAGGGGTGTTTTGGTTTATTCGGGAAGATACTATCCCGAAAACCGCCATAAACGTCCCGAAACCTGGAGCGGGCAAAACCCGAGGGACGTTGGTGAAAATTCACCTACGAAGAAATACTGGCAAGGGATAAAACGAACCTTGATATTTTTTGGCTTGACGACAAAAGCGTTACCGACCTGGACAACTTGCCCGACCCTGATATTCTGGCAAGTGAGATCATTGAAAACATCGAGTCTGGCTTAAACAGTTTCAGGGAAATTATGGAGACGATTAATGGCAATTCGCAAGAATGAAGATTTGCTTTTCATCAACCCGAAAGAAGTTTTGTATCTTGCGTCCTCAAACAAATTAACACGCATCAACCATGTTCAAATTAAATTTCAGCGCTGCCGCATGGGTGCTGTTCGCACTTGCGGCCTGCAATACAGCTCCGAAACAACCAGCCGGTCCGGATCAGGAACGGCTGACAGCTTTTGTTGACCCGTTTATCGGCACGGCTTATCACGGTCATACCTTTCCGGGAGCCGCGTTCCCCTTCGGGCAAATTCAGCTCAGTCCCGACAACGGTACGCAGGGGTGGGACTGGTGTTCGGGCTACCATTATTCGGACAGCACAATCGCCGGATTCAGTCACCTGCACCTGAGCGGCACCGGCATCGGCGATCTGGCCGACATTTCCTTTCTTCCGGTAGCAACCGACGTTACGTTTAAGGACGGTGAGCAAAACATGGATTTCGTTTACCGCTACGCCGGAAAATATACCCACGATCAGGAGGAAGCTTCTCCGGGTTACTATGCGGTGACCATGAAAAATAACGGGATCAAAGCCGAACTGACTGTCGCGGAACGGGCCGGTTTGCACCGTTATACCTTCCCCGAAAGCGGAAAGAACAACCTGATCATCAACCTCGGCTTTGCCATTAACTGGGATAAACCCTATGAAACGATTCTTCAACTGGCCGACAGTGTGACGGTAACCGGCAAACGGCTTTCACACGGGTGGGCTGCCGATCAGCATGTTTATTTTGCCGTTGCCTTTTCTTCGCCCGTCATTTCTTCGGAAGTGAAAAGTGTTGGCGGAGACGGCCGTACGGTGGGTGTTTTCGGTTTCAGCGACAAGCAGGTGCTGGCAAAAGTGGGCATCTCGTCGGTGAGTGAGGAAAACGCCATGGTCAACCTTAAGGCGTCGCTTTCGGGCTGGGACTTTGAAGCAACCCGTCAGGCCGCTTCCGATGCCTGGGAGAAAGAACTCTCAAAGATCAAAATCACCAGCAACGACCCCGTACAAAAGAAGATTTTCTATACTTCGCTCTACCATACCATGATCGCTCCTTCGTTATTTTCCGATCTGAACGGCGAATTCAAGGGCGTGAAAGGCGATGTGCAGAAGGCTGATGGATACAACCAGTACACGGTGTTTTCGTTGTGGGATACCTACCGGGCGTTGCATCCGTTATTTACCCTCAACCAACAGGACCGGGTAAATGACATGGTCAAATCGATGCTGAATCACTATCAGCAAACGGGAATCCTGCCCGTTTGGGAACTGGAAGGGAATGAAACATTCTGTATGGTGGGAAATCATTCCATTACCGTTATTGCCGAAGCAATTTTGAAAAATATCGGCGACTTTGACCGCGAACTGGCGTTTGAAGCTATGAAAGTTACATCGATGAACGACCGCGATGGCATAGGGCTATACGATAAGCTGGGCTACATGCCGGCCGATGAGATCCAGCAATCGGTGGCCAAGTCGGAGGAAGTTGCTATTGACGACTGGAGTGTGGCCCAGGTTGCAGAAAAACTCGGCAAAACCGAAGAGGCGGCCTATTTTCGCAAACGTTCAAAAAACTACCGTAATTACTTTGATCCGGAAACCGGATTCATGCGCGGGAAACTGAGGAATGGTAAATGGACAACTCCTTTCGATCCGGCCTTCTCCAAACACGAGGGAAGCGATTATACCGAAGGAAATGCCTGGCAGTACCTGTGGCTGGTTCCGCAGGATGTGAACGGCCTGATTGAATTGTTGGGAGGAAAAGAACCTTTCGCCGACAAACTCGATCAGTTGTTTAAAGTTGAAGAAGGAGTGAAAGGAGAAGAGGCATCGAGCGATATTTCAGGACTCATTGGTGCCTATGCCCATGGAAATGAACCGGGGCACCATACCACTTTCCTGTTCAACTATGCTGGCAGACCCTGGAGAACACAGGAACTGAACCGCCAGATCCAGACCACCATGTACACAGATAAACCCGACGGATTAAGCGGGAATGAGGACTGCGGACAAATGTCGGCCTGGTACGTGCTTAGCGCCATGGGCTTTTATCCGGTACATCCGGCTGATCTGCAATACCAGTTCGGTTCGCCCATTGTGCAGGAAGCGCAGATGGAGGTTGCTCCCGGTAAAACATTTACCGTAAAGGCTCCGCAGGCTTCGAACGAAAACAAATATATTCAGGAAGTGAAACTGAACGGCGAGGTACTCAACCGCTCCTACATTACCCATCAGGAGATCATGGATGGAGGAATGCTCGAATTCACCATGGGAAGCGAACCCAATAAGGAACTGTTTCAACAGAAATAATCCCTTTTCGCGGAGATGCAATCCTGTTTTGAATGGCTGTTATCGGGGAAAGGTAACAGTCATTTTTTATCCGGGAAATTATTGTTCTGATCGATGCGAAACGACTCGGTTTACGTTCTTTTTATCTGAATTTAACCTGATATAACGGAATTGTATCGTTCCCTCATTTTGTGATGTATTGAATTAGCTCTATTTTTGATCGCCCCAAGCGGCAAAGGCAGTATGAAGGAAAAGATCAGTCATAGCGAAGATGAAGGACTTCTTTGGAAAAAAATGAAGATGGGCGATCAACATTCGTTTTCCGTCATTTTCAGGTTTTATTATCCAAAGTTATATACTTACGGACTTAAACTGGTTCCTTTTCCGGACCTGGTAAGGGATCAGATCCAGAACTTGTTCGTCAACATCTGGCAAAGCAGGGAAGGGCTTGGCGATATTTCCAATCTGAAAGCTTATTTACTTACCTCCCTTCGGCGAAGACTTTTTAATTCACGGCTGAAAAGGACCGATACCGAGCCGATCGAAAACCTCTCGGAGAAAGATCAGCAGTCCTGGCTTTTTGAAGCCACCGAATTCTTTGATTCCGACTTTATTTCTTCCGGCGTCAGGGAACAGCTTATTAAAAATCTGAATTCCCTGCCGGTGAACCAACGCGAAATTATTTTTCTGCGGTTTTCCAGTCAGCTTACATACCGGGAAATAGCAGACATTGTTCATGTGAAAGAGCAGTCGGTCAAAAATAATATGCCCAAAATCCTTCAGAAGCTGGCCGAAGGGATAACCGGTGTTTCCAGGGAGGATATCCGGGATATCGATATTATGCTGTTTAATCTTTTTCTACTGTTTCAGAAAAAATAATCCGGTTTTTTGCAGTACTGTTTTTCTTTTTTGCGCTCTTTCTAAGTAGACGGACCTTAATTGATAAGAAAGATGACTTGCAGAAAAGAATTCTATGAACTGCTTTCGGATGAAGAATTCCAAAACGGAATTTTCAACTTCGATTCCGTTGGCGACGAAGATAAAAAAGCCTTTATCAGGCAATATTCCATCGATAAAGAAGAATTTATTAAGGCAAGGGCCGTTCTGGGAGGACTGGATTTCAAGGAAGTCAGCTTTTCGGAAGATGAACTGAATTATCTGTGGAAACGGCTGAATATTGACCTTACTGTCTCCAGGGAACCAAAATTATCGGCGGGAACCCCCCTGGTGATACTCAACTGGCTCTATAAAGTCGCTGCTGTATTGCTAATCCCCTTGCTGATAGCTTCGGCCTGGCTTTTCTATCAAAACACGAAACTGGAAGCATTCAACAACGAGCGTATAGGCCGGTTGACCGGGGTTTACAATACGGTGGCTGCGCCGGTCGGGGGCCGGGCGAAAGCCATACTGCCCGATGGGTCTGAAGTGTGGCTTAATTCAGGTAGCTCCGTTCAGTACCCTGTTTTAGCCAATCCCGCTTACAGGGAAGTAAAACTCACCGGCGAAGGTTTCTTTAAGGTCGTCAAAAACCCGCGTCAGCCAATGTTTGTGCACGCATCCGGTGTGCAGGTTAAGGTTTACGGAACTACCTTTAATATGAATGCATATCAGGATAACGTAAACATTGAAACGGTTTTGGTTGAAGGTGAAATTTCAATTGTGAAACTGGATAAAGATGGTGATCCTGAAAACACCGAATATAAAATCAGGCCGGGTGAAGTAGGTAGGCTGAACAGACAGCAAAATACCATTTCCGTAAGCCGGGCTTCCAATCTGGATGTATTTACGGGATGGGTAAACGGAAAATACGTGTTCCGGAATACATCATTTAAATCGATATTGGAAAGGCTTGAGAAAATCCATAACGTAACCTTCGTACTTGATGATAAATCACTCGGAGATTACTCGTTCGACGCCACCTTTGAAGATCAGAACATCGACCGTATTATGGAAATCTTTGCCGTTTCGCTCCCGATAAAATGGCGGTCGGTTCAGGCTGAACAAAAAGACGATAAGACATTTTCCGAAAGAAGAATCATTATTTCAGCGGAATAAAATGAACACATAAGTAACAAAAAAATGCAGGAAAGATTGGCTCTCTTCCCTGCATCAAATAAAAAGGTTTAAAACCTTAATTATTAATGTAACATGCAAAATTATGAAAAAAAGGCGAATGTTTTATGCCTGGGGCCGGATTATTGCCCCTGCGCAAAAAATTGGATTAAAAATGAAACTAACACTGTTTTTTTTGCTCTTTGGATTTCTGAACCTGATGGCTTCAGAAAGTTACTCACAGTTGGTCAAGCTGAACATCTCACTGAAAAATGCAACTGTTGAACAGGTTCTTGCCGGCATAGAGGAAAACAGCGAATACAATTTTGTGTACAACCGGGATGTGATCGACCTGCAACGAAAATTGGATGTCAATTACCGCGACGTGAAGGTAAGCGATATTCTGGATGATTTATTTCGGGGTACAAACGTGAAATACCGCTTTATCGACCGAACCATCGTTTTGTCGGCCGCTCCGGTTGCAACGGTCAGTATGCAACCACAGCAGGTGTCAGGGAAAATTACCGACGCCTCAGGCGTTCCGCTTCCCGGCGTTGCTATCGCCCTAAAAGGGACGTCGCAGGGAACGATCAGCGACAGTGACGGAAATTATGCGCTAAGCAATGTTCCGGCCAATGCGGTTCTGGTGTATTCGTTTGTGGGCATGAGAACCCAGGAAGTCACCGTTGACGGAAAGACGGTGATCAACCTGACGATGACCGAAGAAACGTTGGGAATTGAAGAAGTTGTGGCGATCGGGTACGGGACCCAGAGAAAAGAAGTTGTAACCGGGTCTATATCCATGACTAAAGGCACCGATATTCAGAAAAGTCCGGCTCAAAACATAGGACAATCACTGCAAGGCAGATTGTCAGGAGTCGTGATGAATAACCGGAGCGGAGAACCTGGAAGCGATGGCGTATCTATTAACATCAGAGGATTAAGCACCACAAGAGACAGTAACCCCTTGATCCTGATTGACGGGATAGCTAACCGTGGATCGCTGGAAAGGCTTAATCCTAATGATATAGAAAGCATTACAATACTAAAAGACGCTTCCGGCGCCATATATGGTTCACGTTCAGCCAACGGCGTTATTTTAGTGACAACCAAACGTGGAAAAGAAGGAAGTCCAAGTATTAATTATTCTTTTAATGTAGGATTACAACAACCCACACGTTTACCTGAAATGGCAGATGCCGCAACCTATGCAGAGGCAATGAACGAAATGAATTCTTACGAAGGACGCGATCCCATGTATACCTCGGATGAAATCAGTAAATTCAGGAATGGAAGTGACCCGATACACTACCCGAATACAAATTGGCTTGACGAGACAATGAGGAGTTCCTCATTGCAATACAGGCACAATTTATCGTTGAGCGGTGGCAGCGAAAAAGTCAAGTATTTTGTGGGAGGCGGGTATTCCGACCAGAACGGTATTTATAAAAATAGCGCTACTTATTATAAACAATATGATATTCGCTCGAACATCGACGCGGAAGTTGCGAAGTATCTGAATGTTTCCGTTGATTTGGCAGGAAGGCTGGAGGACAGACATTATTCAGGAATGGATGCCGGCAATATATTCTGGGCAGCATTGAGAGCATTTCCCACGGTTCTGGCAAGATATCCTAATGGCTTACCCACCTCAGGCGGTTTGGATATAGGTAATCCTGTAACGCTGGTTACAGACGAAACCGGATACAGGAAGAACAAACGATCGGTGTTCAACGGCACCGTATCTGCCAACCTCGATCTTTCGTGGTTGTTAAAAGGACTTTCTGTTGACGGCGTGGCTGCTTATGACAAGGTTGGGGTGGAAAATAAGGAGTGGCTGACTCCCTACTATTATTACGTATGGGACGAGGCAACCGATGTTTATGAAAAACGAAAAAACGGTAGCCGGACTTATGCCTCTTTGCGGCAGGATTATCAACCGTCTGCCAATTTTACCTTAAATGCGAAGTTAAAGTATAAAAATACGTTTAATGTTGTTCATGGAGTGGATATAATGGTCGGCTTCGAACAGAACGAGTATACAGGCAATGATTTCTGGGCTTCACGGTCTAATTATATATCAACAGCCATCGATCAGCTTTTCGCGGGTAGCAGCAGTAAAGAAAACTACGATAACGGAGGTAGTGCATATGAACAGGCCCGCCAGAGTTATTTCGGACGAGCTGCATACGATTATGCCGGAAAGTATATGGTACAATTTAATTTCCGTTACGATGGTTCGTATATATTTCCCGAAGACAATCGCTGGGGGTTCTTTCCCGGAGTATCCATAGGCTGGAGGCTGTCAGAGGAAGAATTTATCAAAAATAACCTGGATTGGATGAATAACCTCAAAATACGCGCATCATACGGGCAGCAGGGAAATGACAATGTAGGTGCATTTCAGTACCTGCTTAATTACACCAGCGGACGAAATTATGTATTTAACAATACGGATGTGGAAGGTGTTTACCAGTCCGGCTTTCCCAACCCAAACATTACCTGGGAGGTGGCTAATACTTACAATATCGGGTTGGACGGAACATTCTTCAACGGGTTGATCGGTTTTGAAACCGATGTTTTTAAAACAACCCGTTCAAACATCCTTACCAAGCGGAACGCGTCAATACCGCAATATACAGGCCTCAAAGACCTTCCCGACGAAAATATCGGGGAAGTGGAAAATAAGGGTATTGAAGTACAGTTAACCCATGTCAGCAAAATCGGCGAAGTGAATTTGAACGTTTCAGGTAATTTTATGTATGCCCGTAATAAAGTAATTTACATGGATGAGACACCGTGGGGCGAAGGCTATGACTATTTGAAAGCCGAAGGTCAACCCATAAATGCCGGCCTTTATTATCGTACCATTGGTATTTTCAGAGACCAGGAACATCTGGATTCTTATCCTCATTATGCGGAAGCGCGACCCGGGGACCTCATTTTTGAAGATGTCGACGGAAATAAAGAGATCAATTCCATGGACAGGGTCAGATACGATTTAACTAATTTTCCCGAAATTGTTTTCGGAATGACAATAGGAGCTGCATGGAAAAATTTCGATCTTAGCATGTTGCTGCAGGGACAGGCAAGGGCGAGACAGGCTATTTATGCGCGTATTGATGCGACCAGCAATGCATATAAGTACCGGACTGACGACAGATGGACACCTGATAATATTGACGGAACAATGCCCAGGGCAGGCAGCGCCACCATTAATTTCGGAGATAGCTATCCCACCGATTTCTGGCTCAAGGACGCTTCATTTTTACGTTTGAAAAACCTTGAATTGGGCTATACGCTTCCATCCAGGTGGTTTTCGAAGATACCCGTATCCAATTTCAGGGTCTATGTGAATGGTTATAATCTGTTGACGTTGGACAAGATTAAGATTATCGACCCGGAAAGCTCCAGCGCAGGAGGATTTTATTATCCACAAGTAAAAATATTCAACGCAGGTCTTAGTTTAACTTTTTAAAAAATGAGCTAAATGAAAAATATATTTCATGTAACGATCCTTTTATTACTGATGGGTTCCTGTAGTGATGATTTTCTCGACAAAAAACCTCTCGATAAAATGACCGAAGAAGATGTATTCAATGATGAAGCATTATTGACTGCTT
Organism: Prolixibacteraceae bacterium; assembly: GCA_038562555.1. Taxonomy (GTDB): domain Bacteria; phylum Bacteroidota; class Bacteroidia; order Bacteroidales; family Prolixibacteraceae; genus JBCFBK01. The sequence continues at coordinate 4,345 of JBCFBK010000009.1, read as the reverse complement.
ACGTAAATGCATGTTATAATGCATACCCCCATGGCTTTGAGGAAGCAATGATGTCGTCGGCAACAGACGAGACCTATAACCGCCACGGAGCAACCAGTTCAGTAATCGTATCCAGAGGCGAAATGAATGCTGACAATATTGTGAATTTTGATGCAGGACGGTTTTCTAACTTCAATTACTGGGAAAAGGCGTACGAGTACCTGCGGAATGTGAATACTTTCTTTGAAAAAATTGAAACAGCAGGTGTTTCCGATGAACTGAAGGAAAGTTTGACGGGCGAAATGAAGTTTATCCGTGCATTCATCTATTCCAACCTGATATGGCGGTTTGGTGGCGTGCCTATTGTTACCAGAAGCTATTCGTTGGGAGAACCGGATTACTCGCTCGAAAGAAATACTTACGACGAGTGTGTCGACTTTATATTGGCGGACCTGAGTGACGCTATTTCCACCTTGCCTGCCAGGCGGGAAGGTGCTGATGCAGGCAGGGCTTGCGGCAATGCAGCCAAGGCGTTGCGGGCAAGAGTGCTGTTATATGCCGCGAGTCCTTTGAATAACACGACAAATGACAGGACAAAATGGGAAAAGGCCCGTGATGCATCCAAGGAAGTGATGGATTTACCGGGGTATGGTCTGGCGAAGGATTACAGGCTGATGTTTATACAAGACAATGAAGAAATAATTTTCAAACGTTATTTTACTAAATCGAACGGACACCGGATGATGATTTATAATTCACCGAATGGCTACGATGGATGGGGTGGCAACTGTCCGATTCAGAACCTGGTCGATGATTATGAAATGAAAGAAACAGGCAAAAAGCCGGCTGAGCCGGGATCGGGATATGACCCGAATGATCCCTATGCCGGACGTGACCCCCGTTTCTACGCAACAGTCTTGTATAATGGTGCAATGTACCTGGGACGCCCGGTTGAGCCTTTCACTCCGAAAGGGAAAGATTCGGGTGAAGGCGATGTAGGTTCCTGGAACACATCTTTAACAGGATATTATTTGTACAAATTTATGGATGAAAGTCAATTGCTGAGCGAGACCAATACGATGTCCTGGATTTATTTCAGATTGTCGGAATTTTATCTCAATTACGCAGAAGCGCAGTATTATCTGGGAGATGAAGATCAATGCCGGTGGGCCATTAATGAGATAAGAAACCGCGAAGGAGTTGAAATGCCTCCCGTAACGGCTACCGGAGAGGAATTGCTGAATAAACTCCGTAACGAAAGGCGCGTAGAATTATCGCTTGAAAATCATCGCTATTTTGACCTGCGCAGGTGGCTTATCGCAAATGTATATGAAAACATAGATGCAATGGGTATTCATGTGACCAAAAATGGAGATGGTTCTTTTACCTATAATTCGATTACAGTATTGCAAAGGGCGTTTTCTCAACAACATTACTGGCTTCCTATCCCTCGACAGGAAATCATAAAGAGTAAAAATACCCTGGAACAGAATCCCCATTATGAATAAATACACGTTATTTATCTGAATTTAATTTAACCTGACAGGGCTAAGACCCTGTCAGGCATTTATATTAAAATAAAAAATAAATTACATGCGCTATCCTTTCATTCCTTATCTGTTTTTGTTCGTTTTACAGTCTTCAATCTGTACTGGGCAAACCTCCAACGTTACCGCTTATCGGCCCAGGATCGTAAACATCATCAACTTTATCCGGCTGCTCGAACCCCGGGACGCAAAAATAACAGAGACCGTGCTTTACGAAACGGTGGTGAAGCAGGTGGAGATCATGAAAAAATACAACCTGCGCGGCACGTTCCTGCTGCAGTACGATGCGCTGATGGATCCGCGCTACCAGGATCTGCTAAAAAGCATTCCGGCCGGATCGTTCGAGATCGGAGCCTGGTGGGAAATCCCCCAGCCGCTGGTGGAAAATGCCGGAATGAAATGGCGGGGGCGCTACCCGTGGGACTGGCACGCCGATGTCGGTTTTTCAACCGGATATACCCCCGAAGAACGGGAAAAACTGGTCGATGTCTATATGGCCGACTTTAAAAAGATCTATGGCTCCTATCCCAAATCGGTCGGATCCTGGTTTATCGACGCCCACACCCTGAATTATATGTACCAAAAATACAAGATCGTTGCTTCCTGCAACTGCAAGGATCAGATTGGCACCGACGGCTATACCCTCTGGGGCGGATACTGGAATCAGGCTTACTATCCCAGCTTAAAAAATGCATATATGCCCGCCCAGCACGAAGAGAACCAGATCCCCGTTCCGATTTTCCGCATGCTGGGAAGTGATGCCATTCGCCAGTACGACGCCGGACTGGGATCAAACAGACAAGGGGTTATCACGCTCGAGCCTGTATATAAAGACGGAGGAGGCGACGAAGCCTGGGTAAACTGGTACTTCAAACAGTTCGTTGAGGGCGAACCGATGGCATATGCCTATGTTCAGGCCGGTCAGGAAAATTCATTTACCTGGGACGCCATGGCAAAAGGATTTGAAATCCAGATGCCCTTGATCGCGCAGCTTCGCGACGAAAAGAAGATACAGGTTGAAACGCTGTCCGAATCAGGACAGTGGTTTAAGGAACAGTATCGGGTTACCCCGGCCACTTCGGTCACGGTCAACGACGATCTGGAAAGCAGCGACCTGAAAACCGTCTGGTTCAACAGCCGCTTTTACCGGGCAAATTTGTATTGGGAGAAGGGTACCTTCCGTTTCCGCGATATTCATCTCTTTAACGAGAATGTCGCATCCAGGTATCTCGATAAGGTAACAACGTCGAACGAGTGCGTTTTTTTTACCCTTCCTTTTGTCGACGGCCACCGGTGGAGCACTCCTGTACAAATTGCGGGATTACGTTTTAGAGCGGTCATCAATGGGAAGGAAGTCCTGGTTGAAGGAGGAGATCCTGCCATAACCAGCGTTAAACCAGGGATCCTGAATATTTCCTGGCCGCTGAAATCAATAAAAGGAACCTTTATCATGGAGCTTGACGAAAAGCAGATCGAAATGAAGCTGGAAGGCGCCGGCTCAGCGGCCTGGTTTCTGGAGCTGACTACAGACGCCGGTGCTCGCCTGCCGTTTCAGCAGATAGGCTCTTCCCGGATCGACTGCACATTCGAAGGCATGAATTACGGCGTCACCGCTTCGAAGGGCGCTTTTTCCATACCCTCAGAGAAGGTAGTCTTCAGAATTACGCCTCAAAAAAACACGATCCTGCTGAATTTGGCAGGAGAACACGTGCAAAAATAAACTCAAAAAAAGACACCAATGAAATAGTCATGATTTGGCAAACGCCAACCGAAAATGAGAACTACCTTACAGTCATGGCTATTCTATGTGGTAATTTAAAAACAAATTATTCACACATGAAACCGGGGCTTACAATTTTGAAACTGAACTCTTTATTTGTTTTTTTCGCCTGCTTCAGCACCTCCGCACAAATCAGGATCCAGGATCGGCCGGCCGATAAAGTTGTCGTTTTTGGCAACGAGCTGGTTCAAATGACGCTCGATTATAATAAAAAATGTGTTGTGACAGACCTGCTCGTGAATCAGGAACCAGTGCTTCAAGCTGAATCTGGCATTTTTTCTGAGGTCCGCACTTCAGATGCTACTTTTTCAACACGGCAGTTGAATGCTTCACCTGAGATAAAGACGACCAAAACTACGGTCGTGCTTTCCAATATCGCTTATGGCGAAGGAAAAGCCCCGGTGCGCGAACGCTGGACTTTTTCAATCGATGAAGCCGACATCAGACTGAACATAGAACGAACAGTCTCTGAGAACTTTGTTGCAGATGAAGTGGCGTTTCCTTCGGTAAACTTTAAGAGCATCAGTACCTGGGACGGCGCTTTTCTGGGTTATGGCGGACTTGCCTGGTTTTACCTTTTCAATGAGAAATTATGTACCTACGGCGTTCACACCGGCTCTTCCGTTTTTTGGAACAGTTCTACGGGGAACGGTCTGAGCGTATCTGCCGGTGCTGCCGGGAAGCAGGTTGCATCGAAATTCACCAGGTCGGCCGACGATCATCTGGCGTATGCGGTTTCGGTTTCTGACAGTGAGCTGAAATACCGGTACGATGCCGATACCAAACGGCGACGGTTTATAAGAGAGAAAACCGACGTCTGGGAGCCGTTTAGCCTGAAGGCCGGGAAGTATACGCAATCGGTAACTTTTTCACGGGTGGACTGCAACCGGGAATACGGACGCGGGCATCTGGCCGGCATAAACGGGGGGCAGGTAACCAGCCTGTTAAATACGATCGCGAGGATCGGGGTCATCGATGCCCGACTTTTCGGCGGCAACAGTTGGCACACGCCTTACGGGCCGATTTGTCTGCATGAGCA
>JBCFBK010000085.1:0-12208 GCA_038562555.1 Prolixibacteraceae bacterium | reverse complement strand
TAAAATATCCTTATGCAATCGAAAGTTGGGAAGAACCTGACCAAAATCGTGTAACACCACCCTCTTTTATTCATATGCGTTATGAATAATCAAAATTTAGGGAGTTTTCTTAGCGACACTATATAGTAATGTTTACTATCTGTTGAGACAGACGGCCCGACATGACAAAGTGATTGAAAATCTTAAACAGTTACTGACGATTACGGATGTTTTGATAATGGATAAAGAGGTCGTAAGTAATGCGCTCAATTCTGGTTTTAAAGATTTTGAGGATAGCTTACAGAATTTTGCTGCGATGAAAAATGGTGAGATTGACGTAATTCTTACGCGAAATTTAAAGGATTTTAGCAAAAGTGAGATTGGCGTATTAACACCGGAATCATATATTAAATCGCTTATTGCCCGCCACTAATACAGCGATCATAAAACATTGGGATGAAACACGCCGATGAAATACCGACGCTACAGCAGCACAACCGACAGCACATAAACCACGATCATTGACACAACTCCCTGGAAGAGTGTAGCCAGGGTGTGGGTTTTATAACCGGTGCCCACATCCATTTTGCTGAACTGGGTGACGACCCAGAAAAAACTGTCGTTGGCGTGCGAGACAGTCATAGCCCCGGCTCCGATTGCCATTACCGTGAGCGCCTTACCTGTTGCTGAATCCAGTCCCAGTCCGGCCAGCAGCGGCGCCACCAGCGCTGAAGTGGCGACCAGCGCAACGGTTGACGACCCTTGTGCCGTTTTTAAGGCTGCCGCAATGATAAAAGGAAGAAAGATGCCGAGCTGATATCCGGATAATAACTCGCCCAGGGTATCGCCGATATGGGTGGCCTTCAGCATCGCTCCAAAAGCCCCGCCGGCCCCGGTGATGATCAAAATAGCGGCTGATGCCTGTATGCCTTCTCCAACCCAGGCGGTAATTTCGCCGGCGCCTTTCTTTTGTATCAAAAGGAATGATGCGAATAATCCCAGGAAAAGCGCATTGACCGGATCGCCCGCAAAATTGATCAACTCATACAAGAAATTTTCCTTTGGCAGTGAGGTCATCAGCACAACCGAGCGCAAGGCAATCAGCACAATGGGCAGAAAAATAGGGAGTACCGACAGCACAGACGACGGAAGCTTTTGAAGTAAGGTCTCATCCAGTTCCATTTCAAGCGGATGATCTTCACCACTCTGATATTTGCGGCCCGAATAGCTGGCCCACCAATAGCCGGTGAGCATGGCAATGGCTGCGATAAACAACCCGTACAGGATGACCATGCCCAACTGGTCGGTAATGCCCAGGTTCCCGGCTGCCGCGATGGGACCCGGCGTTGGAGGCACAAGGGTATGAGTGGCATACAGGCCCGTGGACAGGGCAATACTCATGGCAACGGCCGAACGCCCTGTTTTTTGGATCAGGGACCTTTTCAGTGAAGACAAAATGACAAAGCCGGAATCGCAGAACACGGGGATTGAAACGATATAGCCAATGATGCTCATGGCCAGCGCGGGATGTTTTTTACCGATTACCCGGACCACCAGTTCAGCCAGCTTAATTGCAGCACCCGATTTCTCCAGGATAACGCCGATAATGGTTCCCAGAATAATGACAATCCCGATATAGCCCATGATGTCTCCAAAGCCGGAGGTGATCACCTTAACGATTCCCGAAGCCGGCATCCCGCTGATCAGGCCTACGCCATAGGCGGCCAGCAGCAGAACCAGGAAAGGATGCATTTTCAATTTTGTCGTCCCCAGAATGATGAAAAGCACAGAAACGAAAAGAGCTGCTAATAAGATCAGACTATGTTGTTCCATAAGTATCAGTTTCCAATCAGGTATAATCATTCAAAAATAACATTTTTCTGATCGGGTCTCCAATGGAAATGAAGATATTAATCAGGCCGTCGGAATTCAAAAAAGGATTAAATTTGAATAAAAAAACATGGATAAACCTTTGCTCAACGATCAAAACGAATACCCTGATGATGCAGTCCTGCAAAAATATCTGGGTGAAACCAAGCCCCATTGGGATGAAATCAGCGCGTGGGTAGCCGATCAGTTTCCTTCTATGCTGTTTGAATGGCGTTATTACAATGACGGCAAAGCCTGGTTATGCAAGCTGACATTTAAGAAGAAGACCATCTGCTGGTTCTCGGTTTGGGATCATTTCTTCAAGCTCGGCTTCTACTTCACCGACAAAACCGGCACCGGCATCAGCGAGCTGGCGATAGACCCTTTGCTAAAAGAAAATTTCGCAAACAGTCCATACTATGGCAAACTAAAAGCCCTGACCGTTGAGGTTAAAAGCAGGGAGATCCTCAACTCGGTCAGGGTTCTGATCGACTATAAGTCGAAACTGAAATAGAATTCCGGATAATCGCAAGCGCCTATGAATCCGGAGTGTTGTGCGGACTAATGTTCCGGTTTTAATTTTACCTGTGAACGTTCAGTGATCATGACCACACTGTCCCAAACCGGTAAATTTTTCAAAACCACATCAGCACCTTTATTTTCCCAATCCAACTTATCGATTTCATAAACTTTACCTGAAATCATTTCTACGTAAACCGGATCTCTGAAATTCATCTTCTTAACAGTCAGGCTGACCAAATCCCAGTTCAGTTCATCTCCGGGTATCTGATCCTTATACCAAACCAATGCGACCGGATTTCCTTCCTTCCGGAATCCGGCAACGGTCATCTTCCGGTAGGCATTTGACGTGTATTCCATTTCGCCAATTGCCTCAACGGTATCATCAAAAAAGCTGACCATATGCTGAACGCCATAATATGAAGGCCTTTTGTAGATAATCTCGTGTAACAGGTTGGAACGGATCAGACCGAATGATTGCAACATATTGTAATAACGAAGATCGATAATAGTGAAGATGGATGAAGGGATATTTCTGACCCTGTCTCCCGCCATTCGGCGCAAGAACCATTTCGCCTGGCTGATCTCTGTCCAGGGATAATAGGCCAGGGCATGTGTCCATTCAAGTTGGGAAGGGCATCCGTTTTCGCCCTGAAATAATTTGATGTCCGGATTATAGGAATGTGCCAGCGATTTCAGTTTCTCAACTTCTGTATAACTGTCGTCGGGATTACGGTTATACGGATGATAACTCAAATAATCAACCAGATTTAACTTGTTGCTGGTTTTTAGTATTTCAAAAACTTCCTCTGTGAATTTTAAAGGTATTCCAGCCAGTGAAAAACCCAGTATCTTTGATTCGGGCTGAACCCGTTTAATGACTTCGGCAGTTTTCATTAAAAGAGTGGCATACTCCTGACTTTCACTCCCTCCGTTGGGTTCATTCCACACTTCCCATAATTTCACAACATCCTGATACCTTTTAACGGTTGTCTCCACATATTTCAGCCATGCAGCCATGGCTTTTTCATCTGTAAATATTTTCGAGCCAAGACGGATTCCCGAACCATACAGCGGATTGCCATAACACAGGCAAATCCAAGGTTCAACCGATTGTTCGGTCAGCCCGTAAACACAACTGTCGAGCCATTCGAACCTGTATGTTCCTTTTTCTTTTTCGCATTTCGCCCAACCACTTTGCAAACGGGCATATTTAACGCCAAGCTCACCAACATAATCCTTATAGATACTGAACTTTGCATAGTCCCGGTCAAGCGTTTCGCAGCCTACCGACCAGGAGGAGGATTTAATCTCTTTTGAATGTTTTGTCGTTAACCACCCGGTTTGTTTTAATCCAGGCCCGGAATATTTGAATAATTCCCAACTATTGTATCTGTTTTGGCCAAAAGCAATACTGCTAATGACCACTGCTATTAATATGGATAATATTTTCTTCATGTCTTTGTTTTTTTATGAATAAAACTGCATCAGAAAAGCCAACCTGCTTTTTGGTCCGGAAATGCGTTAATCACATCATCAGTAACCAGGATTTTGGTCGGTTGTAGGATCGATTGCTCCGTTATAATCATATTCCACACTTGGGACAGGGAATAATAAATGAGATTCTGCCACATCTAGTCCGCGATTCTCTTTGACGACTTCTTCCAGTTTACCGGTCCTTTTTAACTCCAGAAACCGTTTTGCCTCGTCCATTTGTTCGTACAACCCTTCTTGCAGAACAAGGTCGATAAACGAATCTTCGTCGTAATTATTAATATTGAAATCGATGGAAGAAGCCACGTCAGGATCATAACCATAGGCCCGCCGATGTATCATATTCAATTTTTCCATACCATCTGCAGTTGGTCCATTGTTAACTCTGCAATCTGCTTCTGCATAGAATAATAAAATATCAGGGTACCTGTATGCCGGATAGTCATTTGTCCCTCCTCCGGAAGGTGCGGCCGGATCGATGAATTTCTTAAACAACATCGTTCTCGTTCCAAAACCAATATTGCAGTTGTACAACATGAATTTCTTACGCAGATCTTTATAATCCCATTCCCTGATCACTTTTATGTCAATACTGTCTGCGTACTTCGCATAAGCTCCGGTCGAATTAAAATAGGGAGTATTGGTATAATGCCTGTACCTGGCAATAGTAGAGGGCGAGTCGTAGTTGTATTTGAGATAAAAAATCTCTTCAGATGAGGAGAATACGTCGGGACCAAAAATCTTATAAAAATCATCTGAAGTTGAGATTCTAATCAATGAATAGCGTTCTGAGTTAATAATCTCAAGTGCTTTACTCCGGGCATCAGACCAACGTTCCAATTGAAGATAAACATGGCACAACATAGCTTTGGCTGCGTATTGATCGGCCCTTCCTACTTCATCCTGGGTCTCTGGCAAACTGGCTTCCGCATCTTCAAGGTCACCGACAATTAAATCGTACACATCATCTTCAGAACTCCGCGCGACATCTGATTCCAACATATTGTTCTCTGTTCTTAAAGGAACTCTACCCCAATTCCGCACCATCTGGTAGTAACAGAAAGCCCTCACAAATTTGGCTTCGGCAAGATATTGCTCTATTTCCTCCTGGCTTGCCTCCGAGGCATTAGGCGCATTGGTTATTACCAGATTAGCATTTCTTATAGACTGATACAGGCTGGTCCACACGCCATCTGTTCTCGAAATATTTGTACTGTTCAAGGGCTGATCGAAATCACTTAAATTTGAAAACGAAAGCCGCCCTACAGCATAGTCGACTTCTCCTGCATTAATGTACCAAAGGTAGTAATATCCACTGCGAAGCGGAGCATATGCGGCATAAACCGCAGACTCAATTTCTTCTGCTGTGTTGTAAAATGTCTCTGTAGCCACAGCCTTTGGCTCTTCCTCCAAAAGGTCACCGCATGCTATTGCTAATGGCAGTAACAGAATGATAGAAAATATATTTTTCATAACAACTCGTTTTAAAATTTTTAGAATCCTAATTTTACTCCGAACGTAAAGCCTTTGGATATTGGATAAGTATAGTTATCTATTCCTTGATTCAAAGAAGACCCACCTCCCGACGAATTAACTTCAGGATCAAACCAGGGATAATCTGAAATTGTGATCAGGTTTTGACCGCTTACATAAACCTGTCCCCTTTTTATCCAATGAATGCCAAGCTTATTTACAGGAATATTATATGCCACCTGAATATTCTTTAACCGGACATACGAACCATCATAAACAAAGCGATCGGACATTTTTAAAGAAGTAGAAGCTGTACTTACTTTAGCGTATTTAGCATCCGTGTTCGTTTCTGTCCAATGATCATAGTATACTTCCTTCAGTGAATTCAGACCGTTGCCATAATAGTTTTGGTGCGTCATACATAAACTAAGGATATCGTTCCCCTGAGAACCTTGAAAGAAGCAGCTTAACTCAAAATTCTTATACGCCCATACCGAATTAAGGCTATAAATAAAATCCGGATTAGGATTTCCGATGATCGTCTTATCTGCAGCAGTTATCCCATCAACGCCATCGTGATCCTTGTATTTGATCTTCCCGTTTTCATCATAGCCATCTTCCTGATATCCGTAAAAAACACAAATCTCTTCACCTTCCCTGATCAGGTTCACATAATCGCTTAAAATAACCATGTTATATGTACTTCCTGTAATGTCCTGTCCTCCGTAAAGTTTTTTAACCTTGTTCCTGTTAACAGATACATTGGCGGTAAGATCCCATTTGACAAGTCTATTCAAAACTTTGGCATCGAGTTGTAAGTCCAGACCTTTGTTTTGGATCTCTCCAATGTTCTTTATTGTGTTGGTATAACCGGTTGACCTGGGCAACTGAACGCTGTTTAACAAGTCACGTGTATTTTTGATATAATAATCCGCGGTTAAAACAAACCGACTGTCAAAGAAACCAACATCCAAACCGATATCTGTTTGCGCAGTGGTTTCCCATTTCAAATTGCCGGGATATGTTACCGAGGGGGCAAAATAAGTATATGAATCGTTATTAAAAACCGTCTTTCCTGTCGAAAGCATGCTAAGCGTTGCATATGGATCGATAGCGGTACTGCCTGTTTCTCCATAACCAGCTCTCAACTTCAAATTTGAAATAAAACGAACATCATCCATGAAATCTTCATCTGAAAGGCGCCACGCCATAGCTGCAGAAGGGAAATACCCCCATTTGCCTCCCTCGCTGTACCGGGACGAACCGTCTGCCCTGAAGCTTACGGTGGCCATATACTTTGCCTTATAGGAATAATTCAAGCGGCCCAAATAAGATAACATAGCCCATTTTGAATAAGATGATGACGGCGTACTGATGGTACCTGCAGCAGCTATGTTATGAGTTTCATAAACGTCGCTTAAAAATCCTGATCCGGAAACTCCCATATAGGTATATTTATCTTCCTCATAAGTTAAAGCGCCTGTAGCTGTAAACTCATGTATCCCGTTATACAGCTTATGATAGGTTATAATGTTATCACTGTTTAGATGCAGGGTTTGACTTGTACTTAAACTGGCTTCACCGGATGACCCAATATAGGTAGTTGGCAGATAATAGTCCGAACGGCTGTCGGTGTTGTTTACATTCCCTGACACTTTTACAGACAAGCCATCAACCGGTCTATAGGTAACGGACAGATTTGCCATTACCTTATTGGAAAAAGTCTTATTTGATAATTCCTCTCCATACATCACAGGATTAACCGCGCCGTCATAACTAAAAGGATAAGCGCTCTTTAAAATCGTGTAAGAGTCATCGTCTTCGTAAGGACTAAGTGTTGGTGCAGCGGCAATCGTTGAAGCCAATATACCCGTATACCCGGACGAATTGTATTTATTATCTTTATCAATCCGGCTTAAGATCGCGTTGTAAGAAATGCTGATTTTTTCACCGATAGCGTGGTTCACGTTTGCACGTAAGGAAATTCGTCTGTATCCATCATCCTCAATAAAAATCCCTTTCTGGTCAAAAATGCTTCCTCCTATCGAAAATTTAGTTTTTTCACTACCGCCACTCACGGTCAACGAATGATCCTGAACCGGTGCAGTCCGGAATATTTCATCCTGCCAGTCCGTGCCTTCCGTGGCGTTGTTAATTTCGTCCTGGCTAAAATATTCAGCTCCCTTGTCGTTCAATTGTTGGATATTTGCCAGGAGCATATACTCTTTTGCGTTCATCAAATCGAGTGTTGACCGAACGCTTTGCATGGAAAAACTCCCTTCATAATCCACTTTGGTTGCACCGGCTTTTCCCTGCTTTGTGGTGACAATGATGACCCCGTTAGCTCCTCTGGAACCATAAATTGCCGTTGCCGAAGCATCCTTTAACACCTCTATGCTCTCAATGTCCGACATATTCAGAATACTCTCGTCGCCGGGAAAGCCATCAATAATCCATAACGGACTGTTATCTCCCTTAATGGAATTGGTTCCCCTTATCCGGATTTGCATGGTGGCACCGGGCTGGCCTGTATTTTGGACTACATGCACACCTGAAGCACGGCCTTGAAGAGCCTGCGAGACTGTGGTAGCCGGAAATGCGCTTATTTCCTCACTCTTGACTGACGTCAATGAACCGGTCAAATCGCTTTTTTTCATCGTTCCATAACCAATAGCCACGACTTCTTCAAGCCCGACAGTATCCTCATTCATGACTACATTCATAGTTGATTGACCATTAGCGCTGATTTCCTGAGTTCTCAAACCCACAAAAGAGAACATCAAAATCGCATCATCATTCACGTTAGAGAGAGAATAAGCGCCGTCCACGTCGGTAATGGTTCCTTGTGAAGAACCCTTTATTACAATCGTGACACCGGGCAAAGGCTGACCATTTGAATCCAAAACCTTACCCGACACCCGCCTCTGACCAACCTGCTCTGCTTTGCCTTTCAGGATGATGTGTGATCCGCGTATTTCATATTCAACGCCTGTCCCGCCAAAGAGAGAAGAAAGTACTGTTTGAATGTCCTGGTTATTATAAGACACGTCCACCTTGCGGTTTACATCCACAACCTCACGGTTATAGATAAAGTAAAGCTTACTTTGTTCTTCTATTCTCAATAATACCTCTTCAAGTCTGGCATTTTCCAGATTCAACGTCAATCGCGCTGTTGATTGCGAGAAAGCAGGGGAAGCTACCAGCTGCGCAAGACTCAACAACAAGCATAGGAAAGTTAGTTTCATTTTTAATAAGTTTTTTTTCAGAAAGAATGTAACAATCCCTCCTGAAGGATAAACCGGTTTTTTCTCTACATCGCGCAAATTGCTCACGCTCAACAAAGTCGCAAATAAATTTGGACTTTGTTCTCTCTTAATCGCAATTTTCATACTTTTGTGTTAATTAATTAGTTGTTACAGATTGATTAATTTTAGTGATGCAAGGGGGAGCCGCTAACTTCTCCTTGCATTTGTTTTTATTCTTACATAGGCAATCGTTTTTTTATTTGCTTTCTATACAGATTTTACTTTTTGCAAAAGTCCCGTCAGGTAATTTTCGGGGAGAGTCATAGTAATATTTGAACGGAGTACCGGACGACAACAGTCTCAGTATTTCGTTAATACTTTCGTCTCTGAACCTCGCGTCCATGGGAATTCTTGCTAACGTTTGATCCTTTAATTCGATATCCACATTGAATTTTCGGGAAAGTCGTTTCAGAACAGTTTCAAAAGGAGTGTTCCGAAATACCATAAAACCATCTTTCCATGCCGTGTAGAAAAAAGGATCCTCATTTTGGACAAGTACCTGCTTTGACTGTTCACTGAAAATAGCGGTTTGGCCTGGTTCAATGAAAAATTCCTCTTTACCATGCAGTTTTTCTGTCGGGAATGAAAGAGAAACTGATCCCTCAACAAGAGTTACTTTCATAGATGGTTCAGAAGAAAAAGCATTGACATTGAATATAGTTCCATACACTTTTATCCGGATATTTCCTGCCTCAACCACCATGGGAATTTCTTTATCCTTGACCACCTCAAAATAAGCTTCACCAGTTAATGAAATAGCTCTTGTACTGCCAATAAACTCATTTGGATAGGAAATGGTACTTCCTGCATTTAACCATACCCGACTTCCATCAGGCAAAATGAGGTTCGTAACAGTTCCCGGCTGGGAACTGACAGTTACCATTTGCTCTGTCAGCTGAGGCACATCAGGATTATCTTTTACGAATTGAATGTAGGCTGTATAGAAGATAATGGGAATGATCAATATGGCCGCAATTCTTGAAAAGCTCTCATATATTCTCTTAACTCCTGCTTTCTCCTCAGGTACAATTTTGCGCTCTGCCATCTTCCATATAGTCTCATTCAGAGTATTTTCAACCATTTCTTCCGAAAGGTGAAAACGTTGAAAGTCCATGCCTAACCATAAATGAAGTAAGATTTCAATCTCACCTTCTTTAAGGTTATATTCCCCGTATACTTTTGCCCTTTCCTCATCACTGGAATATTTCCATCGCCGAAGTATCCTTTGGAAATCTTTATCTGTTAGCAGTATTGAAATATCTTCAGTTCTTCTCATGGTGAAAATCAAAAAATGACTTTAACACCATAGAGAAAAAAAACGGAAAAGCATAATCAAAGTTTTACATCTTTTTTCAGAGGAACTGAACAAAAAAGCATAAAGAACAAATTACTCATTGACTGTAAGGATTTTTCGCCTATCAACTCACGAAGATGGATTAATGTCCGGTACATAAGATTACGCACTGCCTGAATGCTGATCCCGGTCACCTCTGCAATTTCCGAATAAGGTAATTCATGATAGAAAAACAGCATAATCAATTCTCTTTGTTTTGTCGTTAGAGAATTGATGGCATTCAACAGCACCCGGCGAAGTTCGTCTGAAATTTCTTCATGTTTTTCAAACTCATTGACATCAAAAAAGAAAATGGAACTTTCAAACTTTCCTACTTCAACCGTTTGTATCGATTTGCCTTTCTTCTTTTGGACAAAGATCATTCTTCGAACGCAAACAATGAGGTAGGCTTTTATATTTTCTATATCAGCTAAACTTTGCCGGGTTTCCCAAACACGTATAAAAACTTCCTGAATGCATTCTTTTACAAAATCGGGATCAGGGATAATTTTGAAACCATAATAATACAATTCAGAATAATATGCCCGGAACAGGGTATTAAACCCCTGCTTGTCTCCTGCTTTAATACTTTGCCACAAAGCTTTGTCATCAGTATGCTCAGGAAAGTAGGCCATACCCGGAAATGACTTTAATCTGTTCTTTATAAATCAAAATGAGATTTTAAAGGCATAAAGGTATTATAATTCCCGTCAATTAAGATGAACATTATTGCAATTGTATGGAAACGTTTGATTGCTTTACCAACTCAATTCAACTTTTATTCCGTCAGGATTATTTTCAAAGCTTAACAGGACCGTCCGGCTTTCTTCGTCCCATTCCCAGACCGCTTCTTTCAGCTCATTCCCCTGGTGGTCCGACACACGACATTTGTCGGGCCTGGCCGGTAACAGAACACGCATGACATTGGTGGTATTCAGGGGGCTTTTGGCAACAAAGGAATAACTGTTTGGCGTTGCCTTTTCCTCATAAGCACGGGAGGCGGCAGCCAAAACCTGCGGTTTTTCAGGGTCTTTCACGCGATCCACGTTCAGCAGGAAAGCCTGCTCACCGGGCTGAACCGTCTTCTCCCGCAAAACCGGCAGTTTCGGATCGAACAAATCGATCAGAGCTCCTTTTTGGACATACGGGTCAGCGCTGACGCCTTCATCCAGTACCGCAATGAGATCATAAACACCACGTTCGAGGTAAAAATTGTTTTTCTCCGTGAACCGGCCCGCTTCCGCGACTTCTTCGTACAGCCGCTTCACCACCTGAACAAAATCCTGATCATTCCCGGACTCCATGACAAATTCTTTCGGATCATTTCTGAATACGTAAACGGTTCCCTTACCAACCGGGTATTCACCATGCAGGTCGGCCGAAACAGCTATCCCTAATTTTTCGAACAAGTGATCAGAAGCGGCCTCATAGTGATGATCGCCGGTATTCCACCATTCCTGAACATTTTGGAACGGGTCGCGGTCGCGCCCGCAGTAGACCAGCACGCCGCCATTCTTCACCCAGGCCGCAATATGCTCGTGCCCCTCGGGCGACAGGGGCTTCATACCGGAGTACGACATGATCAGGATCTTCGCGTCGTTCCAGGTATCGGGGTAGGACACATTTTCAAGGTGGAGGGTACTGACCGGCACACCCCGCTTCAGGAACGGCAATGCCTGTCCGTAAAAATTGGAAAGCTGGGGATCTTCGTACCCGGCATGGGTCGGGAATTGCTGAAACATCAGCGAATTCGACATCAGCACGCAAATGCCCGGCGAACCCGACAGCTTATTGTCCGACAACGGCATGTTGTTCAGCGTGTTGATCATGACCTGCATCTGGGTGGAATAAAAACGCGGGATCCTTTCCTTTTGATCGCTGTTGGCGCTGGTCCTGTACAGGCCTTCATAAATCCGGTCGGGCCAGGGCATCACTTCATAATTGGCAATATTCGGGTACAGCAACTTCGCGGTAAACGTGGCCTGGTAATTTTTTTTGTAATCGGCCCAGTCGCGTGGCCAGTCCTCAATGGGATCGGTCAGGAAAAACATCTTCCTGCCGGTGGGGGCGGTCATCGATTCCATGGAACCATATTCCAGGAAAGCATTTTCAAAGACCCGCTCTTTTCTGATACCGTTAAAATAATTGGGTTCCCTGGAAGTCCCGGTCCATACCTGCGCGATGTAGCCATCCACAGAGGGGAGTGAAGCCAGGCTGGCTTCCGGGCTCACAATAC
>JBCFBK010000104.1:0-1985 GCA_038562555.1 Prolixibacteraceae bacterium | reverse complement strand
TTCCAGGCCTGGGAAAATCCGGTCGCATCGATGAAGGGTAGGGAAGAAGGCACTAAGGAAAACCAAATGCTGGCTAATTTCTTTGGCGAGCTTGATCTGACAAAAGACCTGGTATTTAAATCGTCGCTTGGTATTGAAAGTAACAACTCGGCGAACAGTTCATTTGTTGATCCCTACCGGACGGGATCCGGCCGTGCCTACCGGGGAATAGGAACCAACGCAACGAATATCGATTTTACCTGGTTGAATGAGAATACGCTTACGTATTCCGCATCATTCAAGGAGGGGCACCGGTTTACGGCGCTTGCCGGTTTTACCGTCCAGCAGTTTGAATGGGACGGAACCAATCAGGAAGTCCGGAATTTTGTCGGCGATGCCATTCCGACACTGAATGCCGGAGCGGTCTCCGTAACCAATACCACAGATGCTACTGAATGGACCATGGCCTCCCTGATCGGAAGGGTGACCTACGATTATCAGGGGAAATACCTGCTTACGGCCAACATCAGGCGCGACGCTTCCTCCCGGTTCGGGAAGGAAAACCGCTGGGGAACATTTCCTTCTGTTTCGGCCGGATGGCGTATTTCTGATGAGAACTTTATGGCAGGGCTTCGTCACCTGGTCAACGATATGAAACTGCGCGTGAGCTGGGGGATGAATGGTAATCAGCCGGAGGACCCTTATGCTGCCTATGGCAAGGTTTCACCCAGCGGTGGCTATCCCTTTGGAGATGTGCTTCTTCCGGGAGTAACCCAGACGAGAGCATCAAACGACTCGCTGAAATGGGAAACTACCCGTCAGCTCAATGCCGGGATTGACCTCAGTTTATACGATTCACGTATTCAGTTATCGGCCGATGTGTATTATAAAAAAACAAAAGACCTGCTGATGGATGTCAGCGTAGCCACACAAATGGGGCAGGCCAACCAGTTGCGGAATGTTGGAAATGTTGATAATAAAGGGTTTGAACTAAGCATCAGTTCGAAAAACCTGACGGGCGACCTGAAATGGAACACCAATCTGAATTTCTCCCTGAACCGGAATAAAGTCAAGAATCTTGGCGGTGAGGAGGTGCTGCTTTTCAGCGGCAACATCTACGAACGGGGCGATGTTTCCATTGTCAGGGAAGGCGAACCCATCGGTTCGTTTTATGGTCTGATTGCAACAGGCGTTGATCCGCAGACCGGGATGATGACCTATGAGGATCAAAATACTGATGGTAAATATGACGATGCCGACCGGGTCATTATCGGCAATGCGCAACCGAAATTTATCTTCGGTTTGAACAATACTTTTTCGTACAAGAGTTTAAGTCTGGGTTTTCTTTTCCAGGGTGTGCAGGGGAATGATATTTTTAACGCCTCACGGATCGAGATCGAAGGCATGGAAAACTGGAAAAATCAATCGACCGAGGTGCTGAGGCGCTGGAAAACTCCGGGCGATGTAACCGACATTCCAAAAGCGCTGGCCGATAACAAGGATAATTCCTTGCTTTCAACCCGCTTCCTTGAAGATGGTTCTTTCATTCGCCTCAAGTCCGTTACGGTTTCCTGGAATCTGAAATCAGCCTGGCTGGAAAGCATGCAGATCAGTAAGGTGCAACTGTATTTTACGGGGCAAAATCTGTGGACCATCACGGATTATTCCGGTTATGACCCGGAACTGAACTTTGGCGGGACCAGCAATACGGCTCTGGGAATTGACTTTGGAACATTCCCGCAACCCCGGACGTTCATTTTTGGCGTTAACGTTGACTTTTAATTCTTAAACTTACGATCATGAATACGATACAAAACCGTATAATTTTATTCAGCTCAGCTTTCGTTTTTCTTTTTGCAACCGCATGCGACGAATTTCTGAGTACCAGTCCGGAGTCATATATGACCCCGGAAGAATTTCTCAACAGCCGTTCCTGGGCCGAAGCCTCACTGACGGGCGTATACAAGACTTTTCATTCGGAATATTACCAGTTTGATATGTTTGTT
>JBCFBK010000008.1:152414-154348 GCA_038562555.1 Prolixibacteraceae bacterium | reverse complement strand
ATCAATCGCCTAACTTCCTGCTGTACGGACACACTGACGCTGTTTTTGAAAATCAGAAGCCGTTCACGATTTGACTGGCTCGCCCGGGAAATAACGCAGTGCAAAGATCGTAATATCGTCCGACTGCTCGTTGCCGTTCACAAAGGCGGCAACATCGGCGATGGTCTGTTCCATCATGACATTCAGACCGGCCTGGCTGCTTTTCACGACCGATTCCAGGAGCCGCTTTTCGCCAAACAATTCCCGGCTCCTGTTCATGGCCTCAGTGACGCCATCCGTATACATGAAAATTGTGTCGTTCGGGTCAAGCTGGAGCTCTTCATCGACGAATACATAGTCTTCAAAAGCAGCGAGGACCATTCCTGACGACAATTTCCGGTATTCAACCTGATCATTTCTGACCAGAATGAAGGGGTTATGTCCGGCGTTGGCATAACAAACCTTGCCGTTGGTGATATCCAGGATCCCGAAAAAGAGGGTAACGAACATACATTGTTCATTGTCCCGGCACAATTCGTTGTTGACCTGAGAAAGAACCTCGGCCGGACTTTTACCGCTTCGCGCCACAGCCTTAATCAAGGTTGTGGTTACTGCCATGAATAGCGCGGCGGGTATGCCTTTGTCAGAGACGTCGCCAACCGTGAAGCCCAGATGCCGGTCGTCGATCATAAAATAATTATACAGATCACCGCCGACTTCCTTTGCCGGAACCATCGTTCCGCAAACATCGAATTCAGGGCGTTCCGTCAGGTTTTGCTGCCCTTTAGGGATCATGCTCATCTGAATGGAACGGGCGATCCGCAACTGCCCTTCCATACTTTCGCGGGCGGCTGTTGAGTTGCGCAGATCGACAATATACTGCGTGAGCGAAAACTGCATGGTAAGAAAAGCCTCGGACAGCTGGGCTACCTCGTTCGTAAAGCTGGACGACAACTGGTGCAGTTGTCGGAGACTTTGTTCAGCCAGATGAAAATCATTATTGACCATTTCATTGGTAAAGCCAACGAGATTTTTCAACGGCTTTGATATGAAATTGACAGAGATGCCAACAATTACAAAAGCGACGACCAGTACCGCCAGTCCCACCAGCACGTACCAGCGGATGATGTTGCTGACAAGTTGCTGAATATGATTGAAGGCAAAATCAACCCCGATGACATAGCGAACCCCCGTCCTGGTTTTGAAGGGTATAAAAGCCGACCTTACGGAACCATAAACATCTTCGTAGGTAAAGAACTCAGGCTCGTTATCGCGCAGAGGGCTGAAGTAAACATCCTGAACAATTTGCTGATCGTCGTCGTATTGACTAAAGAACGTATTGGTCGTATCGCTGTCGGCGGTCCACCGGAATTCTCCCTGATAGTCCATGTAGGCATATATTGCTTTCACCCTGACCTGTTTTGCATAGTTCTTCAGCGTCTTGGCCGTCTGCTTAAAAAGCTCAGGACTGACCGATTCGGGTCCGGTGATGGAGTCATGATAATCCTCTCCGGCAACGTGCTGCGCGCCATAGGCAACAGCCAGAAGCAGTTGGTCAATCTCGGCCAGCTCTGATCTTTTTGTATAATAGACGCTCATCCAGATATAGGAACCTACACACAGGGTCACGATCACAAATACGAGCAGGAGGATTTTTTGCTTAATGGATCTCTTCATAGAGCACGCTGATTTTTATTGTTAGCCGACATTCATAACCAGTATATTGATGTTTTTGCCATTCAGATACTGGTATCGGTATTCATCCACATTTTCACGGGCCAGCATGATCCCGAGTCCGCCGATAGGCCTTTGTTCGAGCGGGCGCGACAAGACATCGCCGCCGGGTACCATAAACTCCAATGGGTTGAAAGGCGGAGCGGTATCTGTGAGCGAAGCCGCCAGTTGCGTTCCATCGGCTGACACACCGATCCCGATCATGCCATTAGTTATGCCTG
>JBCFBK010000008.1:0-152404 GCA_038562555.1 Prolixibacteraceae bacterium | reverse complement strand
CTCCAGATACCCATGGTTAATGATGTTGGTAGCAACCTCATCAATAGCCAGACATAGTCTATAAAGCTGTTTACCGTCGAGCCCGGTTGATTTGCCGAAGATAGAGATAAATTCCCGGATGGGAGACAGTGAGTCGGCCACCGCCGGGTAACTCCGGAATTCTTCTTTCAACGCCATGATGCCAGGTATTAGTCAATAATGGTCAGGCTGAAGATCAGTCCCGTCATTCTCAGGGTTTCCACTAACTGTTCCTGCGGTTTCAATAAACAGAGTTTTACCGAGGGTCCCAGTTTTTGCTTGGCAAAAATGATGACCCGGAGCCCTGCCGACGACATGAAGTCAAGATGTTCGGCATCCATTACCAGTTCCCTTGGATTTTGCGGGATTATTTTTATAATTTCCTGATGAAACGCCGCTGCGGTCGATGAATCGAGCGATCCCGCCAGGGTGAGTTTTGCAACCTGATCGATAACTTCTGATTTTACTGTAAAGCTCATCTGAATTCCTCCTGTTAATGTGATATTATTCTTGATTTATTTTCCGACTAAAATGATTACTGAACGTGGTCCGACAATGAATGATGACTGGTCGGCAACTTCGGGCTCTTCCGATAAGTGATGAAAGTCATCGGGAGAGGGCATGTCGGTATTAACGGCTACATGCCATCTTTTTTCTTCCGGCAGTTGAGGCAGCTCAAACGGAAGCGCCTCCCAGTACATGTTCATGGCAACATAGATCATGTCGTCGGTGCCGGCCCCGTTTTTCGCATGTCCGCCATCGAGCATGAATGCGAAAACAAGGCTCTGGGATGACCAGTCGGCTGCCCATGCCCGCGTACCATGAAAGGAGATGTCGGGGCAGCCCGTGTTCATATAATCGATATTCCGGTAATGCCCTTTGTTTCTAAGTACCGGGTGGTTTTGCCTGAAACGGATCATATGCCTGACATATTGGAACAGGCCGGCATGTTTCTCCAGCAGGTCCCAGTTCAGCCAGTTCAGATCGCTGTCGTGACAGTAAGCATTGTTATTTCCGCGCTGGCTGCGTCCCATTTCGTCGCCCATCAGGATTAAGGGTACGCCCTGGCTGACCATCAGGATGGTCATGGCATTCCTGATTTGCTTTTGCCGGAGGGTGTTGATCTGCATGTCGCCGGTTTCGCCTTCCACACCGCAATTCCAGCTGAAGTTATCGTTGTTCCCGTCGCGGTTGTCTTCGCCGTTGGCCCCGTTGTGTTTCCCGTTGTACGAAACGAGATCGTACAGGGTAAATCCGTCATGGCAGGTAATGAAATTCACGCCGGCCGTAGTGCCGCGATACCCGTACATATCGGGAGAGCCCTGGATGCGTTGGGAGAGATCACCCACCATGCCCTGATCTCCTTTCAGAAACCGGCGAACGGTGTCGCGGTATTTTCCGTTCCACTCGGCCCAGCGCCCATAGAAGGGGAATGAGCCTACCTGGTACAAACCACCCGCATCCCAGGCTTCGGCAATGAGCTTACACTTGGCCAGGATGGGATCGTAGGCGAGCGACTCGAGCAGGGGAGGGTTGCTCAAAGGGCTGCCGTCCTGTGCACGTCCCAGTATGGCGGCCAGATCAAAGCGGAACCCGTCGATGTGGTATTCCGAGGCCCAGTACCGCAGGCAGTCCAAAACCATGCTCCGTACCACCGGATGATTGCAGTTCAGTGTGTTGCCTGTTCCCGAGAAGTTATAATAATACCCCTCGGGTGTGAGCATGTAATAGGTTTTGTTGTCAATCCCCTTAAACGAAATGGTCGGTCCACGGTGATCGCCCTCGGCCGTGTGATTAAAAACCACGTCGAGCAGCACTTCGATGCCGTGCCGGTGAAGTTCTTTGATCAGGGTCTTGAGTTCGTCTACCTGCATGCCGTATTTTCCGGTGGCCGCATAACCGGCTTTCGGAGCAAAAAAGTTGAGCGTGCTGTATCCCCAGTAATTGACAAGCATTTCTCCGGTCAGCGGGTTTTCGCGGCTGTGTTCATATTCATCAAATTCAAAGATGGGCATCAGCTCTACGCAATTAACACCTAAATCGAGCAAATAAGGTATTTTTTCCCGAATCCCGCTAAAGGTGCCCTTGTACTTCACTCCCGAGGTCTGGTGATTTGTAAAGCTGCGGACGTGCATTTCGTAAATAATCAGATCTTCGGCGGGAATCTGTGGCGGACGATCGCCTTCCCAGTCAAAGTCCTCAAAAGCCAGGCGCGAACGGAAGGGATATAATTTTTCCCACACCGGCGGGGCAAGCCAGACATCGCGGCCGCCAATGGCTTTCGCATACGGATCGCATAAAATTTTTTCGGGCTCAAACCGGTGTCCTGCAACCGGATCGTATGGCCCATCCATGCGATATCCGTATTCCAGGCTTTCGAAATCGAGGTCGAAAACGACCATGGAATAGACATTCCCGATCATAAATTCCTGCGGAAACGGTATTTCGGCAAAAGGCTGATCGTCATTCCGTTCAAACAGGACCAGTGTACATGCCGTGGCTGCGCTGGAGTAAACCGAAAAATTGACGCCGTTGGGCACCATAGTTGCCCCAAACGGCAGAACATGCCCGCAACGGTATTTTATGCCATTGAGTTCATGCGTAGGGTAGTAGTCGATCCTTGTGTCCAGTTCGGCCATTTTAAAATAGTTTTAGTGCGTCATCAATCGTATCGGAGATCATGAAAAAGTTAATAAATCCGGTCATGGCCATTACATCGCGAATCTCCTCCGAAATGCCAACCAGGATCACTTTGCCGTCTTTTGCCTTAATTTGCCGGTAAACCATCAGCAACACCCTTAATCCGGCGCTGGAAACGAAACTTACCGCCGAAAGATCCAGAACAGCATGACTTGTTTCCGACACACGACCCATGATCTGTGTCTGCAGGTCCCCGGCTGTCCGGCTGTCTATACTTCCCGTTACCGAGATCAGCACGGCTTCACCGATGGTTTCTGTTATCACATTCATCTTTTTTTGATTCTTTATTGGCCGGTACTTAGTCCAGCCATGTTTTTGGTGTTATTTTAACTTTTACCCGCACCTGTTTGTCGGTGTCAGGGAGATGTACCGTGAGATTTCCGGCATCGTAATCCGGATAAGGGACATCGTCAATAAAGCATTCTTCGATAAAAATACTGTCGGCCGGGAGAAGATCGGGCGATACGCGCAGAATCCGGTCCTTAAAGCCATTCGGAAGCGGTTTAAAGTACAAATACAACGGTTGCCGGGTAATGAGCAGGTTGATGTAAACAGCCGACAGGTAGCACAGTTCCATGCTGTGATATCCGCTCATGGAGTGACTCCCTTTGAACCGCTCGTTGCCCAGCAGATAAGGCAGTCCGTTGGCCAGTGTGTTGAAATAGATTCCGCCGTCGTCGCTGTCGAGGAAAAAGGCGCTGTAGAAGGCAGCCACTTCGCGGGCAAATTTGCTGTACTGGTCGTCTTTCAGCATGCCATGCAGAATCAGATAAGCGAGAATGGCCTGCTCCTGCTGCCACCACGCCTTGCGGTCGTGCCAGACAAACTCGGGATGTTTACCATCGGGTTTCTTTGTACGTTCCACCACATCGTACCAGCCGCCCCGCTGGCGGTCGCAGCCGTACTGAGGCATCAGTTCTGCAATTTTTCGGGCAAACTCGAGGTATTCGGGTTTGGCTTTGAGCGAGTACATCCGCATCAGGTTCCATGAAATCTTCAGGTTGTGCCCAATTACCGCACGGTTCTGCTGCCAGCCCCAGGTCTGATCTTTACTCCAGTCTTCGTGAAACTTTTCCTGCACGAAGGGACTGTTTTCATAGTCGGGGAAGAAACGGGTAATGGTATCGAAGGTATATTCAAGGAATTCGGCATGTTTGGGATCGCCGGTGGCCAGAAACAGGTTGATCAGGTATGCCGGCGCATGGTCGCCAACCGAGTTCCAGTTTTTCCGGGCGCGGTTATGCCCCAGGCTTTCTGCACGCGGATCGAGCGTGATGGGGTCGATATGAGAAAAATAGCCGATGTTTTCTTCGTCCTTGTAAAAGCGTTCAAACAGCGACAACGTTTTGTCAATATCCGACATGATAGCCGGATCGCCGGTGATGCGCATGGTTTGTGTGGGACCTGCCAGGGCATAGATCTGCTCATACATCGGGATGGAATCGTAATCGTCGCCGAACTCGGAAGTGAGCAGCTTGGTTTCCTTTTCGCCTTCCACTTTCAGTCCGTGATACCAATATACCATATCCTCATCCTGATCGAAAAACCGCATGTGGTCGCGCAGGTATTGCGTGCCTTTTTCAGCTCCCTCCAGAAATTCATCCTTTCCGGTGAGCAGGTAGGCCGACGCGAAACCATAAACCAGGCGCGATATCGTATCGGTTTCCTGCAGGTAGTCGCCCTGTTTGGCTCCTCCCAGGTGAAGCATCGTCCGGTATTCGCTGTAGTCGATCGGAGCCGAGGGATAGTTAAACTGCCAGGCGAGGTAGCTTTTTGCGATCGAGTCGATCTGATTAATCCACCAGTTTGGCTCTTCGTGCCGGTAAACGCCCGGTCCCTTGCCCGGAAAAACGAGCCACTGGGCCTGAAAAACGAGCTGACTCTGATCCTGCCCGGGGTAAAAAGTGCCATAGGCAAAAACCATCTGACGCGGAAGGGCCAACAGCTTGCTGATATCGCCGGTGGCGTCCTGGTAGCCTTCGTTCAGGTTCCGGGCATAACGCGCATAACAGTTATCGGAAAGACAAATCCTGAACTCGCGCCCATCGGAAGTATTTAAGCTGAACCTGCGGTCTTTCAGCTTGAAATCGGTAACATAGCCTGCAATTGTATCAGAGAATGTAAAGTTTATTTCCATTAATTTAAGTGTTTGTGTTCGTCTTCAATTGAAAAAGCTTACCCGCAAGCAGATAAATAACCGGGATGATGGCCGACCAGGCCAGGGCGCAGATGATCAGACTGGTTGTCTTGTGCGTTAAACCGACAAGTCCCATGGCAGATGCTGAACTGAAAATGATCAGGGCAAATACAAAACCGGTTACGGCATTGATGATGTGCCGGCCCCTGAAGAAAGGTACGTAAGCCGGGACCCTGATCCCGAAGTTCAGCCACAAAGCCAGAATCCACACCGGAACCATCGGGTCGGGGAGCAACCAGCGGGTATCGGGCCCAACAGAATAGACCGAAAGCAGGATTAACAGGGTTTCGGTGATGAAGCCCAGTAAGCCGACTGTTGCCAGTAATTTCAGTTTGATACCGACCAGTTGCGGATGCATCAGCAGGTCAAACAGGATAATGATCCCGACAATCAGGGGGCCGAACCAGGGATGATGTTTGAGCGCTCCCCGATAACAGGCGGTTACCCCGGCCATGAAAATGACAGCTCCCAACAGCTGATTGAGCAGGAATTTCAGTTTTTCATTGTTTTGCATCACTTCTTCTGTTTGAATAAAAGGTTTAGCTGCCCTGTTATTTATTCTCCTGGTAAGGCTCAAAGGGAGGATAAGCCTCCGGATCAATGACCACATCAATCAGGGCAGGTTTGCCTGAGGCCAGCGCTTCGCTGAAAGCCGGTTCAAAATCTTCCAGCTTTTCGACCCGGTAACCTTTTGCACCGCAGGCCTGCGCATACAGCACAAAATCGGGATTCAGAAAACGGTTGAATACTTCCTTGTTTTTCGAACGGAGCTGAAACATCTTGATGATGTTGAATTCACCGTTATTCAGAATGATCCAGATCACGGGAACGTTGTTTTCGACGGCCGTCATCAGTTCAAAGCCTGCCATTTGATAATCGCCATCGCCGCAGGCCACGATAACAGGGCGGCCGGGATTGGCATACTTAATTCCGATGGCAGCATTGACATTGGCGGCCATGGGGCCGAAACTGCCGGGATTCTGGAAGTTTTTACCGTTCGTTAGCAACAGGTAAGCATGAAGCCACAGCATGTTGGCGCCGGCATCTCCAAGTATGATGCTGTTGTCGGGAAGTAAATCGGACAATTTCTGCACAAGCCTTGCCGGATGAATTTTCGACTGTCCGCCGGCGATGGCCTCAAAATAGTGTTTGTCGGGCTTAAGTTTCGTTTTGGCGACTACGTTAACCAGGCCGGCCATTTTTTCGCTGATACCTGTTATTGCGGCACCGGCATCCGAAACAATGAAATAGTCAGGCTTATACACCTTGTTGATTTCATGTTTGTCAATGTTGATGTGAATGAGGATCTTATCATCGAAAATATCACTGCGGAATTTCCAGGTCGACCATTTGGCAAATGAGTTGCCCACGGCCAGCACGGCGTCGGCCGCTTTCAGATATTCACGGGCACTCTTGTCGCCCGAAATCCCTGTTGTTCCCAGGCTCAGGCGATGATCTTCGGGAAGAATGCCCTTAGCATCCATAGTGGTACAAAAGGGGATGTCATATTGCTCCAGAAACCGTAAAAGAATTTCTTCGGCGTGGCTCCGGATGCAGCCATAACCAATGAGCGCCATCACTTTTTTGCCGTTTCCGATCAGCTCGGCCAATACCTTTGCGACCTGTACGAGATCCTTTTGCGCTGGCAGCACCGGAGCAACTTTAAAATTGAGCGGCCGGTAATTACTGACTTCCTGCTCAAAGATGCTGTAGTCAACATGGATGTTAACCGGCCCGGGCCGCCCTTCAAATGCCAGGTTAAGGGCTTCTTCGAGCACGTCGCAGGTTTGTTTGGGATCTTCCAGCACAAATGACTTCTTCGTAACGGCCGAAAACATGGCCTGACCATCGGGGGTGCGGTGGCTGCCGCTGCTTTCGCCCAGGTCGCCTTTTCCCCTGAAATCTTTTGGGGTATATGCCGGAATGGAAATGACCGGCAGGGAATCGGAATATGCCACGGCAAGCCCCGAAAGCAGGTTGACCGCTCCGGGCCCGGCTGTGCAAAAACACACACCCGGTTTGTCCGAAAACATGGCATAGCCGCAAGCCATAAACGACGCCGCCTGTTCATGGCGGGGAATGACGGTCTTTATCTTTTTAGAGTCGTGCAGGGCGAAAAGGATTTCAGAATCAGATTGTCCTGATCCGCCAAATACGGTATCGACCCCGGCGTCCTCGAGGTATTTCACAATGACTTCTCCAACATTCATATCTTCGTATATTATCGCGATTCCAGTACTTCCACTAATTTTTTGCCGTATGCAGCCGACGATTCGACAGAAAGGCCGGTTACGAATGGCCAGTCGAACGCGACGCATGGCTTTTCGGGTGTTGCCATGTCATCGGCCAGGACTTTGCCGTTGGGGCCGACTGCATCTTCAACAATGTCCTGCAGCGGGATTGCAAAACCGGGCGTCATCAAATCGGTTCCGTGGTTATCGGGGGTTGTGCCCACCAGGTCGTAGGTCAGATCAAAATCGACAAAGTCCCATTTTCGGGGATGCGCCGTAACGGTCTTGCCATAAATCACGCTCTTGTAGTTGTTTTCCGGATCGCGGGTAAAGGCAAGCGCTCCAACCGAGTAGCAAATAGCGCCGACCAGCTTGTTATTTTTGACACAATGCAGGATCATCCGGTGTACAGCCGGGTTGTTGCAAATGTCGAGCGGGGTGCCCGGACCTCCGGTCATGACCAGGGCATCGTAATCTTCCATCTTCACCTCGCTGATTTTCAACGGATTTTCCAGCTCTCCGTTTTCGAGGAGCTCTTTGGTCCGCCTCACAACTTCGGGTGTGTTCACTTTCACCTGCTGGTATCCGTCAACGAAGTCAGGGTCCATGCTGATCCCGATCGGAAGGGGTTTTTTCCCGAGGTATGTGGCCAGGGTTACCTGGTGACCTGCCTTTTTCAATGCGTCCCACGGAGCCTGCAGTTCTGCAGCCCAGAACGCATAATTGCTGGCTAAAACGAGTACTTTTTTCATACGTTAATCATTTTTTTAAGGTCAGTGAATGACAGTTTTTGTTTGTTAATAGTTTATGTCCCTCAATGGGCTGAACACGTCGATGGCTTCGGTCTCTCCCACAGACGTAAAGCAATGTGGCGTGTTGGGCGGAATGAAATAAAAGTCGCCCTCCCGCAGCAGTTTGGTCACTCCTCCGATGGTGGCGTTGAAACCGCCTTTAATCACATAGCCAAACTGTTCCGATTCATGCTGATGTTCGGGGAGGGTGATCTGATCGCGAAAATTCCAGTGCATCACATTCATATTTTGGCCGCTGCCCAGGTATTGTCCGATAACACCTTCAAAGAGTTCTTTTTTCTTGATGTCCTTGATAAAGCGAAAAGGTTCCATATGCGTTTGTATCGTTGATAATTGATTCGGATTATTCCGCTAAGGTCCGGCATACCCGGAACCCCACGTCAAAGTAGTTGGTGTACCGGTAGTTGGTGTTGTACCGGTAGGCGTTGAATGGCAGGTTGTTGTCGTGCCGGTACCAGCTTCCGCCGCGCTTCTGTTTGTAAACCCCGTCGGCCGGGCCGGTGGGGTTGACTTTCGGGTCGGCCGTGTAGGTCGAGTACCAGTCATTCACCCATTCTTCCACGTTGCCGATCAGATCGTACAGACCGAGCGCGCTCTTCCCCGGCTCGTAACTGCCGGCATCGGTGGCATGGCCCACTTTTAGTCCGAAGTTGGCTTTAGCGCCGGCCGCATCGAAGTCATTTCCCCAGGGAAATGTCCTTCCGTCGGGATAACGTGCAGCGTATTCCCATTCCGCTTCGGTGGGGAGCCGGTACCCAACACCGGCAACAGGCGACCAGTTGCTCAGGTCATAAAGTTCCTTCAACCCTGCGAAACGGCTCAGCACATTGCAGTAGAAGGCAGCGCCAAACCAGGTCACATAGGCCGCGGGCCGGTTCTCCAGTCCTTCTTTTACAACAAACTTTTTCCCATCATAGCAGATTTCGCAACCGATCCCTTTAAAATTTCCTTCCAGGTTGAGCAACACCTGGGCTTCGCCCTGCGCGTTTTTGACCTGTTCGTTTCCTTTAAAATTACCCGCCAGCATTTTTTGGGAGAGGGCATAGTTCAGCATGCTGCAATACTGTCCGTTTGTGATTTCATATTTGCCAAGCTTGAAGTCATTGGTAATGGTAACCGGATGGACCGGGTAACCCAGCCTGAAGTCACCCAGTACCTGTCCCATTTGAAACTTTCCGGAGGGGATCTTGATCAGCTCCGGAACAGCTGGTGCTGTTTTGCCGGCTTTTCCTGTTTCGGGCCGGATGCCGTAACATGTAACTGAAAGCGCTATTGCCGCAATCAGCATCGCTTTTTTTAATTCCTTGATGTTGACTGACATTTTTTGAATTGATTAGTTAGGTTTTAATTGGAAAACCGGAATTGCCAACCGTTGTTTTATGCCTGCGTGGCACGGCGTTTACTGATCTGATCAATAATTTCCCGGGCCAGCAAATTACAATGTCCTCCCGTTCGTGCGGTGATCAGGTCATCATCGATCACAAGGTCCTGGTCCACATATTCGGCCCCGTAATTCCTCACATCGCCAATCAGATTATTATGAGCAACAAGCCTGCGCCCTTTTATGACCTCGGAAATTGGCGAAACCAGCCAAAGCCCGTGACAAATGATACCTTTTAGAATATGTTTTTCGGAAAATACTTTTTTCAGGAATTCACAGGCGGGAGGGAGCCTGCTGACATCTTCGGTGTACCGGAGCCGGTCTGAAACCATTCCTGCCGGAACAATAATAGCGTCAAAGCTTTTGATTTCCTCGTCGGTCAGGTCTTCAAAGCTCTCACTGCAGTAAAACGGCGCCCTGAATTCATGGCCATGGAACTCAATGCCTTTTTGACCCCACAGACGGGAAAAGAAGTGAACGTCATATTTCTCTTCGCCAAAGCGAAGCTGGTAAAAAAAGATCTCGTTCTCATAGAAATCACTCTCTATGAAGATGCCGATTTTGGTTTTTTTTGCTTCCATATGTGTTGTTCAAATCAAAACAATATGGAACCTGTGATTCTGTTCTCTCAAATCAGTTTTATCAGGCGCCTCTACAAAATCAGAAGTCCCTTGACCTTCATTTGTAAATTTACACTATTTTCTTCGGAAAAAAGATGCTTTATGAGCGACAGATCACTAAAAACTCAGTAAATACAGGCTTTTTTTGTTGATTTTCAGCCTGAAAGTGAGTTGAATTTTTTTTGTTATTTAGTTCGATTACAGATGACACGGCGATTATTGAGTGCCTGCAAGACGTTTTCCGATAATAATGGCTCTTTTTGCCTGATAAAAAACAGCCTTTTTTATACTGTCCCGGTCGGCTTGCATGTTCCCCTGCATGTCGACTGCAACGCTGGTGCCATAAGGATTTCCCCCTGCCGCATACAGCGACTCATCGGTATAACCCGGACTCACGACAATAGCGCCCCAATGGTGCATGGTGGTATAGAGGGCGAGCAGCGTTGATTCCTGTCCGCCGTGCGCGTTGGCTGCACTGGTCATCGCCGTCACAACTTTATTCGTCAGGGTACCCTTTTGCCATAAGGATCCGGTCGTATCCAGGAATTGTTTCATTTGTGCCGGTATATTCCCGTACCGCGTAGGCATGCTAAAGATATAAACATCGGCCCACTCCAGGTCATCCAGACGGACTTCCGGAATATCGCGGGTTGCTTCCGCGTGTTTTTCCCAGGCCGGATTTTTCGCAATAACTTCCGCAGGAGCGAGCTCCGGAGCTTTTCGCAGACGCACTCCCGAACCTTCATTTTCGGCACTTTCCTTAGCCCATTGGGCCAACTGATAATTTGTACCAGTTGAACTGTAATAAATAACAGCAGTTTTAATTTTATTCATCCTGTCCTGATTTAAGGGTTTCATTAACAGCAACGCCTGCCGGACTGAATTTGTTTGACCCAATGCGTCATATCAGCACCCGGATCCGGATTTCGGGTACCAATACCTTCTGTACACGATGCAGGCAGCTTTACTGTTCCTTTTAAAGACATTTTAGTATCTTTGGACATCAATATTGTCAGGTTGGCACGTTACCGTCTTAATGAAAGGTTTCTCGCTGAAATGATAGCCTGATTTTAACTGATTTGTATGAAGATACCTGTTGAACTCATCGATAAATATAATGTGCCGGTTCCCCGTTACACCAGCTACCCGCCGGCTAATTTTTTCGGGTCTGATTTTGGGACAGCCGATTATCTGAAAGCCGTGGAAATGTCGAATCAGGATAAGCCCGAAAATATTTCCATTTATATCCATATTCCGTTTTGCACACAGCTTTGCCTGTATTGCGGATGTAACACACACATCACGAAAAATGCTGATTTGATGCGTGATTACATGGAGGCCTTAAAGAAAGAGTTTAAGATGATCATCCCGCTGCTTGACCGGAACCGCAAGGTGTCGCAGATCCATTGGGGCGGGGGAACACCTAACGCTTTGCCATCGCAGTATATCGG
This sequence comes from Prolixibacteraceae bacterium, assembly GCA_038562555.1. GTDB lineage: Bacteria > Bacteroidota > Bacteroidia > Bacteroidales > Prolixibacteraceae > JBCFBK01. The sequence continues at coordinate 140,994 of JBCFBK010000008.1, read as the reverse complement.
GGAGATCATGCACCTGCTGAAATCGGAATTCAGCTTTATTGAACACCCTGAAATCGCTGTGGAGTGCAACCCGGCCCATCTCGACGAAAAATACATCGAACAACTGGCCGGCTTTGGCTTTAACCGGATCAGCCTGGGCGTCCAGGATTTTCAGGCTAAAGTTTTGAATGCCGTAAAGCGCGAAGTGCCCGTTATTCCTGTCGCAGAGCTCTGCGACAGGATCCGTTCACACCCGGGCATGTCGGTCAACCTTGACTTTATTTACGGACTGCCGTACCAGTCGGCCGCTTCATTTGCAAGGACCATTGAACGTGCTCTGGAAATTGCTCCCGACCGGCTGGTGACCTTTTCGTATGCGCATGTTCCCTGGGTGAAAAAAGCCCAGAAAAAACTGGAGGAGTATGGCCTTCCTTCAGCAGAAGAAAAAGTGAAGATGTTTGAAAATGCCTGGGAGCTGATGAGAGGCGCCGGATATATTCCTATCGGACTGGATCATTATGCGAAAGCACAGGATGATCTGGCCCAGGCTCTTGCAAACAGGACGCTTCACCGGAATTTTCAGGGATACTGCACCCGTGAAACGACGGGACAGGTTTATGCATTCGGCGTGACGGGTATCAGTCAGCTCGAGAACGTATATGCCCAGAACGCGCGCACTGTAAAAGAGTATATGCAGGCCATCGCAAACGGCGTGATCCGGATTGAAAAAGGGTATACGCTTTCTCGCACGGAAAAAGTGATCCGCGAAGTGATCAATGAGATCATGTGTAATCATTACCTGTCGTGGCGGGAGCTGGCTGGCCGGTTTGGAATGACAGCGGAAGGACTTAAGGCGCTGCTAAACTTTAGCAACGAAAAGCTTGAGCCGTTTCGCGACGACCATTTGCTGGAATACACCGGCGACGACCTGCAGATTTACGACGTTGGACGTTTCTTTTTACGCAATGTTGCTGCCGTTTTCGATATTCACGCCGGAGACCTGAGCCGGAAGTATTCGAAGTCGGTGTGAAGAAGCTGTTAGTAGTGAGAGTATAGTCGTAAGTCGTTAGACAAAGAAAGCTGTTAGCTATGAGCTTTTAGCTGTTAGCAGGAATAAAATAGTCGTAAGTCATAAGTAGTTAGACCGAAGAATGAAGAGGTTTTTAGCTGTTAACTCTTAGTAAAAATAAAAATCATATGACCTTGTTACCTCGGCACCATGCAACCTTGTTATCCGCTTCCGGTCTCCGGTTTCCATTGTCCGGTTTCCTGTCCCCGGTCTCCGCTATCCTCTATGCTCTGTGCTCTATGCCCCACACCCCATAACCCTTATACTATGAAAATCGCTGTTATTGGCGCCGGACTAACCGGTTTAGTTACTGCATATTACCTGAGAAAGCAGGGCCTAAACGTTACTGTTTATGAAAAGTCGGACCGTCCCGGCGGCGTGATCCAATCGGTAAGCCACAACGGATTCATCTATGAGAATGGTCCAAGTACCGGAGTATTGGGAACAGCCGAAGCGGTGGAACTGATGGAGGAACTAAGTGATCTTTGTACCCTTGAAATTGCCGATGAAGCAGCCAAATACCGGTGGATCTGGAAGGGTGGCCGTTGGCATGCCCTGCCTTCGGGACTTTTTGGGGGGCTCAAAACACCATTATTCACGTTTTCAGACAAGCTGCACCTGCTGGGGGAACCTTTTCGCAAACCGGGTACCGATCCTGACGAAACGCTGGCAGACCTGGTGCGCCGCAGAATGGGAGAGAGTTTTCTGAAGTACGCCGTCGATCCTTTCGTCCTGGGTATTTATTCGGGCGATCCGGAGCAATTGGTCACCCGGTTTGCGCTTCCTAAGCTTTACAATCTCGAACAAAAATACGGTAGCTTTATTGGCGGTGCGATCAAAAAAGCCAAAGAACCCAAATCCGATCGTGAGAAAAAGGTGACCCGCGAGGTTTTCTCCGTGCAGGGCGGATTGTCAAACCTGATCAATGCCCTGGTGAGCCGGATTGGCTCAGGACACATCTTGCTGAATGTCGCCGGGTTGCAGGTAAAGCCCGGCGCCCGGGGCTGGGAAATCAGCAGGGAAGGGGCCGGCACCGTTGTTTTCGACAAGGTGATCTCTACGGTCGGAGCTTATGCGTTAAGAGAGTTGTTCAGCTTCTTGCCGGCGGCCGGGTTTTCGAAGGTGGAGCAACTCAATTATGCCCGGGTTATTCAGGTTTCGGTGGGATTTAAAAAATGGGAAGGAATTGAACTGAAGGCATTCGGCGGGCTGATCCCGTTTTGTGAAAACAGGCCCTTGCTTGGTGCGCTTTTCCTTTCCTCATTCCTAAAGGGACGGGCTCCGGAGGGAGGCGCTTTAATCTCTACCTTCCTGGGTGGCGTACGGAAACCGCAAATGCTTGATCTGAACGAACGTGAGATAAAAGACATCGTTTCCTCCGAATTTAAATTGTTATTTGGCCTAACAAAACCGGCACCTGATTTGTTTGTTATTAATCGCTATCAGCACGCCATACCGCAGTATGGGAAGGAATCGGAAGAAAAACTTACGTCCGTAACTGAACTGGAAAAGGCTTATCCGGGACTGATTTTGGCGGGTAATATCCGCGATGGGATCGGGATGGCCGACCGGATTAAGCAGGGCAGGGAAATTGCGGAGGAAGTCAGTAGACAGAAAGCTGTTAGCGATTAGCTAAAAGGAGTTGTAAGACAGACATAAGACATTAAGCAAGCTGAAACCTCTTTGGGGTCTTCGGGTCTTACGACTAAATACTTACGACCAGATAACATTTTTAGAATTTTCATGAGAAAAGATTTGGTATCAAATGTTTACCGGGATTTGCAGCAGCAGATCTGCAGTCAGCTGGAAAAGGCCGATGGAAAAGGCGGTTTTAAAGATGACAGTTGGAAAAGTGAGATCGGCTACGGCCATACGATGGTCCTTCAGCAAGGAGATGCCATGGAGAAAGGCGCTGTTAATTTTTCGGCTGTAAGCGGCCAGGTAAACGCTTCCATGCGCCGGGCACTTCAGATAGAAGAAGGGCAGGGCTATTTTGCCAGCGGTATTTCATCGATTATTCACCCGTTCAATCCGTTTGCTCCCATTATCCACATGAATGTCCGTTATTTCGAATTAAGTTCAGGAGCGTGCTGGTTTGGCGGAGGAATAGACCTGACGCCCCACTACATTGACAAACGGGAGGTTGCCTGGTTTCATGGTGAGCTGAAATCCATTTGTGATAGGTTTGATCCGGCTTACTATCCTAACTTTAAAGAACAGGCCGATCATTATTTTTACCTTCCGCACCGTCAGGAAACAAGAGGGGCGGGGGGCATCTTTTTTGATCACCAGTTTGCCGGCGAGACCGCCGCCTTTGAAAAGCTTTTTAACTTCACCCGCAGCCTGGCCGAAGCCTATCCGTTGATTTATATCAGCTTGCTTGAAAAGAACAGAAATCGGCGATATACGCCAGCCGAACGCGACTGGCAATACCTGCGAAGAGGGCGCTACGTCGAGTTTAATCTCTTATACGACCGGGGAACAAAATTTGGACTGGAGTCGGGGGGCAGGACCGAATCGATCTTTCTGAGTATGCCGCCCATGGCTTGCTGGGCTTACGATTTTCAGCCGGAGGAAGGTTCACCCGAAGCCAACACCTTGAGCATGCTGAAGAAGGGAATTGACTGGGGAGAAACTGTCGTTAGCCGTTAGCTATTAGCTGTGAGGAGAATAGTCGTAAGTAATAAGACAGGAGAATTAGCTAATAAAAGAAAACAGATATCCATATGACCTTGTTACGTTTCCCGGTCCCAGGCTTAGCAGACAACCATTTGGCAATTTAATAACTTAGCAATTTTAACGCATGACTGATAATTCAAAACGAACAGCGGTTTTACTTGTAAACGTAGGGACTCCCGACGAACCCACTGTTCCGGCAGTACGCCGCTATTTGTTTCATTTTTTGAACGACCGGCGGGTTATTGATTTGCCGCTGATCCCTCAGAAACTGTTGGTGAACCTGATCATTGTTCCGTTTCGCGCACCAAAATCGACCGAATTATACAAAATGCTCTGGACTCCAGAAGGTTCGCCGCTCATGGTCAATGCCGTGAAGAACCAACATGATTTACAGGCGGCGCTCGGACATGAGTATGATGTTTTTATGGCTATGCGTTATGAGCGTCCTTCTCTAAAAAAAGTGCTCCACCAGATTCGCGATGGGCAGTACGGTAAACTTGTCCTGCTTCCGGTTTTTCCGCAGTATGCGTCTTCGACTACCGGTACGGTGGGTCAGTATGTTTTTCGCGAAGCAGCGCGGTGGAACGTGATGCCCGAAATAAAAATGATCGGTCAGTTTTACGACCGGCCACTCTTTATCAAGGCTTTTGCGGAGAGGATCCGAGAATACCAGCCGGAAATCTGGGATCACATCATCTTTTCTTATCACGGACTGCCTGTCAGGCAGGTCAAAAAAGTTCATCCGAAGGTTGATTACAATGGCTGTTCCTGTGAAAAATCGATGCCCGCCCATGGCAAATTTTGCTACCGTGCCACATCGTACGAGACTTCACGCCTGCTGGCCGCCGAACTCAATCTGAAGCCGGAGGATTATACCGTGTCGTACCAGTCGCGGCTGGACAAAAACTGGCTGGAGCCTTTTACCGATGCAACCCTGATCAAACTCGCCAAAGAAGGGCGTAAACGAATTCTGGTCGTAGCGCCGGCCTTTGTCGCCGACTGTTTGGAAACCACCGTTGAAATCGGCGTCGAATATCAGGAACTTTTTGAAAAACACGGAGGAGAGAAGGTTCAGCTTGTTGAAAGCCTGAACAACCATCCGTTGTGGATCCAGGCAATGGAGGAGATGATTGAGGGAAACGGGAAAAGGTAACAGGGGAACAAGGTCACATGTTTTAATTTTTGCTAACAGCTAACAGCACTCAGGTCTTACGACTTACGACTATTCTCTCACTACTAAAAGCTAACAGCTAACAGCTAAAAGCTTTTTTACACTATTCCGCTGAAGCCCATAAAGGCCATGGCCAGAATGCCGGCGACAATCAGGGCGATGGGAGTTCCTTTTAGTCCGTTGGGAATATTCATGAGGTCGAGCTGTTCGCGTATTCCCGAAAAAAGAACCAGCGCCAGGCTAAACCCAATAGCATTGCTGGCGGCAAAAACAACTCCTTCGAGCAGGTTAAATTCTTTCTGGATCGTCAGGATAGCGACTCCCAGAATGGCGCAGTTGGTCGTGATGAGCGGAAGAAACACACCCAGGGCCTGGTACAGCGCGGGACTCACTTTTTTCAGGATAATTTCCACAAGCTGGACAAGCGCGGCAATGACCAGAATAAATGAGATCGTTTGCAGATAGCCGATCTGAAAGGGAAGCAGAATGTATTGCTGGACCAGGTAAGTAACGATAGTGGCCAGTACCAGCACAAAGGTTACAGCGCCTCCCATTCCGACAGCGGTGGAAATACGTTTGGATACCCCCAAAAAAGGACAAATACCTAAAAACTGGGTTAAAACAATATTATTTACAAAGACTGCCGATATGATAATAATAATGTATTCCATGGTGGTTCTCTATGCTTTTTTTAATTTATTGACAATGGCTATCAGATAGCCGAGTACGATAAACGCACCCGGAGCCAGCACAAAAAGCAGCATCCCGTAATCTTCAGGATAAACCCGCAGTCCGAAAATCATGCCGCTTCCCAAAAACTCACGTACCGATCCAAGTATGGTCAGCGCCATCGAAAAACCAAGTCCCATACTTAATCCATCGATCAGCGATGAGATCACATTGTTTTTGGAAGCAAACGCTTCTGCGCGTCCCAGAACAATACAGTTTACGACAATCAGCGGAATAAAAAGGCCCAGGCTTTTAAAGAGGGCCGGCGTATAAGCCTGCATACTGAGTTCAACCACAGTCACAAAAGCTGCAATGATCACAATGTAGCTGGGGATGCGTACTTTATCCGGAATTCCGTTCTTCACAAGCGAAATGGCCAGATTTGACATGACAAGCACAAAGGTTGTGGCGAGTCCCATTCCCAGGCCGTTTATGGCTGACGAAGTAACGCCCAGGGTGGGGCACATGCCCAGGACCAATACAAAGATTGGATTTTCCCGGAGAAAACCTTTCGTGAAATTATTCCATTGGTTCATTTTCCGCTCCTCCTTCTGTTTTTTCGGATTGAGAGTTCATTTGATCTGCAGGCATCAGGCTGCTTGCCGCCCGGTATGTGTCGTAAGCCCGCCTGACTGCCTCCAGAAAGGCCCGTGAGCTGATTGTTGAAGCCGTGATCGCATCGACATCACCGCCGTCTTTCCGGACCGTCAGATTTTCATTTGCCGGGTTTTTACCTACGATGTTCTGTCCCGGTTTTGCAGGATCATTGAACCAGGTGCTCATTTTAGATCCCAGTCCCGGAGTTTCCTTGTGTTCCAGTACCTGATACCCGGTGATGGTGCCGTCGGGTGAAAAGCCTGCCATAAGCCGGATCAGTCCGCCGAATCCGTTTTTTGACCAGGTTTTTACAGCCACCCCAATCAGTTCTTTTGACTCATTATAAGCCGGGAAAATTTCCAGGCTGTCGCCTCCTTCTTCAGGAACGGTTTTAATTGATTTTCCCAGTTCTGCAAACTCCGGAAGGATACTCGTTATGGCATCGTTTTGCGCTTTTATTTTTGCTGTTTCAATCGCTTCACGGGTCATATCGTGCACGAAGCCAAGAATTGAAGCAGAAATGAAGGTGACCAGAAATAAGGTCAGCACCATGCTCAGGAATGTTGATTTCTTATCAGCCATTGTTTTTGCCTCCAAAGCGTTTGGGCTTCACATATGCGTTGATGAGCGGAGTGAAACCATTCATAATTAAGATCGCAAATGAAATCCCTTCGGGATAGGCTCCAAAATTTCGTATCAGTACGGTTATGATGCCGATTCCCATGGCAAAAATCAGTTGTCCTTTAGGCGACATAGGCGAAGTGACCATGTCGGTGGCCATGAAGATGGCGCCCAGCATGGCACCTCCCGTCAGCAGATGGAAAACAGGCTCAATAAACCTGTCTGGATTGGCCATCCAGAGAATGCCCTGGAAAATAAAGATGGTTCCCAGTAAAAACACGGGGATGTGCCAGGTGATCACTTTCTTCCAAAGCATGTATCCAAATCCGAGCAGTAAAAGAACTGCCGAAATTTCACCCAGCGATCCCGGTATGTCCCCGTAGAGCAGGTCTGTGCCTGAAGGTAACTGTGTCAGAAGCTCACTTACCGGTTTCCCGCTTTTTACACCTTCCTTTAAAATGCCCAGCGGAGTGGCTGCCGATACAGCGTCGATCGCAGCATGGCGGCTTACCGGCCAGGTGGTCATCTGCACAGGAAAAGAGATCAGCAGGAATACGCGTCCGACAAGTGCCGGATTGAATGGGTTATTTCCAAGTCCGCCGAACGACATTTTGGCAACACCGATGGCCACAAGTGCACCCGCAATGATCATCCACGAAGGAAGCGACGCCGGGACGTTGAAAGCGAGCAGAAGGCCTGTGAGAGCCGCAGAACCATCTTTAATCTGCGGTTCCTGTTTCATGATGAAGCGCTGGATCAGGTATTCAAAAACCAGGCATGACAACACGGCCAGCATACTTATCCGTAACGCATCCATGCCGAACATGAAGACCGACCAGACCAGCGCCGGCACCAGGGCAAGCAGTACCCGGTACATGATCTTGTTCACCGAATCGCCGGCATGCACATGCGGTGAAGGAGATATCGTTAAAAGTTTATCCATACTACTTTTTCCTTTCCCGTATTAATTTTCCCACCTTTCCCTTACCCAGGCGGATATAGTCGAGTAACGGCCTGTTGGCAGGGCAGGTAAAACTGCATGAACCACATTCGATGCAATCCATAATGTGATGTTCTTCTGCTTTATCCCAGATTTGTTTCTCAGAAACCGTCATCAGGAAGTAAGGCTCCAGGCCCATCGGGCATACCGTCACACAGCGGCCACAGCGGATACAGGTTTGACACAATTCTCTTTTTGATTCGTGTTGTGGTATAAGGAGCAGGCCGGAGGTTCCTTTTGTAACCGGCACTTCCAGGGAAGCGATGGCTTTTCCCATCATAGGCCCGCCGCTGATGATCTTCCCCGTATCTTCCGGCAATCCGCCGGCCGCTTCAATCAGCTCGCTGACCGGCGTACCGATGCGAACCAAAAAGTTTGAAGGCTCCTTCACCCGTTTTCCGGTCACAGTAACAACACGCTCAACCAGGGGTTTATTTTTCTGAACGGCCTCATAGACGGCGAATGCGGTACCGACGTTACTCACTACGACACCTACTGAAATGGGCAAAGCTCCCGAGGGCACTTCGCGGCCGGTAATGGCTTTGATCAGTTGTTTTTCTCCTCCCTGCGGATATTTTACCTTCAGGGGGACCACTTTGATGGATTGATCACCGGAAGTTAATCCGCGAAGCTGTTCAATGGCGTCCTTTTTATTGTTTTCAATGCCGATACAGGCTTTTTCAACCTGAAGCGCACACATCAGGATGCGGGTGCCGGTGATGATTTCCCTGCTTTTTTCAAGCATTAGGCGGTGGTCGGAAGTCAGGTAAGGCTCACATTCCACACCGTTGATGATCAGCATATCGGCTTTCATCCCCGGGGGAGGAGCCAGCTTCACATGTGTGGGAAAGGTTGCTCCACCCATTCCAACGATGCCGGCTGCATTGATCCTTTCGATGATAGCCTTGCTGTCGGGATTAAAATCTTCGATCAGTTTATCGCTTGTGTCGATATCTTCCAACCACTCGTCTCCTTCCACATCGATAAAAATGCCTTGCCGGGGATAACCGGAACTATCGGCTGCCAGATCGACCTTTTTAACAGTCCCTGATACCGATGAATGGATATTGGCCGAAACAAATCCGCCGGCGCGGGCAATTAATTGCCCCACCTTAACATGATCGCCTTTGTTTACCAAAACCTGCGCCGGTGCTCCGATATGCTGGGCTACGGGTATAATAACGCCTTTGGGTAAAGCTGGTTTTTTAATGGCTTTATCGGCCGAAAGCTTATGCTCCGCCGGATGGACCCCGCCAAGTTGAAATGTTTTTAACATGACCGGCCTCCTTTATTTATTTTCAGTATTTCTAATTTCATGCCTTGTTGTTTCCTCTTTTGCTGTATTGACAGAACTTTCCGCCTGTGGCGCAGGCGCCGCCGGGAGATCGGTTTTGATCTTTCTTGGAGGGAAGTTTACTTCAATAATCGAGTTTGTCGGGCAAACTTCCACGCATTTTCGGCATAACTTACACTTGTCGGAATCGATGAAAGCCAGGTTGTTTCCCATCGTAATGGCTTCATAGGGGCATACCTTAAAGCATTTGCTGCAGCCGATACAGGCAACTTCGCACGATTTCCGGGCCACAGCGCCCTTATCTTCATTCCTGCAGGCCACATAGATCTTGCGGGCTTTGGGCGCTTTTTTACGCAATTCGATCAGATCCTTCGGACAAGCCCGTACGCACGCCCCGCACGCGACGCATTTATCGTCGATAATCTCCGGCAATCCGGTGAGCGGATTCATATGAATGGCATCGAAATCACAGGCGACAACACAGTCGCCATGTCCCAGGCAGCCAAACTGGCATCCGGTATCGCCGCTGTAAAGGCTTGCGGCTACCGCACAGGAAGAAACGCCGTCAAATAAATTGGTTTTCGGGCGGAATTCACAGCTCCCGTTGCAACGTACAACGGCAACGCGAGGCGCCTGCTGAACGGCCGTAAGGCCCAGAATACCGGCCACGCTGCCCATGGTATCGTTTCCTCCGACCGGACAGAAAAGGGGGGAAAGATCGTCCGATTTTACACAGGCCTCGGCGAAAGCCCGGCATCCGGCAAAGCCACATCCCCCACAGTTTGCACCTGGAAGTGCTTTTTCTACCGTATCGATCCGTGGATCTTCATATACCTTAAACTTTTGAGCAACAAAATAAAGGATTACTGCCGACAAAGTCCCAATTGCGCTTAAAGTAAGAACTGTATAAACAATCGTCATACTCATAGTGATAATTATAAGGGCTCAATGCTAAAACCGAAACTCCGTTTTAACCTGTTCCTGAATAAATACATGACCACAAAATAGGGGATAAGGACAGCTAAAGCAAGAAGACCGCTCAGTCCTTCACTGCCGGTGAGACCCGATGAAATAAACAGAACGGCCAGAACCAGTATAAAAGGCAGCACATAGGCCAGAAACAGGGCCAGGAATCCCTGAGAAGTCTTGCCGGTAACCTGTACCTGCTGACCAATCTGAAACTCCCCCTGGTAGTGACCAATCGTTATTTCTTTCTCCGTCATGTCTGCCGCAGAGCAGGCTCCTTTGGCATGGCAGGCAGCACATGCCGATTCGGCCATAATGCTGACGACGATCCTGTTTATTGAAAGTTCCTTTATAACCCCTTTATGTGAAATTCTATCCGACATCTTTAACCTCTGGCAAATTTCGATGCAAAACTAGAGATGTTTATATAACTTATTTGTGTTGTAAAATCATTTTTGGAGGATTTACAGCTATTTATACTTAGTTCAAATTAATTTTTCAGATTCATTTCATGTTATGTTGCTTATAAAATGAATGTTAGCACGGAAATTTTTATATTTTTGTCTGTCGCAAAATGTATGTAATCGATTGCATAACTTCACTGACATAAGTTCGTTCGAATCTAGTTCAACTAATTGTACTCCAGTCGAATTGGGTATTTTTCATCCGGCTGAGCTGATAGTGCAGGAGCTGGTTTTCCTGTTTGGCTAATCTGGGATCTTCGTCGAGGATATCTGAGGCCACGTCCCTGGCAATTCGAAGAATTTCACCATCCTTTCCAAGATTGGCAATATTCAGGTTAATTCCCAGTCCGCTTTGCTGTGTTCCTTCCAGATCGCCCGGCCCGCGAAGCTGGAGGTCTACTTCGGCAATTTCGAAGCCATCGCTGGTACGGACCATTGTTTCAAGCCTTTTCCTGCTCTCGTTACTTATTTTATAGGAGGACATCAGCAGGCAATGTGATTGTTCTGCTCCGCGTCCTACCCGGCCCCGAAGCTGGTGAAGCTGTGAAAGGCCAAAGCGTTCGGCGCTTTCGATGATCATGACCGAAGCATTCGGCACATCCACGCCGACTTCAATCACAGTGGTCGCTACCAGTATTTGTGTTTTCCCTTCCTTGAATAATTGCATTTCCTTCTCCTTATCGGCCGGTTTCATACGCCCGTGGACCATGCTGAGCCTGTACCTGGGGAAAACCTCTTGCAGCAGTGCATATCCATCTTCCAGATTCTTCAGGTCCAGTTTTTCCGATTCGCTGATGAGCGGATAAACAATGTAAACCTGACGTCCGGCTTCTACTTGTTGACGGATAAACTGGTACACTTCTTTGCGCCTGTTTTCAAAAAAATGGCGGGTTTCCACCGGTTTGCGTCCGGGGGGAAGCTCGTCAATCACAGAAACATCCAGGTCACCATAAAGGGTCATAGCGAGGGTTCTGGGAATAGGCGTTGCCGTCATGACCAGCACATGGGGAGGAATACCGGCATTTTTCTTCCATAGCATGGCCCGTTGAGCCACGCCAAAACGGTGCTGCTCATCAATAATGGCCAATCCCAGGCGCGCAAAACTGACGATGTCTTCAATCAGGGCATGTGTCCCGATCAGCATCTGTATCTCTCCCGATTGCAATTCCCTGTGAATGGCCGTACGTTCTGATTTTTTCGAAGAGCCGGTCAGCAGTGCAATTTTAATTCCCAGGCCGGTCAGCATCCTGCTTATGGTCTGGTAATGCTGAACAGCCAGAATCTCAGTAGGTGCCATAAGGCTGACCTGAAATCCGTTATCGAAAGCAATTAAAGCAATCATTAAAGCGACAAGCGTTTTGCCGCTGCCAACATCCCCTTGCAGGAGGCGGTTCATCTGAATACCGCTTCCAAGATCTTTTCTGATCTCCCTGATGACTTTCTTCTGGGCGTTTGTCAGTTCAAAAAGAAGATTATTTTCGTAGAACTTATTGAAATTGTAGCCGACCCGTTCAAAGATAAATCCCTTAAACGCTTCCGTACGCTTGTGCTTAAGGCTAAGGATTTTTAGCTGGATATAAAACAATTCCTCAAATTTTAGCCGGAACGTCGCTTTTTGCAAAAAATGGGTGTTCTCCGGAAAATGGATTTGCCGGAGCGCCTGTGCCAGCGGCATAAGTTTCAACCTTTCCCGAACCGGTGCTGTGAGTGTTTCATAAATTTTTCCTTCGGCAGCCAGCATCAGGTTGTATTGTAACTTATTGATGGCCCGTGTATTGAGAAAGCGTTTCTTCAATGTCTCCGTGGTGTTATAGAAGGCCTGCAACACGCCGGTATTGATTTGTTCGCCACCGGAACCTTCCAGTTCAGGATGAATCAGGTTAACCCGGCCATTGAACACAGAAGGCTTTCCGAATGCCACGTAGAGGGTTCCTGTTTTGACTCCTTCGCGGATGTATTTGATGCCCGAAAACCAAACCAGATCGAGACTTCCTGTTTCATCCTCGAAAACAGCTGTGAGGCGTTGCTTCCTGGATTCACCGACCAGTTCAAATGACCTGATCCTGCCTTTGACCTGGATGTAAGCATCGTGGGCGCCAATTTCAGCAATTTTATGAAACTTTGTACGATCGATGTATTTATAGGGGAAATAGTATAACAGATCCCTGAACGAGTATATGGCGAGCTCTTTTTTCAGAAGCTCCGCTCTTTTTGGGCCTACTCCCTGCAAAAATTTTATGTCTTGATCTAAAAATTCGGGCATGGGACAAAGATACTAAATTGCAAAATTGCCAAAAGGTCAAATTGCAAAATAGTAAAAGGGAGACTGGAGACAGGAAAAGGTGGCAAGGTGATAGGGTGAGAGGGTAACAGGGTCATATGTTTCAATTTTACTAACAACTAACAACTAACAGCTAAACGCTGAACGCTTTCTCTGTCTTACTACTAACGACTAACGACTGATCTCTCGCTACTCACTACTTCCTGTCTCCTGACACTATTTTTCTTCTTTTATTATGTACATTCCACAGAGATGATTATTTTTACATGAAATAACTGAAAAAAAGCCATGAAAGAAGTCATTCGTCTTACCGACATTGTTAAAAATTACAAGGTCGGCACGCAGGTTGTCAGGGCGTTGCGGTCGGTCAGTCTCCAAATCAACGCGGGTGAATATGTAGCGATCATGGGCGCCTCGGGCTCGGGTAAATCGACCCTCATGAATGTCCTTGGATGCCTCGATACGCCAACAAGTGGCCGTTATGAGCTGAACGGGCAGGATGTAAGTAACCTGGTTGACGATGAGCTCGCCGAGATCCGCAATTCTGAAATCGGCTTTATTTTCCAGACATTTAATTTATTACCGCGGAATTCAGCGCTTGAGAACGTCATGCTGCCGCTGGTTTACGCGGGTGTTAAGAAAAACTCCCGGCTGGAGCGGGCAGGACAAATGCTTACTGATGTTGGGCTGGCCGATCGGGTTGATCATAAACCCAATGAATTGTCGGGAGGCCAACGCCAGCGCGTGGCCGTTGCCCGGGCACTGATCAATAATCCGGCTATTCTGCTTGCCGATGAACCCACCGGAAATCTTGATTCCAAAACGTCAGAAGAAATTATGCAATTATTTTCAAACATCCACAAACAAGGAAATACTTTAATTGTTGTAACGCACGAAGAAGATATCGCCCGGCATGCGCACCGGATAATTCGTTTGAAGGACGGGCAGGTGGAATCGGATATCGTCAACCCAAATCCGAAATATTAATGACAAAAGAGGTACGGATCTATACAAAAACAGGTGACGATGGTACAACCGGTCTCATCGGTGGAAGCAGAGTCAAAAAATATGACGACCGGCTTGAAGCATACGGAACGGTTGATGAGCTGAACAGCCACATTGGTCTGATCATGACTGTCGATATCGACGACCGGGCAAGCAAAATGCTGGCTGAAGTTCAGTCCAAGCTTTTTGTCATCGGTTCCATCCTGGCAACAGATGAACAGTCAGAAAAACTGCTGAATCTTGCGCCCTGTTCAGACCAGGATATTGAAAAGCTTGAACGGGAAATGGATCAGATGTCCGAAGTGCTGCCCAAACTAAACCATTTCATTCTCCCTGCGGGAAGCACCGGAACTGTCTACGCGCATATTGCACGGACGGTATGCAGGAGAGCTGAACGCAGGATCGTTGAATTGGCCGATAAAACCAAACTTGATCAGAACCTGATCCGGTATATAAACAGGCTTTCTGATTATTTATTTGTGCTGGCCAGAAAAATAAATCAGGACAGCCGTCACCAGGAAATCCTTTGGATTCCTGAAAAAAAGGACTGAAGAATAATTTGACGGATTGGATGATTAAGCATCAGTCCATAAACTAAAAGATTTATAATAGCATCATATAATTTTTTTATATATTCGCAAAACGAAAAAAATAGCATTAACTAAATACCTTCAACTATGTACTGGACACTGGAACTCGCATCAAAACTGGAAGATGCACCCTGGCCTGCGACCAAGGACGAATTAATTGACTTCGCCATTCGCTCGGGAGCGCCGCTGGAGGTCATTGAAAATTTACAGGAAATTGAAGACGAAGGCGAAATTTATGAAAGTATTGAAGATATCTGGCCTGATTACCCAAGTAAGGACGATTTTTTCTTCAATGAAGATGAATATTGAATAACCCAGGGAAAAAGATAAATGATAATAGCAGGAGGTTCTACCTGCTATTTCCTTTTTGTATGTTTCCTGATCCGGACCGTCATTGCGCTATCACTTTTTCTTCCCGGTGACAATAGTCTTATTCAGAAAAATATCGCTGTAGGATTTCGGCCTGATTTCATCCAGCCAGACAAAGCCAGGCAGAATCTTTTCCTCTTCCGTTACCTCGGCCACAGGCGATAACTGCCCATCCGGGGAAGTAACAAATACAATACGTACAACTTTCCTTTCTTTGAGGAAGATCTGAATATTGCTGCCCTGAGCCTTGTTTAACCCAATGATGCCATTATCATCGCGGGCATAATAGAGCGACTCGCCATTTCCGTCCACATCAATCCGGTATAAATCTTTTCTGCGCACAAAACCTGTCATATCTCGTCCTTTAATCTGGTTGTATTTGGCCGAATCTTCCTGCGCTATGATGAATGAGTTGCCTTTCATATCGATCGTTTGGTTTTCCCTGTCCACCGTTATCATTTCGATATAATCGGCAGTCATCTGATTGGCTTCCGACCAGATCACGGGCTCCCGGAACAACTGGATGGTTGAATCTTTTGACCAGTAAACCAGCGAATCGCACTTACCCTGCATATCCGCGCGATAAAACCGTACATCGAAATACGCCTGCACTATTTTTTCACCGGCAATACTGTCCGGTATGGTTTTCAGTGTGTCGGCATGCAGAAAGAGTGTATCCTGTTCCGAATAAAACCAAAACTGTGCCGAGTCGGTGACCTGCGATGTCTCTTCAATATCGTTGTAGACGGCCCGGTTGCCTTTCACAATGACCTTGTTTTTCAGGTCATGGATATCGGCATTTCCCCGGGCTAATCCGTTCCCGGTAACCTTGTCATAGAAAATGGAGTCGGCGGTGATATTTTGTTCTTTGGAAGTGATCACAGGCCGCTTGTAAAGATCTGCTTTCCCGGTCCTGGTATTGTAGTAGCCATCGATGGCATACAGGTTATTTTTTTCGTCGTAGATATTTGTTGGCCCGACGATCGAAGCAACTCCGGTGCCTAGTTCATAAATCAGGGTGTCCGATTCCAGGGTATAATCTTCGGTAACTGTTTTAACTTCTGTTTTAAAGTAGGCTCTGTCTTCATCGACATAATACTCGCCGATTTTGCTGTTCAGCGTGCTGGTGCTGTCGACGATTGTTCCGTAATTGTCGTAGTAGCCAATTCCAACGTTCATATCATAATTCAGCGAATCGGTGGTCAGCGTGGTGGTTTTATTAATGAGTTTGACGTGGCGGCGGGCCCGGGCCCATTTGGTATCGCCGTTATAATTGACGAAATCGGCATACAGGTGGAGTGTGTCGTCCTTCAGTATATGAACGTTACCAAAACCGTCGACCACGTTTACATCGGTATAGGAATAAGCGCTGTCGCACCACATCACGATATTGTTATGCCTGATCCTGACATTCCCGATAAGACGCTGGGCATTGGCTATGATAGCTTCATTGTGTAAAAGAGCATCAGCCTGCTCGATTTCTACTTTCCGCTTTGTTTGGGCAATCAGACTGCCTGGCATCACCAACAACAGCAACAGTCCGATCCGGAACCAATTAAAAACCGTTGTACCGCCAATATCCTTCATCCGTTCACTTATTTTTTCCACCCATTGAATTTGAAGTTGCAATTCATATAGGTATCATCAATGTGAATATAAGTTTTTGATTGCTGCTCCGAAATCCACTTATTGAGCGCTTCTTCCTGTTTCTTCTGAAGGTAAAGATCGTGCAGGTACTGATAATCTTCCTGCAGATTAGCCCGATGTTGTTTTGTACGGCTGATCAGCTTTACAATTTTGTAGACGGTTCGCTGGCTGTCGTCGATTGAAACAAATGGATCAGAGATCTCATTTTCTTTCATTTTTGTTATGATCTTACTCACATCGGGCTCCAGTTCTTCATTCTTCCATTTGGATGAAGTCGTGTAAGGATTAATAGCTGTGCCTCCGCCATTTCTGGAATTTTTGTCGGCCGAATAATGAAGAGCTGCCGTTTCAAAAGTGATTTTTCCTTTGCGGATTATCGTTGCCAGACTGTCGAGACTGGTAGCCGCTTTTTCCCGCGCTTCTGCCGTCGGCTTGGGTCTCAGGAGAATGTGACGGGTATTGATTTGCTCTCCTCTTCTCCCCACAAGTTGAATGATATGATAACCGTATTCACTTTTGACAACGTTGGAAACACGATCGCCTTTGAGGTTAAAAGCTGCCGCAGCATAGGCAGGATCAAGTTGCGCCCTGCCCATATATCCGAGTTCCCCTCCGTTGGCGGCAGAACCGGGATCTTCTGAGTATAAAACAGCCATAGTTGCGAAGCTTTCCCCTTCTTCAACACGTTTCTTGAAATCACGCAACCGCGATTTTATCTCATTTTCCTCCTCCAGGGTGACAGGGGGATAAACTGAAATCTGGGCATATTCAACCTGATCTTCAACCATGGGAATGTCTTCCTTATCCATCGTCCTGTATTTGTAGCGAACTTCGGCCGGAGTGACGCTTACCTTCTCGATAATTTTATTCCTCATTTGGCTGGTCATCTGCTGGTTGCGGATCACTTCCTCGAGATCGGCCTTAATAGCAGCGATCGATTTTTGAAAATACTTTTCCACGGCCTGTTCCGACCCCAGGTTCTTCGTGAAATACTGCATCCGCTGATCCATATTCTGATTAATCTGATTCGGTGTTACGATTATATTGGTATCCAGTTCGGCTTCCGCAAGCAGTAATTTTTCGATCAGAAAATCTTCAAGGATTTCACATTTCATATCGCCGTCGGTGGTTACCCCCTGAGCCTGATTCTGCATATACATGGTCTCAATATCCGATTTCAGGATAATGTTACTCCCTACAACTGCAACAATCTGGTCTACGATCTTGTCTTGCGCCCAAACAAACGATGTGTTTATCAAGCTGCAAAACACGATCATACCAGTTAAAATTTTTCTGAACATAGTAGTCATTTTTGAATATTAAAAATCCTGAATTTGTTGGATTCCAGTCCTTCCATGTAAATGTCATCCTCAATATTGCGGAGGAATTTAATTTTTCGTTCATTCAGCAGAATGTTCCTGATTCCGGTTTCAACGTAATCGATCGGAGCAACCTGTCCCTCCAAACGGAAATCACGTATGCAAATAAAGTAATAATAATCTGTATCGCTGCTTTCAAGAAACTTGTTTCTTCTCAAAAACCGTTCTCCTCCGTCGGTTTCTTCAGGGAACTGCGAAAACACATCGGCCGAATTCACCCATTTGTCTTCAAACCGGTCGTATGTTTTGGCGTATTGAACCCCGTATTCATCAAGTTGAGCCAGTTTTTGGGGATCTTCGTCAATGGTCAGGTTCTTTACGGTCTCCGGATGGGCAACCTCGAGCGGGATTTTCAGATAAACAGCCTTAACAATGTTGCTTTTAAGGGAAAATTCGCTCTTATGCTGTTCGTAGTAAGCGCTGACTTCTTCCGGAGAGATAACTGTATCCATCTTTTGTGCCAGCAACTCCTTTTTATAGCGATAGGTTAACAGGGAGTTGCGGTATTCTTTAAGTTCTTTATCAACATCTTTCTGTTCGGGTGACAGGTTCTGTTCGGCATTCAGGATCAGCAGTTCGGACCGAACCCATTTTTTTACAAAATCGTCTACCCACAATGCGCTGTCCTGGTGCGGAAGGTTCTGAGGGAGCACCTTCTCAATTTCTTCCAGGAATAAGATCCGGTCGCCTACCTGGGCAAGAGGTACTTTATTGAGGGTTTCCTGCTGACAGCCTCCGAAAACAAAAAGGAGAAGGATGCCATACCACGTTTGCTTCATTCTTAAGTTTTTCATTTTTTGCCGGCGATGCCGTGTATACCGAATACCTCTATCCTTACGGATCTCAATTTTTATCACAAATAATCGCCAAAACTACGAAAAATAAACGGATATTGCTTTTATTTACATTTGGCAGATTGGCCTTAAAAAATTAATTTTCATTAAAAATTGTTAAGCAGGTGATCGCCTGCAGCCCGGCAACAAAAAAGACGTGAGCGAATTTAAAGCCATATTGACCAGATACTGGGGCTACTCAGATTTCCGGCCTCTACAGGAAGACATTATTCATGCTGTCGCTTCGGGGAAAGATACATTAGGTCTGATGCCGACAGGTGGAGGCAAATCGATTACATTCCAGGTCTATTCCATGTCACGGCCGGGTATCTGTCTCGTTATTACGCCGCTGATCTCATTAATGAAAGATCAGGTTGAGAATCTGCAAAAAAAGGGAATTCGCGCCCTGGCCATTCATTCGGGGATGACTATGCAGGAAGTACGACTGACGTTTGACAGCGCTGCCTGGGGCGATTATAAGTTTCTGTACATATCGCCCGAGCGGATTGCCACTGACCGTTTTCGCGAACGCCTGCCACAGATGAACGTCAACCTCATTGTCGTAGATGAAGCCCATTGTATATCGCAATGGGGGTATGATTTCCGGCCTTCCTATCTGCGTATCCGCGAGCTACGGAGCCTGCTGCCCGGTATACCGGTTCTGGCGATAACTGCCACAGCTACACCTGATGTTGCCAGAGACATTCAGAAACAGCTTAATTTTGACAAACTAAATGTACTCCGGACGAGCTTTTACCGCCCCAACCTGAGTTACCTTGTGCGGGAGAGGGAAGATAAAATGCAGTATTTGCTGCAATCGGTTAAAAAGGCAGGCGGAAGCGGAATTGTTTACGTAAGGAGCAGGAAGGCAACGCGCGAAGTGACCGAATTTCTTAGAAAAAACAAAGTTTCATCCGATTTTTATCACGCCGGACTTCCGGCCGGAGACCGGGCCAGGAAACAGGAAGAATGGAAAGAGGGGAGGAATCGTTTGATGATAGCCACCAATGCTTTCGGAATGGGAATTGATAAACCGGATGTCCGTTTTGTTATACACCTGGGGCCTCCCGATTCGCCTGAAGCATATTTCCAGGAGGCAGGAAGGGCAGGGAGAGATGGCAAAAAGGCTTATGCGGTGCTCATTGCTGACCGTGCCGATCAATTAGCTCTCAAAAAAAGAGTGGAAAAAGCATTCCCGCCAATCGATGTGATAAAACGTATTTACCTGTCACTCTGTAATTTTTTTCAATTGGCGGTCGGCTTCGGAAAAGACCAAATCCTCGATTTTAATATCGGCGATTTTGCCGCTGCATACAGCCTGCCTGTCAACACCGTGCTGAACAGCCTTAAAATTCTCCAGCGGGAAGGCTATCTGGAGCTAACCGAAGAACTTGACAATCCGTCGCGCCTGCATTTTATGGTGGGGAGGGACGATTTGTACCGTTTCCAGGTTGCCAATGCTTCCTTTGACGGATTTATTAAATTACTCCTGCGGTCATACTCCGGTCTCTTTACAAATTATACTGCCATAGACGAAGACATGCTTGCCAAACGGGCTAATATTACGAACGACACAGTATACCGGTTTTTGAATCTGCTAAACGCCAACAAGATCATCCATTATATTCCAAGAAAAAAGACACCTTTTGTTATTTTTACCCGCGAACGCGTTGAACTGGAACGTTTAAAGATATCGAAGGAGAATTATACCGACCGAAAGAAAGACTATCAGCACCGGACGGATGCCATGATCAGTTATATGACAGAAAAGCTGAAATGCAGGAGTCGGATCCTGCTCGGATATTTTGGGGAAACAGACGCTGTAAGGTGTGGTATTTGCGATGTTTGCCTTTCGCAGAACGAACTGGGACTAAGCCAGCTTCAATATGAAAACATCAGCAGTATGCTTGAACAGTACCTTCAGGAACCCTGTTTTTTTGAAGAGCTCATTTTTAAGATCGATCAGAAGGAAGACGAGATCATCCAGGTGGTGCGCTGGCTGATCGATAAGGGAAAAATCGTTCATCGTATCGATAACCGGCTGGAGTGGAAAGGAGAGAAGAAGTAGTTAGCTGTTAGCTGTTAGCTATTAGCTGTTAGTAGTGGGAGAATAGTTGAAAGTAATTAGTCGTAAGTCGTAAGTCGTAAGACAGAGAAAGCTTTTCGTAGTTAGCTTTTAGTAGTAAGTCACAGTTTGCAGTTCGCTACTGAATACTGAGACTGGTCACTGAGACTTTTCGGTTTCTCTTTTCCGGTCTCCGGTTTCCGTTTCCTGTTTTCAGTTCCGGGAAATTCTTGTTACTTTTGCGGGATAATTTTTTAATAATGACCGACGGAGAGCTGAATCCAATCGTATTTTCAAAGAATGTCATTGAGTTTGTTACAGTTGCCAATGAATATTGTAAATTTGTAGAAACTGCGGGAAGGGAAGATGCGTGGACTGTGTTGGGAAAAGCACAGAAGCTGCTGCCTCTGATCTATCTGAAGGCAAGCGTTATTCCTGAATTTGACAGCTCTGAAGAGCTGTCGCCTGAAAAGTACGTCACTGAGGTGGATTACAATTTTTTGCAGCAGCGAATA
This sequence comes from Prolixibacteraceae bacterium, assembly GCA_038562555.1. Lineage (GTDB taxonomy): Bacteria > Bacteroidota > Bacteroidia > Bacteroidales > Prolixibacteraceae > JBCFBK01. The sequence goes on along the minus strand of JBCFBK010000008.1, from coordinate 119,741 downwards.
ATGAATCTGCTGGGACAATACGATGATTACCAGGAGGTCTTTGACGACCGGATGCAGTTCAGTGAAACTCCGGTTACGGCCAGCATATCCGAAAATCTGGCTGATATCTATCAAGATCTCAAGGATTTTATTCAGTCATACCGGATCGGCGATGATCAGGTGATGCAGGAGGCGCTTTGGACGTGCATGATGGATTTCAGGACACATTGGGGGCAGAAACTTGTGAATGGGTTGCGTGCCATCCATATGCTGGTGTACAGTCAGGTTGATTTTGATCAGCAAACCGGACTGCCGTCAGACGAAGAAGAAAACAGCAGGCCGGACTGGCTGAATAATTTATTTAACAGAGAGATCGATTAAAACATGTTTCAGGAATCTATAACCCGGGAAGAACTTGATGAATTACCGTTAAAGGCATTTGAAGGAGAAATTTTCGTCATAGACAAGGCTGATAAGCTCGAATGGGCCGTTAACTTTTTGTCGAAGGAAAAGATGCTTGGTTTTGACACCGAAACCAAACCCTCATTTAAACGCGGCCAAGTTAATCAGGTCGCGCTGCTGCAACTGTCAACTGCGAAAAAAGCCTTCCTGTTCCGGATAAATAAAATTGGTTTGCCCGATCCCTTGAAAAGGATTCTTTCCAATGCGGAGGTATTGAAAGTAGGAGTAGCTATCCATGACGATATTAAAGGATTGCAACGGATCGGTCATTTTCTGCCTGCCGGTTTTATTGAACTTCAACACGAGGTAAAGGATTACGGTATCGGTGATTTCAGTTTGAAGAAAATTGCCGGAATCGTATTGGGCGTCCGCATTTCCAAATCACAGCGCCTGACTAATTGGGAGTCGGACGAACTGACCGAAGCACAGCAATGTTATGCGGCAACCGACGCCTGGATCTCCTTTCAGATACTCCACTCCTTATCCACTGCTTCATTATGACCGAAGTCAAAGCGACCCTCGTTCTTAAAAAAGGTAAAGAACAATCATTACAACGGTTTCACCCCTGGGTTTTTTCAGGTGCCATAGATAAAATCGAAGGAGAGCTGAGTGAAGGCGATCTGGTCAGAGTGGTTTCTGCAGCACGTGCTTTTTTGGCCCTTGGGCATTACCAGATTGGTTCCATCGCGGTCAGAATTGTGTCTTTCGAAGATGTTCCTGTCGGGAAAGCCTTTTGGAAATCACGGCTGACGGATGCTGTTTCACTGCGTCGGTCGCTTGGACTGTTGAACAACGCCGAAACCAATGTTTTTCGGCTCGTTCACGGTGAAGGGGATGGTCTGCCGGGATTGGTGATCGATTTTTATAACGGAACAGCCGTTCTCCAGGCACATTCGGTAGGAATGTTCCTGATAAGGACGCAGTTATCGCAACTGCTTAAAGAAATTTTAGGAAACCAGCTCCTGGCGGTTTATGATAAAAGCGATAAAACACTGCCATTCAAAGCGGCGATTAAACCTGAAAACGATTATCTCCTGGGAACGGCAGAGTCAGTCATCGTCAGGGAATATGGAAACTCATTTCATGTTGACTGGGTGGAAGGGCAGAAGACCGGGTTCTTTATTGATCAGCGTGAAAACAGACATCTGGTACAACAGTATTCCATAAACCGTGACGTGTTGAACATGTTTTGTTACAGCGGAGGTTTTTCGTTTTATGCGCTGCGGGGAGGAGCCCGGACGGTGCACTCGGTTGATGCTTCGGTAAAAGCAATTGAGCTGACCGAAAGAAATGTGGAACTGAATTTCCCAGGTGATACCCGTCATGAATCCTTCACGGCAGACGCGTTCTCGTATATGCTTGGTATTAAAGACAAATATGATCTGATTATACTCGATCCTCCGGCATTTGCCAAACACCGGGATGCCCTGCATCAGGCGCTTCAGGCATACAAAAAACTGAATGCCAAGGCTTTTGAACAGGTTCGCCCCGGGGGTTTTGTCTTTACCTTCAGTTGTTCGCAGGTTGTCTCGAAAGAAAAATTCAGAGAGGCTGTATTTTCAGGAGCAGCCATCTCCGGACGTCAGGTACGTATTCTGCATCAGCTTAATCAGCCGGCCGACCATCCGATCAGCATTTACCATCCGGAAGGCGAGTACCTGAAAGGACTGGTACTGTATGTGGAATAGCGGGCGGAAGTCTCTCTAAAACCGGTCGGATAACAACGCACACACCTTCTCCAGAAACATCGTATCCTCCGGACTAAACGGGGCGGGAGAGTGGCTGTCAATATCCAGCTCGGCAACAAATTCACCGTTCCTGAAAACAGGAACAACGATCTCCGACTGAACGTCGATACTGCAGGAAATGTAATTATCTTCCCGGCTGACATCCTGAACAACCAGTGTTACTTTTTTTTCTGCCACCTGTCCGCACACCCCTTTTCCTACTGCAATATGCGTGTGGTCTGTTGGTTTTCCGGCATAGGGACCCAATACCAGTTCCCCGTTCTGAAGGGAGTAAAATCCAACCCAGTCATAATGGTAGATGCGTTCCTTCAATAAGCGGCATACCTGTAAGAGCAGGTCGCCGGGCGACTGCACGATGAGTTGTTCAATCTCAGCCACAGTTTTTTCAAAAGTTGTATTCATGGATAAAATTGTAAAAGTAGTGGTGAGTAGCGAGTCCTGAGTCGCAAGCTGGGGTTTTTGTTCCGCTACTCAAGACTACTCATTCTTCTTAATCACAATCTGATGTTCGTGGGTGATTTTCTCACAGTATTTGCATTTCAGGGCCAGGGGCAATTTGCTGATCACCCTGAAAGAAGTGGTTATGACTTCATTGTTGGTGATGCATTTGGGATTAAAGCATTTTACGATTCCGATGACCTCGTCGGGCACTTTTACAACTTTTTTCTCGACAACCTCATAATCGCGGATAATATTTAACTTGGCATTTGGTGCAATTAAAGCGATTTTGTTGATATCGTTGTCTTCAAAAAACATGTGCGAGATTTTTATAATAGCCTTTGCTCCCATTTTTTCGCTGTCGAGGTTTGCTCCGAACGTGATCATGTTTTTTGTTTTGTCCAACTTCAAAATCGAGATCACCTTAAACAGATTTTCAGAAGGAATATGGTCAATGACGGTCCCTTCGCTGATGGCGCTGACTTTCAGTTTCAGTTTCTTTTTTATCGAATCCTTCATGTCTTGTTATTTTAAATTTAAAGTATGGGCAATAATAGCCTCACGGGCAAAAACGCCGTTGCGGGCCTGATCGAAATAATACGCTTTTTCGTTCTGATCAACATCCGGATGAATCTCATTCACGCGCGGCAGCGGATGCAGGATGCGCATATTCGGTTTCGTATTCGCGAGCATGCTGTTTCGCAGAATATAGACGTTCTTCACCTGTTCATATTCAATCGGATCGGAAAACCGTTCTTTCTGAACCCGCGTCATATAAACGATATCGGCTTCTGAAATGATATCGGTGAATTCGCGGTGCTCGAAAAACCGAATTCCTTTTTCACGCAGGTGAATTTTGTATTCCTCGGGCATTTGCAGCTCTTCGGGCGCGATGAAGTTAAATATCGGATTTTCAAACTGCGAGATCGCCATCAGTAACGAATGTACCGTTCTCCCGTACTTCAGGTCGCCCACCATAAAAATGTTGAGATTATCGAGTTTTTGCTGGGTCTTGATGATCGAATACATATCCAGCAGGGTTTGCGACGGATGCTGGTTTGCTCCGTCTCCGGCATTAATAACAGGCACCCGCGATACTTCGGCCGCATAACGGGCGCTGCCCTCCATCGGATGTCGCATAACGATCAGGTCAGCATAATTGGAAACCATGCGGATCGTGTCGTGCAGGGTTTCTCCCTTTGATACGCTCGACGAATTGGAATCGGAGAAACCAATGATCCTTCCCCCCAGCCGGCTGATTGCTGTTTCGAAACTAAGCCGGGTACGCGTTGACGGTTCGAAAAACAGCGAAGCTACCACTTTCCCCTGCAGCAGCTTCTGGTTGGGGTTGGCTTCAAATTCGGCTGCCAGCTCCATAATACGCAGGTATTCTTCCTTGGTATAGTCTGTAATGGAGATTAAGTCTTTCTTCATGTATTTATTATTTGTTTACCAGTATCAAGAGGCAAAAAAAAACCAACAGGGATAAAATCGCTGTTGGTTTTTTTTTGATCGGAAACCCGGATAAATGCCGGCAATGGTCCGGACGATCATTAAAAAGGATGTAACGACTGAAAGCAGGGAACGAAATATCCGGGTGATTTGCGTCACTTACGGAAAGATTATATCGCACGATCAGGTTGTTCATCAAAGCACAAATTTAACTAATCGGGACTTAAAACAATGTGACCTCCGCATTATTTTTATAAACATTCTGCTGTTATTCCATCCGCTCGGTCACAACACCTTCAATTTGGCTGAACAAACTTAAAATTAAACCGACCTCACTTTGCCTTGCAGAACTGCAGATGCTGCACCGTAGATTAAAATCGCTTTTTATTTGTGGAAGATCTTTTTCCTTGAATATTTTCATGACTGCGTTCATTTGCAGGTAATCGAAATGAATACAGAAGGGGATCTTTACGATCCGGGTAATTATTGTGGCATGACTAAGGGCATCCGCGGCTGCCTCACCGTAGGCTTTGATCAGTCCACCCACTCCGAGAAGGGTTCCCCCAAAATAACGGACAACAACGATCAGCACATCGGTTAAACCGAGCCGCTGGATCTGTCCAAGGATAGGTTTTCCAGCACTGGAAGAAGGTTCACCGTCGTCATTTGACCTGAAATGTTCCATAGCAGCTCCTAAGCGCCAGGCAAAGCAATGATGCCTGGCCGCATGATGTTCCTTGCGGAGTTTTTGAATATACTCCCTGATTTTGTCTTCCGATTCAACAGGGTAGGCAAAGGCCAAAAATTTGCTCCCCTTGTCCTTGAACATGCCTTCCGAAGCTTTTTCTATGGTCAGGTACGAATCGGTCATGATTGCTGCGGTTAAGAGCGAAAAAAACTCCCGTTTTGCGGGAGCCCTGAGTTTATTTCTACATTTTTAATTTTCGTTCTATTTCGTCAACGAAATGCCTGAAGCTTTTGTCTGTATCGATCAGGTTATTTACCGTTTTACAGGCATGTAATACCGTTGCGTGGTCCTTATTACCAATTTGCAAACCAATAGAGGCCAGCGACGATTTAGTCATATTCTTGGAAAAATACATCGCTAACTGCCGGGCCTGGACAATCTCACGCTTTCGGGTCTTGGTTTGTAACTGGTTGACCGGTAAATTAAAATAATCACAGACCACCTTCGAAATATAATCAACCGAGAGCTCTCTTTTTGAGCTCTTAACCAGTTTGTTAATCATCTCGCTGGCCAGTTCCGCTGTAATTTCCTTTTTATTTAAGGTAGACTGGGCCAACAGTGAAACGAGCGCACCTTCAAGTTCCCTCACATTGTTGGTAATATGTGAGGCAATATATTCCAGTACCTCATCACTGATAACAATCCCATCTTTGTAAGTCTTACGCTTTAAGATATCCATACGGGTTTCAAAGTCAGGGATCTGCAGATCGGCCGTCAATCCCCATTTGAAACGCGACAACAAACGCTGCTCCATCCCTTTCAGTTCAATTGGCGGTTTATCGGATGTCAGGATCAGTTGTTTTCCACTCTGGTGCAGGTGATTGAAAATATGAAAAAAGGTTTCCTGTGTCTTTTCCTTGCCCGCAAATTCCTGAACATCATCAAGAATCAGCACGTCAATCATCTGATAAAAATGAAGAAAGTCATTCCGGTTGTTATTGCGCGTTGCCTCGGTGTACTGAGTTTGAAATTTATTGGAATTCACATACAGGACAACCTTATCTGGGAATTTTTCCTTGACCTCGATACCGATGGCATGAGCCAAGTGCGTTTTGCCCAAACCCGAATTGCCGTAAATCATCAAGGGGTTGAATGCTGTTCCCCCGGGATTCTGCGCAACCGCATATCCTGCACTCCGGGCGAGACGGTTACATTCTCCTTCAACAAAATTTTCAAACGTATTGTCAGCTTTCAATTGCGGATCTACCTGCAGCTTCTGAATGCCTGGAATAATAAACGGATTCTTGATTGATGCTTTTCCCTCCGTGCTCAGGGGCACAGTCATGGGTTTGTTTTGAATTTTGTTATTGTTGTTCGTCGGATATTTAACGGTGTAAGGCTGGGAATTTGACTGGTTGTTACCCATGACAACGACATACTCAAGCTTGGCATCCTGTCCAACTTCTTTTCTTAACGTTTTTCGCAGCAGGTCGATATACTGCTCTTCCAGATATTCGTAAAAAAAAGGACTCGGTACCTGAATAGTCAATACCTGACTTTCTATCTTAACAGGCACGATTGGCTCGAACCAGGTCTTAAAACTAATTGCAGGAACGTTATCCCGGATGACAGAGAGACAACGATTCCATACAGCAAGATGAATGTTATTCATTACGAACAGCAGGATTTAATAAGTTCGACAAAATTTTTTCCCCTAATTGCTTTTCCCGAAACAAAATTGTTGAAAAAAAAAGTATTAAAAAAATAAAAAATGACTTGACTTTTTAAAAATGTTTATAAGAGCTTGATCCTTCAGGTACTTAACTGTATGAAAAAAAATCATGTTGTATATCTATTTGATAATCAACTTATTAAACTATTTGATTTGCCTAATGCGTGGTAGTCAGGCTGTTCATGAGATCAGGATTAAATTATCCTTATGTTCGTTTATGTCCGGGCTATTTCTTTAAAGCTTTTTCCAGTCTTACAGGACGCCCGTTTCGGAAGGAAACGATATTCGCATCCGGGAAAACCTTTCTTGCCTGATCATTCAGTTTTGATATTTCATTAAAATCGGAAGTTGCTCCTGTCAGGTAGTTATAGATGCCTCCAATCTCCATTTCTTCAATAGGCTGAAATTGTTTGAACAGCGGATTTTCAGGATTAATACGGGAAGGACTTGATACAAGATTAATTTTAAAAATGTACTTAAGTTCATTTTCTCCGACAGGTTTACGCGGAGTGATATAAATTTCCTTTCCCAGGTCAAAGGCAGAAAAATGGACATAGCGTTTCGGGTTGTTGCGCAGGTCATTTAGCAAAGCGTCCATGCTCTGACTAAGCAACGCGAGATTCTGATATAACTCCGGATCATTGATCAGCATGCCCGCAGTTCCTTCGTTGTTATTCACTTTATGAAGGATCTGGTTTAGTCCGTCGGCCGACTGTGAAATATCGAGCAGCGCTTGCCTGAAATTGACACCGGCAAGGCTGTCGCTGATATCGGAGGTGTTTTTAATGATATTGGCAAAGTGACCGGACCCGGCATTCAGCGTGTCGGTAATTTGTTTCATGTTTCTAAGTGTTCCCTGTATACTGCCATATTCCGATTTCATCAGTTCGTTGAGCATTCCCGACGTCTCCTTGATATTCAAAATAGTCTGATTGATATGCTCAAAACTCTGCGCCAGGTTTTCGCGGGCCTCTTCATTAAAAATGTAGGTAACTACCGTTATGGCTGAGTCAAGCGACGACAAAAGCTGTTCGGCCTTATTTTTCAGCGGAAGCACCTGCATGCTGACCTGTTCCTTCAAATCACCCTCAATCGTTCCCGGAATCGTGTCATGATTGGCATAAAATTCAGTTGACTGCGCAATCTCAAGTTTTATTGAACGCGTTCCCATAATGTCGCTTGATATAATCCGGGCTTCTGAGCCTTTGGGAAGCCGGAAATCCCCTTCAAGGGTAAAACTGACCAGAAGTGTACCGTCCTGCCGTTCCGAAAACCCAATTTGCTTAACCTGACCAACCCGAAAACCGTTCAGGGTAACCGCACTCGATTCCTCCAAACCATCAACCCGCGGGTATAAGGCATAAAAGGTTGTATTTTTCTTAAAAAAATCGATCCCTTTAAGAAAGTTCATTCCCCAAATAAATATGGCGATGCTAAAAGTAATGAGAAGTCCTAATTTTGTGTATCGGGATAATTTCATGAGTCAAAATTGGTTAAATTAAACTGCCAAATTAAAAAATGCCAAATTACCAAAGTGTCAGGTCGATTATGGTCTTCCGTATCCCCGTCTCTGTACTTACGACTAATACCTTACGATGTCTTTCGTCTTGACACTACAATATTACCATGCTTTCTTCTGGAAAACAAACATCTTAACCGGATCTATGGTTTTTGACCTAAAGCATTCTTCAACGGGACCTGAACGCCGTTTTCGAAGGCCACAATAAAAGCGTCCGGAAAGTACTTTCGGGCCTGATCCCGGCATTTTTTTATATTGTTATACGCCCTCTCTTTACAAAACAGGTATTTATAAGTCCCATTTTGTTCGGTCACAAAAATTGGCTGAAGTCCCTTAAAATTGGCCGGAGAAGGATCAATTTTTTTTGAATTGACTGCCAGTTGAACACAAAAATAAATTTCCTTACCGTCAACTGCTTTTTTTTCCGGTTCTGTTAGCGGGAGTGGTTCAGGTGCAGGTTTCGCCTCTTCCTGTATCGTATCGATTTCTTTTTGCACATTACTCTGGCTGATCAGTCTGAAATCACTTCTGGTCTCCACCGAAGTTTTATAGGTTTTAAAGGCATGAAAAATGGCGGTTGCGAGGTTCACCTGGCCTTGCTCTGAGTTCAGGTACTGGGCTTCGGATAAGTTACTGAGAAAACCGGCTTCTATCAAAACGCCCGGCATTCCGATTCGCCGGAGAACCAAAAATCCTGCTTGCTTAACGCCGCGGTCTTTCCTGATTGCCCTGCCCTTGAATTGTTCCTGAACAAGAGCGCCAATAGCGATGCTTTGATCGAGGTACTCATCCTGCACCATTTCAAACATGATATACGATTCGGAAAGATTCGGGTCGAATCCTTCATATCGGGTTGAATAATCTTCTTCCATTAAAATTACTGAATTTTCTTTCTTGGCCACCTCGAGATTTTCCTCCGAACGGTGTAAGCCCAGGACAAAAGTTTCGGTTCCTGAAATGGATGGCGTACCACAAAAATTAGCATGCAGTGAAATAAACAGATCGGCTTTGTTGCTGTTTGCAATCGCTGCGCGCTGATGCAGGGGAATAAAGACATCCCTATCCCTGGTAAAAATGACTTTTGTATCAGGCATGTTCTCCCGGATATAGTTGCCGAGTTTCAGTGCGAGTTTTAAAACCACATCTTTTTCGCGGATGTTTTTATAAACTGCACCCGGATCCTGTCCTCCGTGCCCGGCATCAATAACAACTGTGAATGCCTTCCCTGGATTTTGTCCGGCATAGGCCCGGACAAAAACAGCAAAAACAATAATAAGAAGGACAAGCAGGTGTTTATTATTCATACGTGTATACTTAAAAAATACTGATTACGAGCTTCGAGTGAACAACAAGGCGTTTTTATATTTCACCAACGGTATGGAACCCGCATAAATATTTATCCACTACCTTTGTGTTTGACACAATCATGCTCGTTTCATAATTTTTGCTTATATATGGAAACAAAAATAGGAATATTAAGATTATTTTTCATCTGTTCACGATTTTGTCGGCTATGAATTTATATTTTTGCAGACCAATCAGCCATGAAGGCCTTTTAGCATGTAACTTGATCCGGAAACTGACAACATATTTGCTATTGCTGGTCTGCCTTACCGCAGGAGCCGGAGAATTCACCGCTGCCGGCCAGCCGGTGACGCCTGTCCGGGCTGACATCCCGGACACTACTTTGCGAAAAGTTCCGCCATTGCCTGAAGATACTATTCCGGACACATTGATCAGCGAGACGATCACTTTGCCTGCTCCGGCTGATTCGCTGCAAAACGACAGTACGAAAAAAGATACTCCCGTTCTGGAGGCTCCGATCAGTTATTCTGCAAAAGATTCTATCGTTGTTTCGCTGGACAGCAAAAAAGTGTTTCTTTACAAAGATGCCATCGTAACCTATGAGGACATTGAGTTGAAAGCTGATTTTATTGCGCTCGACCTGAATACCAAGGAGGTATATGCCGAAGGCGTACCCGATACAGCCGGAGTGGCTCAGGGAACTCCTGTCTTTAAGGATGGTTCCGAAGAGTTTGAAAGCAAAACGTTGCGGTATAACTTTAAGACACAGAAAGGAATTATCAGAGACGTGCGTACCGAACAAGGCGAAGGTTATGTGCAGGGGGAACGTACCAAGAAGATCGATAAAGATGTTTTTATCATGAAAAACGGTAAATACACGACATGTGACGCCGATCATCCGCATTTTTACCTGAACATGACCAAAGCAAAAGTAATTTCGAACAAAAAAATAATAACCGGTCCTGCATATATGGTTCTGGAGGACTTTCCGATTTACTTTCCTTTTTTGCCATTTGGTTTTTTTCCCAACTCGCCGACCTATTCGTCGGGAATTATCATTCCCTCGTACGGCGAAGAACAAAACCGGGGGTTCTTTTTAAGGGAGGGCGGTTATTATGTAGCGGCCAGTCCTTATTACGATCTGACAATCAAGGGCGACATTTATTCCAAAGGTTCATGGGCCACCTACCTGAGCTCTAATTACAAAAAGCGATACAAATTCTCCGGAAATTTCAGTTTTGCCTACAATTTAAATAAATACGGTGAAAAGGACCTGCCCGACTCATACGAAACCAAAGGTTTCAGTTTCAGGTGGTCTCATTCGCAGGACTCCAAGGCAAACCCTTTTCAAAGTTTTTCAGCCAACGTCAACCTGTCAACGAGCAGCTATGACAAGGAAAATTCCAACAACATGTCCGAATCAAGGACCATTGAAAACTACCTGAGCACAACAAAGACCTCCAGTATCTCCTACACAAAAAAATGGGAAAATTCGCCATTTAACATGTCCGCTAACTTCAGGCATTCACAGAATTCGACCGACTCGACCATGAGTCTGAGTTTTCCTGAGATGACCTTCAATATGTCGAAGATTTATCCGTTCAGAAGTAAAAACAGGTCAGGAAAACTAAAGTTTTATGAAAAAATCGGCTTCAGTTATTCCGGAAATATCAGAAATTCCATTACGGCCAAAGAAGACGAAATCCTGAAAAAATCACTGGTCAAGGACTGGAGCAACGGGTGGAAACACTCCATTCCGCTGACGCTTCCCAGCTTTAATCTGTTCAAGTATATCAATATGAGCCCAAGCGTCAGCTATTCGGAACGGTGGTACACCCAAACCATAGAAAGGCAATACTTTTTTGATCAGATTGCGCGAAAGGGAACAGAGGTTCTCGACACGACTTACGGGTTTAAAAGAAACTATGAATATTCATTCAGCCTTAGCGGATCGACCAACATTTACGGTACCTTCCTGGTGAAAAATCCGGAGTCTCGTTTGAGGGCCATCCGCCATAAAATAACTCCTTCGGTGAGCTTCAGCTATCGGCCCGATTTTGGTGATCCAAAATACGGATTCTGGGATAGTTACATCAATGAAAAAGGCGATGAGATTTTCTACAACCGCTTTGAGGGAGCTGTTTTTGGATCCTCCGGCCGCGGCGAAAGCGGAGCGATTACGTTCAGCCTTGGCAATAATCTGGAAGCCAAAGTGGTCGCAAAAAATGACACCACTGATAATGCGGAGAAGTTCAAAAAAGTCAAAATTATTGATAATCTTAGTTTCAGCGGTTCCTATAACCTGGTGGCCGACTCCCTGAATCTGAGTAATATTTCTGTCAGAGGGAGAACGACGATAAAAGGTGTTTCGGTTAACTTTGGCGGAACGATCAATCCTTATCTTGCCGACTCGACCGGCCGTACCTATCATGCATACGCATGGAATCATGAAAACGGGCTGGCAAAACTGGGACGTTTAACCAACGCTAACCTGTCTTTTGGCATGTCGTTCAAGGCGAAGGAGAAAAAACAGGATGAAACGGCAGGTAAGGAAGGAACAGCAAAGACGGCTGTGCCAACCCCGCCAACGCCGTTCAATCCTTTTCCTTTGCCCGAATATTACGATTTCAGCATTCCCTGGGATTTTAATTTTAATTACAGTCTGAGCTACAGCCGCCCCAATCCTTACCGCAAGGCCACGATTAATCAGAGTCTCAATTTCAGCGGGAGTATGAGCCTCACAGAAAAATGGAATATGCGGGCAACGACAAACTTTGACATACAGGCCCGCAAGTTTTCTTTTACAACATTTAATATATCGCGAAACCTGCATTGTTTTAACATGAGTTTCAACTTTGTCCCCTTTGGCGATCGTAAAAGTTACAGCTTTACGCTTAACGCGTCCTCTTCCATGCTAAAGGACCTGAAAGTAGACAAACGACGGAGCTGGTACGACAACAACTGATCGTTCTTCTCCCATTCCCAAGATCGGACAAGCGGTTTTGGGAGTTTCGGAAGTTCTAAACAGCCGGTTTTATGGAAAAACGTGAACCAAACCTTCACAAATATGTTTCAAGCAGCTAAAAAAGAGTGCTTTAAATCCTTTTCCTTGCCGTCAATTATTCTTAACTAATCGAGCCAGCCTGCGGCAATGATCAAATGTTTTAAAAAAAAATAACGAAACAGAGCCGGTTTTTTGAAACTTTGGCACGAAAAAGGTAAACCAATTATAGTTTTCAATGTTATCCATAATTACATACAAAGGTTTTTCTTTATGGAATGATTTTTATTTCTTTGTGGAGAATTATTAAAAATTAATCTAAATAATTTGCTATGGCAATTACAAAAAACAAAATGGTTTCTTTGACCTATGATTTAAGGGTCGATGGGATGAATGGGGAATTGATTGAGCAGGCAACTGCCGAGAAACCATTGACCTTTGTTTACGGAGCAGGAATGATGCTTCCTAAATTCGAATCTCTTCTGGAAGGTCTGGAAGAAGGTAGATCGTTCGAAATTAACCTGGACTGCAATGACGCCTACGGTGAAACGGATGAAAACGCGATCGTTGACCTTCCAAAGCATATATTTATTATCGACGGAAAATTTGATGACGAAATTATCCGCGTGGGAAATACCGTTCCGATGATGAGTACCAATGGCCAGCGAATGAACGGACTGGTACTGGAAATTACCGACGACAATGTTAAAATGGATTTTAACCATCCTCTTGCCGGAGAAGATCTGTATTTTAAAGGAGAGATTCTGGAAGTGCGGGATGCTTCGGACGAAGAAATTGCTGCAACCATGAGTGGCGGTTGCGGTTGCGGCGGAAGCTGTGACTGCAATGACGGGCATGGCGAAGGAGAGGCCTGTGGCTGTGAAAGCGGCGGTGGTCATGCTCATGCAGGTGCAGGCTGTGGCTGTGGCCATTGACAGATATCGCTCAGTTTGATTGTCTGCAGTCAACCTGCAGACAATTTTTCATAATTACATAGCATGAACACTTTTGGTCAAATATTCCGGCTTAGCTCATTTGGCGAATCCCACGGCCCCGGGATTGGGGGGATTATCGATGGTTGTCCCGCCGGACTTGAAATCAATACGGATTTTGTTCAAAACGAACTTAATCGCCGCAAGCCCGGTCAATCAAAGATCACCACACAACGTGATGAATCGGATGTGGTGGAATTCCTTTCCGGGATATTTGAGGGAAAAACGCAGGGTACGCCGATCGGTTTTATCGTGCGAAACAAAGATCATCACTCGCACGACTACGACAGTCTGAAGAATGTTTTCCGCCCTTCACACGCCGACTACACCTATCAGAAGAAATATGGGAGCCGTGACCACCGGGGAGGTGGCCGTTCTTCGGCCCGGGAAACCATTGCACGTGTCGTTGCCGGGGCTGTGGCCAAACTATTGCTGGAAAAAGCCGGGATTCAGATTAACGCTTTCGTATGCCGTGTTGGCGAAGTGGAACTGAAAAAAAATTATCAGGAACTTGACTTAAGTTTGACCGAATCAAATATCGTCAGGTGTCCGGATGCCGGGACGGCAGAAAAAATGATTGGCCGGATCGAAGAAGCCGGACGCAACCATGATACAGTGGGCGGAATTATCCAATGTGTCATAAAAGGCGTTCCCGCTGGTTTTGGCGAACCGGTCTTCAATAAGCTTCATGCTGATCTGGGGCATGCCATGCTGGGGATTAACGCCGTAAAGGGATTTGAATACGGATCCGGCTTTGACGGAACAAAATTATCCGGTTCGGAGCATAATGATGTTTTTATCAGTACCGCCTCAGGGGTCCGTACCGAAACGAATCACTCAGGGGGTATCCAGGGAGGAATCAGTAACGGTGAAGATATTTATTTCAAAGTAGCATTTAAACCCATTGCTACCTTATTAAAAGAACAACGAACTGTTGACACCGCCGAATCCGAGACGACCATACATCCAGGCGGACGTCATGATCCTTGCGTGCTTCCTCGGGCGGTACCGATCGTCGAAGCAATGGCAGCTCTTGTGCTGGCAGATCATTACTTGTTAAATAAAATTAATCAGATATAAATGCCTAGAAAAAAACGAGACCGACGCTTATTAGCGCCGCCTGCAATCAAAGGATTATCTGTCTTCGGACCACGAAACAGATCTGAGCAAATTATGCTCTTTTTTGAAGAATACGAGTCTATCAAATTGTTGGACTATGACAATCTGACCCAGGAGGAGGCAGCAGTCTGTATGAATGTTTCCCGACCCACCCTTACCAGAATTTACGAAGCTGCAAGGAATAAAGTAGCCCGGGCAATGGTCGAAGGAAAAGACCTGATCATCAAAGGAGGAAACTTCCAGTTCGACGACAATTGGTTTTATTGCAATACGTGCCAGTCCAGGTTCAATATCCTGGATAATGCAGAAAAAATCTGCCCTGTTTGCAGTTCAAAGGAAATAATTTCTCTGAACCAATACTACGCCATGGGAGAAAACCAGTAACTGTGGGATTTCAGGTTCGGGATTCCGGAAAAATGGTTTATTCCCCGGAGCTTAACCTGAAATCCGACACTGCTGTCACACATTCGTTCTTTCTCCTTCGCTTCTTGCAATGATCACGGCCGCACAGGTATCACCCCACACATTAACAACGGTTCGGAACATATCGAGGATGCGGTCGACTGCCAGGATTAAACCGATACCTTCCAGCGGCAGCTTAACTGCAGCCAGAATGATTGTAATCATCACCAGACTGGCCATCGGAATTCCTGCAGCTCCGATTGAGGTGAGCAAGGCCGTTATTATTATCAAAAACTGATCACCGAGACTCAGATCAATTCCATAAACCTGAGCGATAAAAATCACCACAACACATTCATATAATGCCGTGCCGTTCATATTGATGGTGGCCCCTAACGGCAAAGTAAAACTGGAAATTTTATTGGATACACCGCTTTTATGTTCGACAGCTTCCATCGTCAGGGGAAGTGTTGCACTTGAGGAGGCCGTGGAGAAAGCAGTAAGCAGGGGAGTGGCCATATTTTTTAAGTGACGGTATGGCTTTACCCTCCCTAACCACTTCAGCAGGAAAGGAAGAATGATAAACATATGAATAACTAAACCGGTAAACACAGTAAACACATAAATGGCAATACTCCCCGCAATGCTGCCTAACTGATCCGAGTGAAGAGAAATTTCCCTGGAGACCAGCCCGAAAATTCCCAGCGGAGTAAACCGGATAATAAACAGCGTAACTTTCATCATCACTTCAAAAAAAGCATCGAAAAACGTCTTCAGACTGTTCATGTGTTCCGGTTTCAGTTTCATGATGTAAAAACCAAAAATCACCGCAAAAATAATCACACCCAATACCTGTCCTTCGGCCATTGCAGCCACAATATTATCCGGGATCATGTTCAAAAAAATATCCTGGACTCTTCCGGTTGCAACCGGAATTTCTCCGGCTTGTGCCGTAAAACCCAGATCCACACCGACACCCGGACGGATGGCGTTTACCAGAACCATCCCCGTTATGATAGCCAAAAAAGATGTAAAAAGATAAAAGGAGATTGTTTTCAAGCCCAGGCGACCCAAATTACTTCCGTTCCCCATACTGGTAATCCCACTGATAATCGAACTGAGAATAAGCGGAATGATAACCATCTTCAGTGCCCGTAAAAACAGGTCGCCCATCCAGCTTATGTATTGAACCTGCCCGCTCATAAAATAGCCAAACAGAACTGCCAGTACAAGGGCGATGAGAATTTGCCAGTGAAGTTTTAGTTTTAAAATCTGCATCGTGGTTTCGTTAGTCGTTATAAAAGTACGCGCACAAATCTACTTTTTTAAAACATGTTTACCAACATAGACGACCGTAAAAGAATTCTTTTTAATTTAGCAGCACAGTACAGCACAATAAACCAATATCTAAACAAAGGAAAATTTTATAACATGAACGATCGTTTAATCGGACGTCTTCCTAAAGTAGGCATTCGTCCCGTAATTGACGGCAGGGAAAATGGCATCCGTGAATCACTCGAATTGCAGACCATGAATATGGCCAGGGCTGCTGCCCGGCTGATAGAGGAAAATATGAGGTTCCCTTCGGGAGAAAAGGTAGAATGTGTGATTGCAGAGACCACGATTGGTGGTGTAGCTGATGCCGCACGTTGTTCCGATTTATTTGCCCGCGAAGGCGTGGGTGTATCGTTAACGGTTACGCCATGCTGGTGCTATGGATCTGAAGTCATGGACAGTGATCCGCTTCTTCCGAAAGCCGTTTGGGGATTCAACGGTACCGAAAGGCCGGGTGCCGTTTACCTGGCAGCAGCGCTTGCCGGGTACGCACAAAAAGGGTTGCCTGCGTTTGGAATTTATGGACGCCACGTACAGGATATGAACGATACCACGATCCCCGACGATGTTCGTGAAAAGATTTTGCGGTTCACCAGGGCTGCTGTGGGATCGGCTTTGATGAAGGGAAAATCTTATCTTTCAATTGGTTATACTTCAATGGGAATTGCAGGTTCAATGGTCAATCCCGATTTTTTTCAGGAGTATCTGGGTATGCGCACAGAATTTGTGGACTCTGTGGAAGTGAAACGCCGCCTTGATCTGGGGATTTTTGACCAGGAGGAATATGAAAAAGCTCTGGCCTGGGTAAAGAAGAATTGTAAAGAAGGAGCTGACCGCAATGCGCCGGGAAAGCAGTCGGACCGCAAACGCAAAGACTGGGAATGGGAAACGGTTGTTAAAATGACCCTGATTTGCCGCGACCTGATGATGGGTAATCCCAAGCTGGCGGCAATGGGATTTGGGGAAGAATCGAAGGGGCATAATGCCATTGCCGCAGGCTTTCAGGGGCAGCGCCAGTGGACTGATTATTATCCGAATGCAGATTTTACGGAAAGTATATTGAATTCTTCGTTCGACTGGAACGGCATCCGTGAAGCTTTTGTTTTTGCCACTGAAAATGACAGCCTGAACGGCGTATCGATGCTTTTGGGACATTTACTGAGCAATACTGCTCAGATATTCTCGGATGTGCGTACCTACTGGAGCCCTGAATCAGTCAAGCGGGTCACGGGAAGAGAACTTACAGGTCTGGCCAAAGACGGGATCATTCACCTGATTAATTCGGGTGCGACCACACTGGATGCAACAGCCCGGCAAAAAGATGCCGAAGGAAAACCGGCAATGAAACCATTTTGGGGGATTACCGCTAAAGAAGTGGATGAATGTCTGGAACATACCCAATGGTGTCCGGCTAACCTGGGATATTTCCGCGGGGGTGGTTATTCATCGAATTTCAGAACCGCAGGAGAAATGCCGGTAACCATGTCTCGGATTAATCTGGTAAAAGGACTTGGCCCGGTTATGCAGATTGCGGAAGGGTGGACAGTTGAATTACCCGAGGACGTGCATCAGGTTTTGGATGAGCGTACCGATCCGACCTGGCCCACAACCTGGTTTGTACCACGGCTTACCGGCACGGGCCCCTTTGCCGATGTATACTCGGTCATGGCGGGCTGGGGAGCAAATCACGGCGCCATTTCGTTTGGTCACATCGGGGCCGACCTGATCACCATGGCTTCTGTCCTTCGCATCCCGGTGTGCATGCATAACGTCGAAGAGAAAGACATCTTCAGGCCAGCAGTCTGGAACGCTTTTGGGGCAGACACGGAATCGGCCGATTACAGGGCTTGTGCCACATTTGGCCCGCTATACAAATAAAGAGCGGAGTTCAGGTAGATTTGACAATTGGGGCGCAGCGAATTTACAGTATCTTTGTCACTGCAGTTTCGCTGTCCCATTTGGAAAACAGATGGCTCTGGCCTGAAAGCCGCATCATTCAACTAATTAACCATTGTTAACCATTACCGCTTTGAAAACACAGGAACGAATTATTCCAAAAGAATTCATTTTACCTTTTATTTTGATTACCAGTTGCTTTGCCTTATGGGGCTTCGCCAACGATATTACGAATCCAATGGTGGAAGCGTTCTCCCGGATTTTTAATATGGGGGTGGGCGGCGGAACCTGGGTACAGGTCGTATTTTACGGTGGCTATGGCGTAATGGCCTTTCCCGCAGCCTTTTTTATCAGAAGGTATACCTATAAAGCCGGAATATTAATGGGACTCGGACTTTACGCCACCGGTGCTCTGCTTTTTATACCGGCAAGTTTTATTGGCTTGTATTATCCATTTTTAATCGCTTATTTTATTATGACCTGCGGTCTGTCTTTCCTTGAGACCAGCGCCAATCCCTATATCCTTTTTATGGGACCCGACAGTACGGCAACCAGGCGGCTGAATTTTGCGCAGTCATTTAATCCGATGGGCTCCATTACGGGTATGTTTGTCGCTAAAACGTTTATCCAGGCCAGGCTCGATCCCCGGGGACCTGAAGAAAGGGCGCTTCTGTCGCCCGGGCAGTTTGAGGCGGTCAAGATGGACGACCTTCAAACCCTCAGCTTTCCCTACATCGCCATTGGAGGAGTGATTTTGGCCATGTTTTTCTTAATCCTGTTCTCTCGCATGCCAAAAAATGAAGAATCGTCACATAGTCTGAATTTTATGGGTGCGGTCAGGAACCTGATGCGTGTTAAGCGATATCGGGAAGGCGTGGTGGCCCAGTTTTTCTATGTTGGCGCACAGATCATGTGCTGGACATTTATCGTCCAATACGGACAACGGATTTTTACGGAACAATATGGAATGACACCGGGAGATGCGGCTCAGAAAGCCCAGTTATACAATATTATCGCCATGGCGATTTTTTTGGTTTCGCGTTTCATCTGTACTTTTTTGCTGAAGTATATCAGCCCTGGAAAACTACTGATGGCTCTGGCGCTCGGAGGAACAGCACTTTCTGTGGGAACCATCTTCCTGACAAATATTAACGGATTATACTGTCTCGTCGGGATATCGGCATGCATGTCGCTTATGTTCCCGACTATATACGGCATTGCCCTCCGGGGGATGGGTGAAGACGCCAAGTTTGGGGCGGCAGGCCTGATCATGTCAATCGTGGGCGGAACTTTTCTGCCGAAAATCCAGGCCTGGATCATTGATATGGAAACCGTTTTTAGCTTGCCTGCTGTGAATTTTTCATTCATCATGCCTTTGGTCTGCTTCCTGGTTATCGGCCTTTTTGGTTACCGCACCTATAAAATTCATTTTCAGGAAAATTAAACAAAATAAGGCCCGGATTATATAAATTCGGGCCTTATTCTAAAAAACCGACCCCATGAGTTTCAGTTTTAAACCGGATGTGGCATCAAATCAAACCAAGTTACAACAACTGATTCACGCCATTAATGAAGCGATCAGCAACGGAGTTCTGAAGGAAGGAGAATTTCTGCCTTCAGTAAATCAATTAAGCCGGAAAAGCGGACTTTCCCGCGATACCATTTTCAAGGCTTATTCCCTCTTAAAACAACGAAGCATAATTTCATCGACCCCGACAAAAGGTTATTTTATCAGTTCTCTCTCATTTAAAGTAATGGTGCTGCTTGATGATTTCAGCGCTTTTAAGGAACAGCTTTATAACAGTTTCAGAAGCAATCTGCCCGACAATTATACGGTCGATTTACTGTTTCATCATTATAATCCTGATATATTTGACCAGTTGATCCTAAACAGTCTTGGCCGTTACAGCATGTACATCGTAATGAATTTCAGAAACCAGGGCATGGAAGACGTACTAAAAAAGATCGATCCAAACAAGCTGCTGATCCTGGATATGGGTAGTCCGGATACTCCTGATGTTTCGTATCTTACCCAGGATTTTACCTTCGGTGTTCTTGACTGTCTCCGCGAAGGCCTTCATCTGATAAAAAAGTACAGAGAGTTTAATCTTATTTTTCCGGAGACGCTTTACCATCCGAAAGAGTTTGTAAATTCTTATACCTACTTCTGTAATTCCAATAACCTGAAGAGCAGCGTAATCAGGAGCATAAAAGATCACCCCGTAGAAGCAGGACAGGCGTTTTTGGTTATCCGTGAAGACGATCTTGTCTATATCATTAAACAATGCAGGCTGAAAGGGCTGAAACCCGGAGAAGATGTCGGGCTGATTTCCTATAACGATACGCCCATGAAGGAAATAGTCGGCAGTGGTATCACAACAATTTCCGTAAACTTTGCCGAAATGGGAGAAAAAGCGGCCCGGTTTGTAGAATCGAAGGAAAAAATATTTGAGATATTGCCCCCGCGACTTATTATCAGGGGTTCGCTTTAACCTGCATGTTTTTACTTTTCCTCAAGCTTCCGAAATTGTTTCAGGGTTTCTTTCCGTGCTCCCAGTTTGTACAGGTAACGTTCTGTCTGTCCATAGTATTTTGAGCGATAGGAGCGGTTGGCCCAGGCAATGGCTTCATCCACTTTTCCAAGCATTTCACTGGCCAGCGCCAGGTTATGCTGTGCCTTGCTCTTGACAGCCGGATTCTCAGAATCAGCAAAGGTCAGCCAGTAGTCAAAGGCAGCCTGCCAGTCGTTCTGTCCGATCCAGCGGCTTATCTTTTCAATATCGTCCTTTTTGATCACGAAATAACCCCGTTTGTCAGACACCCAGACCGGAGATAACCGGTTGTCTAATTCCAGGGCGACCTGAATGCCCGTCTGGATAAGACATTCCTTGACGGGAGGCAGTTTGGTAAAAAGATTCTCCGGCGACGAACCCAAATCGTTCCAGGAAATCGTATCAGAAACAACAATTTGCCTGACTACCTCCTGCTTTACGGGATCATAAATTTTCACAACAGCATCATATTTTGAATCGATTGAACCGGATACAAATCCTTCAGCCGGATGCATCGAATAACGCGTCGTCAGCTTGTTAAAGTATCGTTCCATAACCAATAAGGCATCTGTCTGAAATTCTTCGCAGATCCGGGCAACATCATTCCAGTCAAGCTCGTCGGGTACCTTGAAAAATTTTAGGTCGCGTGTGAAATTCCGCTCTTCGGGGATCACCACGTCGTAACGTCCCGATTCAAAGAGCAGGTCTCCCAAAACCTTTAAGGTTGTGTCGGCAGCCACACTGTCAAGAATCACGGAGCTGACATTGTAATTTTGTGCATAAAAATACTGCTGAAGGCTATCCCGGTCAAAGTTCCGGAATTCATCCGACAGGCTTCGGTTCATCAGCGTCAGACTCGTTATGGTTTTAGGGAGGAGAGCCTGCGAAGGCCTCGCCGTTTCAATGGTTATCGTATGATAGGATGTTGTACAGGAAGAAAAGAATACCACGACTCCCAACACCCGGAACAATAATTTTGCTTTTATTTTCGCTGTCATACAATCTATGATAAACATTTTGGTGTGTTATATCGTTTTCATCTGTCATACGATATGAAACAGACACGAGGTTCGGATCTCAAAAATCATTCCAGAGCCAGTTGTAAAAATACCAATAAAAACAATGAACTCCTCAAATATTCGGGTTAATTCAATGGCTTTGCCTATATTTCCGATGAATTTTCAAATCTGATCTATGCATTTGATAAAATTAGCAGGAGTTCTCCTGTTACTGTTGCTGGCGGGACTAAAGCCGGCTTTCGCACAATATTTTGTTACGGGAGAAGACCCCGCCAATATAAGGTGGAAAGAAATAAATACCGGTAATTTTCAATTGATTTTTCCGGATGATTATGAGCAAAAAGCGGTCAGACTCGCTAATATTCTTGAAAAAGTATATACCCAGGCAGGAAGAACGCTTAACCACTCACCTCAAAAGATATCGGTTATTCTCCATAGCCGTAGTGTGGTATCTAATGGTTTGGTCGGCTGGGCTCCCAAAAGAGTTGAGCTTTACCCCACACCGCATCAGAAAATTTACGCGCAAGACTGGCTTGAACAATTGGCTATTCATGAATTCAGACATGTCGTACAGGTAGATAAGGTACAGTCGGAATTACCCCGCTTATTCCGGATCCTGTTTGGAGAGCACGCTGCAGCCGCGGCCGTGGGTGCCTATCTTCCCTTTTGGTTTATGGAGGGGGATGCAGTCGTTACAGAAACTTCCCTAAGTCGTACGGGAAGGGGACGAACTCCTTTGTTTCTGATGCAAAGCAAAGCACAGGTTGTGGAAAAAGGAATTTTCAGTTATGACAAGGCTTCACTCGGTTCTTACCGCGACTTTGTTCCTGACCGGTACCGGTTTGGATATTGGTTTGCCGGTGCTGTCCGGGAACAATATGGTGCCCGGATATGGTCGGACGTTTTGGCAGAACTGGCGGCAAAACCGCTTTCGGTGAACCCGATGAACCGCGTGTTAAAAAGAAAGACCGGACATACCAAAGAGGAGCTCTATCGGCAGGTTTTTCAACGTTACGCCGGTGAGTGGCAACAGGAAGTCTCCTCCCTTCGGCAATCGGCTCATATTACCGTCAGCCCTCCTGTTCAGAACTATACCGATTATAAAGATCTGTATGCTTTAAATGATTCATCTTTTATTGCTCTGCGTGAGAGCCGGGGTGACATCGACCGTATTGTGAAGGTGACGTCGGGAAGGGAAACGGTGATCTTTACACCGGGTTACGTGGTGGAAGAATCGCTTGATGTGAGCGGGGAGCTGATGATTTGGGCAGAACAACGGCCCAACATCAGGTGGATGCACGCCAGCCGCTCGGTTATCGTGCTGTATAATACGATAACGAGGGAAAAACGGGAATTTCATCCGGTAAATAATCTGTTCAGTCCGGTGATCTCGCCCGATAAAAAATCGTTTGCGGCCGTACAAAGCGATTATGCGGGCAATTATAGCCTGGTGGTCTGCGATTTGCACACCGGCGAACAGAAAGAAATCTTTGCGACGTCCGATAACCACTTTTTTCTGACGCCGGTGTGGAATGCTTCTTCCGACTTTCTTTATTTTATCGGTCTTTCAGCCGAAGGAAAATACCTGGGGTCGCTGAATATCGCGACAGGCGAATTCAGTATACTCACCCGACCGGGGTATTACGATATCCGGAATCCGACCTGGTATGACGGGAAAATTTACTATACATCTTCCCAAACAGGCATCGACAATATCTTTTGCCTGGACCTCAGAGACAGGCAGATCAAACAGGTTACCACCGTCGCTTTTGGTGCCGATTATCCTTCAGTCGCCGGAGACCGGATTTTCTTCAGTAATTACACATCGGACGGTTATGCAGTGTCAGTGCTGAATATGAACGACGCCCCCGGAATTCCGGGGGCCGAAAATGAATACAAATACAAACTGGCTGAATCGCTGGCTGTTCAGGAAGATACACTTTTGGATCTCGCTGCATCCGAACATCGGGATTATCCCGTAAAACCTTACCGAAAAGGAGCCCATCTGTTTGATTTTCACAGTTGGGCCCCTGTTTACATCAATGCCTTTGATTATGCCATTTTTCCGGGTGTCTCCTTTTTGTCACAAAACAAGCTGGGTACCGCGAAAACAGTACTGGGATACGAGTACGACCCTAACGAACGATCGGGAAGCTATAAAGCTGAATTTGAATATTCAGGCCTTTTTCCTGTGTTCAGGTCGGAATTTCTCTACGGAAACCGGAGATCAGCCTATTACCTGGTTTCGAACGGAGGGCGTGATACAACCAAACACACCTATACCTGGAGAGAACTTGAATGGAACCTGAACGTGAGGATCCCCCTGCGTTTCAGTCAGGGGAGATACAGTCAGCTCATTCAGCCGGAAGCTGAATACAGTTACAGGAAGATTATGCAGGAAAAAACGACGGATACCTCTGTTTATGAAGGTTATTATCATGCGATGAGTTATCGCCTGGTTTTCCAAAACAGGATCCGTAATGCAGAACTGGATATTCTGCCCAAATGGGGACAAACGCTGAACCTGTTGTATCGTCATAGCCTGGGAGGAGGAACAGGAATCAGTGATCTGAAAGCGGCCGAGTCTTACCTTTATTTTCCGGGACTGGCAAAACATCACGGTATCAGGATTTATAACGGCTTTCAGATCAAAGGAACAGGCGACCGGTTTACCTTTTCCAACGTTATCCGTTTTCCCCGAGGGTTCAGCAGTATCCAAAACCGGGAATTATTTACTTCCGGGGCAGACTATATGATGCCCCTGGGTTATCCCGATCTGAGCCTGGGACGATTCTTTTACCTGAAAAGAATGCGGGGAGCCCTGTTTGGTGATTTTTCACGAGTGGAATCGATTATTTATAACCAAAAAGGGCAGCAAACCGGGATCCATATCCAAAACCTGAATTCTATGGGGGCGGAACTTACCGCCGACGGTCATCTGTTACGGATCCCGGCATCTGTTTCTGCGGGGATCAGAGGGATTTACCGTCCCGATTACAACAATTTCCGGATCGAGTTACTGCTGTCCGTCAACTTTGATTCCCTTTAATCGAGTTCCGGCGGTTTATTTCCGGAATAAAGTGAACACGGAAATCTCAGGGTCCATGTCTATTCGCGCGGGAAGCCCGACACAGCCAAAGCCTCTGTTCACATATAAAAATTGTTCTCCCTCCTGATAAAGACCACCCCACCTTTTCCCGACAAACCGGATGGGACTGAATTCAATGCCCGCCAGTTTCAAGGCGAATTGCCCGCCATGCGTATGGCCTGAAAGTGTCAGCGGAATCGATGTTTGAGACACCACCTGCTGATCCCAATGTGCGGGATCGTGTGTCATCAGGATCCGGAAGGAGCTATCGGGAACATGCGCGAGCGCTGAATCCAGGCGGGCGTACCGGGGGAAAGAACCATGTCCCCAGTTTTCCACGCCAATCAGATAAAGCTGCGTCCCGTGAACAAGGATTTGTTCTGATTGGTTCAACAGCAATTTAAATCCGCTCTTCCGGATCTTTTTCATAATCAGACTGAAATTCTGTTCTTTAACCACTGGCGAGCTCCAGTCAGTATAATCGCCGTAATCATGATTCCCCAGAATGGCGTACTTTCCCAGTCCGGCCTTTAGCTGCTTTAGCTGATCATCGAAACCGTCCATTTCCTGATGGTAATTATTAACAATATCTCCGGTGAAAAGGATCAGATCGGGTTCAATCCGATTAATCCGCTCCACGGCGCTACTCAGAAAACGGTCACTCTCAAAGCTTCCCAGATGGAGATCCGAGATCTGGACAATCTTTAATCCGTTCAGACCTGCAGGAAGTGACGACAGCGTTAGTTTAACCTCCTCGGTGCGAATCGTCCTTTTTCCGGCTATAAGCCCGTATCCCATGATAAGGATCATTCCCAGGCTCAGGATCAGACCGCTTAAAAGCACCACCTGCGATTGCCTATTTCTTTTAAAGAACCGGAAGGGGGCAGCAAAAATAACAAAAACAGAAAACAGAAATTTTGGAAAGAAATTGAGCGTTGAAATAAAAATCACGAAATAGAAAAAACTATAGTCGGTAGTACGGCGGATTTTATCAGGATCAAAAAAGGCCATCAGCCAGCAGGAAAGGACTAAAGACGTCAACAGCCAGTATAGCAAACTGACTTTTATCTTTCGGATTTTTGTACCGACGAGCTGAATGATCCCCAAATACCCCAGAATTTCAACAATCAGGATAATTGCAGTAACCGTCAAAATTCCTGAAGAAATACCTCTCATATCGAATTTTTAAAAAGAAACGAATATAGTGAACTTATACCAATAGTGAAAGAGACTACCTGGTTTGACCCGACCTTAACGGACCCAAAGCATGAGAAGGATTCGCGCCAGAAGATTCTTAAATGTAAATTCACAAAATTGAACTACACATTTATTTGTTAATTCACATTTGTTGTTTTGCATTTGTTTACGTTTTTAAATTTACTGGGTTGATTTATAACCCATAAAACGGGAGAGGAGTTTATTTTTATAAACGCTTGGCATTGATTGTCATAAATAAATATTTTAGTTATATAAAACACTAATTATGACTATATTATATGCAATTATATCAAGTTAATTATCAAATTAGGATTATACATCTTTGCTATAAGCTTGATTAGAGGACATGAATTATTCATAATAAACTAATTATTAGTAATTTAGTTTTATTTATATAAAGTTTTTTATCAAATTATTATAAAAGATAAAAACTCGATCCATAATTGTAATTTACAAAACAAAATTTCGACTATTCACATTTATGCTTGTTAAATTCATTCTTGTGTGTTAAATTTGTAACACGGTCGATTTACATTTATACGCTAGGCATTAGCCTGCGGAATGTCTGCAGGAAGTAAACTGGATTTATAAACCAAGTCTTTGACTCATGAACAACCGGATTAAGCGTTTTATGGAATATAAAGGACTTTCGCCTTCTGAACTGGCAGATGCCATTGGTGTTCAGCGTTCCAATATCACGCATGTTTTGCAGGGAAGGAATAAGCCTGGCTTCCAGTTTATAAATAAGATGCTGGAGACTTTTCCTGGACTCAATGCCAAATGGCTGTTGACAGGCGAAGGGGAGATGCTGATCAGCGGACATAAAGAGACGGGAACATGGAAGGAGACATCGGCCAATTTGTTCAGTGATATTGTTCCTCCGGTTAACATTCCTCCCGCGGACGAACCGATGGCTGTAAAGGAGGTTCAGACTGAAAAATCTGAAATTAGCAGGAGCGTACAGCCAATGCCGGATATTCTTAAATCGGCCCTTTCGGATGACAGCAAAAAAATCGAATCGATTGTGGTTTTTTACCATGACCAAACTTTCAAACAATACATTCCGTCTAAATAATTTTTCTCCTATATTTGTAGCCAATTTGCCAATTAAGGAGGAATGAAGAAAACTGTCCGGGAGCTGTTGCTCGTTGAAAATACACAACTCAATCACGATAATTTTCGTTTGGTTTTGCAATCAGCTGCAGAATTACCCCCCATGGTGCCTGGCCAGTTTGTAAACGTGGAGATCAGGCAGGCGACCGAGATATTTC
Source organism: Prolixibacteraceae bacterium (assembly GCA_038562555.1). Lineage (GTDB taxonomy): Bacteria > Bacteroidota > Bacteroidia > Bacteroidales > Prolixibacteraceae > JBCFBK01. The sequence goes on along the minus strand of JBCFBK010000008.1, from coordinate 92,525 downwards.
TCAGAAGGCCTTTTTCCATTATGGATACAGATCCAGCGAAAAGGAGCTTTTCATTGCTGGTGAAAATTCTTGGTCGCGGATCAAAAGTACTTACGACCTACAAACCCGGCGAGAGAATCAGTACAATTCTGCCCCTGGGCAAAGGATTCACCATGCCGTCGGCCAGCGACAGGATCCTTTTGATTGGTGGTGGGAGCGGTGTGGCGCCGATGCTTTTCCTGGCCAGAATGTGTGGCCTTGATCCGGCACAGGTCTGCGTTCTTCTGGGAGCTAAAAGCAGGACAGATCATATTGATTCCACTGGTTACCAACAATTTGGAAACTTTCATTTTACTACAGAAGACGCAAGCCTTGGAGAAAAAGGATTTGTTACCGACCATTCCGTATACAAAAGTAAATTGTCGTTGTTTGATAAAATTTATGCATGTGGACCCGGACCAATGATGAAGGCTGTGGCACGCGACGCTCACGAAGCAGGGTTGTTCTGTGAGGTATCGCTTGAAAATACGATGGCATGCGGTTTCGGGGTTTGCCTGTGCTGCGTGGAGAAGACAACATCCGGTAACAAATGTGTCTGCACGGAAGGTCCGGTTTTTAATATTAATGAACTGACATGGCGCTATTAACTGTTCAAATAAAGGATCTCTTATTTAAGAACCCGGTACTGACTGCTTCCGGCACATGCGGATTTGGTGAAGAGATAGCCGATTTCACCGATCTCGCCGGGCTTGGCGGAGTTGTCATGAAGGGTACAACGCTGAGCCCCCGTGAGGGTAATGATTACCCCAGAATGGCAGAAACAGCCTCCGGGATGCTCAATGCTGTCGGTTTACAAAATAAAGGAGTTGACAATTTTATAAAGAATATTTATCCGAATATTAAAGATATTTCCACTAATTTTATCGTTAACGTGAATGGTTCGACGATAGAAGAATACGTGGAGTTAACCGAAAAAATTAATGAGCTGGAAAAAATTCCGGCCATCGAGCTTAATATCAGTTGTCCGAATGTGAAAGAAGGCGGAATGGCCTTTGGTGTCAGCTGCGCTTCGGCAGAGCGGGTTGTAAAGGCGGTCAGAAAAGCATATTCCAGGCCGCTGATCGTGAAGCTTTCACCTAATGTGACAGATATCACGGAAATCGCCAGGGCCGTCGAAAGCGAGGGCGCAGACAGCGTTTCTCTGGTCAACACCTTTTTAGGTATGGCCATCGATGCAAAAACACGCCGGCCGTTGCTGTCGACAATTACCGGAGGATTATCGGGACCGGCAATCAAGCCAATTGCCTTGAGAATGGTCTGGCAGGTTTATCATGCGGTCAGTATTCCCGTGATCGGTATGGGCGGGATTATGAATGCCACCGATGCGATTGAATTTATACTGGCCGGCGCCTCTGCCGTGCAGATAGGCACGGCGATCTTCATTGATCCGGCTGTACCGGTTAAGATTGTTGAGGGAATAAATCATTATCTGGACGTAAATCAATATCAGTCCGTTAATGATATTATTGGTAGTTTACAGATTTAAACCAATAATTTACGTAATTACATGCGGTTTTTAAGATTCTTTTTATTGATATCCATATTGGTGTTTTCTTTTGGATCGAGAAGCTATCAAAAGGAAAAATTGATACCTCCATATTATGAACTTGAAATTCAGGGTCTCAACAGCAGATTGACCAACGAGGTTTCTGATATTCCCGATTCCTCACTGATTGAGAAACAGGTTGTCCGGTTTATGAACCAATGGGACCTGAAGGGCGTCTCAATTGCCGTCGTTAAGGATGAGCGGCTTGTATATGCGCAAGGGTTCGGCATTGCCGACGATAGTCTGAGCAGGGTAAATCCCGGCAGTCTTTTCCGTTTGGCCAGTGTATCAAAGTTAATCACAGCCGTTGCCGTCATGAAACTGGCTGAAGAAAAAAAACTCTCCCTGAATGACCCTGTTTTTGGTCCCCGTGGAATCATCAAAAATCCGGTGCTCAATAAAGTTGCTGACAAACGGATCTATGACATCACCGTAAGGCACCTGCTGGCTCACGCAGGCGGGTGGACCCAACGCGCCGGCGATCCGGCCTTCAATCCCCTGGTGATCGCCGATCGCGTGGGTGATTTGCCTCCGGCCAATCTGGATACTTATTACAAATTTATCGCCAAAACCCGTTTATCATTTACCCCCGGCAGCCGGGCCTACTATTCCAATATGGGCTATATGTTTTTAGCCGATGTGATTGGTGCAACCGCCGGCGAACCTTACGAAACCTATATCCGGAAACATATCCTGATACCTGCCGGTATTATTGATATGCATATTGGAAACAGCTACCGTAAGAATCGTTTTCCAAACGAAGTCAGGTATTACGAACCCGCAGGTAGTGTTACTATCCCTGAATGCAACGGTTCAGGATTCCTGGTGGAAAAATCGAATGGCGGTAATTCCATCAAATTGCTCGGCGCTGCAGGTGGTTGGATTAGTTCCGCTGTTGAACTTGCCAGGTTTATAACCTATATTGACGGAGAACGTAAAGTGCGTGATATTCTTTCCAGGCATTCCATCCAGGAAATGACCGATAATACCTATGCAAAAGGTCCCCTTGGCTGGAGGTCCGTGAGCGACGCCGGTAACTGGTATCGCACCGGAAGTATGGCGGGCACATCGGCGATGATTAAAAGACAGGCAGACGGGATCAGCTGGGTATTTATCTCCAACTCCAGTTGCTGGAAAGGTTCCGGATTGTCGGGTGACATTGAACGGTTGATGAATAAAATTCTTGCCGGCGCCAAAGAATGGCCCGAGCGAGACCTGTTCCAATACTACCCGATACAGTCCCTGAAACTCGCGAAAAACACCGATAGCATTCCTTATTAATTGTCTGAAGCAAACAAAGCAGAAACGGACAACCTGACTTTTAAAACAGGTAAGTTGTACACTTTTACCGGTAAATGGTATTCAAAGCTGCCCGGTTTAACCTTTTTTAACGAATAAAATCTCCGTTCCGGTCAGGAAATTTATAACTTTAAAACGGTAAAACTGAGATTTATGAGATTACTGGGATTGCTTACCATACTTCTTCTGTTTGTATTTTCGGGAAAAGCACAGGACCTATATGTTTTTGAAAGTACGGAGGTTCAATGTCCGGCTGTTGATGTCTTTCACCAGGAAAACTATTTAAGTGTGGATTTGTGCCGGAAACTGGCACAGTTCGATCTTGTTTACACCAGAAAGATAAAAAATTCCGCTCAGCGGATTATGGCTTCCACCGAAATTATCAAACCGGACCTGTATTATTCGATCCGGAAATTAGCAGACTATTATTGCAAGTGTCTTAAAAAAGGCATCGTCACCCAGGAAAAAGCAGAAAGGGAATTACAATCTATTTTGGACAAATGTATCCAAATTGCTTCCAAAAATACCACCCCCATCGAGGCTGAATTGCGGGCTGCTAATAATCCTCAGGAAATAGTGGGGATTTTCGATAAAATTATCATCAAATAGCGCTGTTTTGTGTTATTTTTTTTTCAGGTTTTCGGTCGTCTGCCGAAAGCTCTTTTTATTGTCCAGATTGCCCGGCAGGTAAATCAAATTAATCAAATGATCGTCATGAACATTTCACTTCGTGGCTTGTTCTTAGAGGTAAAAAATTAAGCAGGAACTGCAATTGTTAAATAAACGGATTGGCGGGACCGGAGATAACTGTTTTTACCGTTTTGTTGCATTTATAAATCGTCGAGACGAATAAGAATATATAGACAAATCGCAGGAACATTAACTGAAAAAACAAGCAGAAAAATATGTCAGAGTTTAAAGTACAAATGCCCAAACTTGGTGAGAGCGTTCAGGAAGCAACGATTACCAAATGGTTTATCAAGGAAGGTGATAAAGTCGAAGAAGATGATGCCTTGTTTGAAGTGGCAACAGAAAAAGTTGATTCTGAAATTCCGTCACCAGTTGAAGGGATTATTTCAAAAATCCTTTACAAAGAGAATGATCTGGTACCCGTTGGGGAAATCGTCGCCATCATTAAGATGGAAGATGAAGACACGGGAGATCAGGAGGAAAGGCCGGCAGACGAAGAAATCAGGGAAGCAAAAGATACAGAAAAAGAAGAAAAGAACGACCGGAAAGAAGAACCGAAGAAGCAGCAGGCTGAAAAATCAACAACTGCGGCAGGCAATCCTGAAGTGTCGGAAAAACCTGAGCAGGCAGCCAATGCAGATAAAAAGGGTGGTTCAGGCCGTTTTTATTCCCCGCTGGTGATGAATATCGCCCGGGAGGAGAATATCAGTTTTGAAGAATTGGAAAGCATTTCCGGATCGGGTGAGAATGGCCGTGTTCAGAAAAAAGATGTCCTGCAGTATCTTGAAGATAAAAAACAGGGAAAAGCTGTGCAACCGGAAAAGCAAGCTAAAGCAGAACAGCCAGCCCAACAGGCGTCTCAGTCAAGTGGAACCAGGGAAATACATAAAGCTGGTCCGTCCTTTGGTGCGACCGACCAGATTGTGGAAATGGACCGTGTTCGTAAGATCATTGCGGAGCGTATGGTTGAGTCAAAGAAGATATCGGCTCACGTCACCTCTGTTGTGGAAGCCGATGTGACGAACCTGGTATTGTGGAGAAACAGGGTCAAGGAAGAGTTTTTAAGCAAATACGGAGAAAAACTCACCTTCATGCCGGTATTTACGGAAGCAACGGCCCAGGCGCTGACTGAATTCCCGCTCGTAAACGCATCGGTGGAAGGCGATAAGATCCATTTTCACAAGAACGTTAATATCGGAATTGCCGTGGCCAAACCCGATGGCAACCTGGTCGTACCGGTTATTCGGGAAGCAGAACAAAAAAATTTGCTGGGACTGACGAAAACACTTAACGGTCTGGCCGACGGTGCAAGGAAAAACAAATTGGGAATGGATGATTTCACGGGAGGAACGTTCAGTATTACCAACTTCGGAACATTCCGGAACATTATCGGAACACCGATCATCAATCAGCCGCAGGTTGCTATTCTGGCGACCGGCAGCATTGAGAAAAAGCCGGCTGTCATGGAAACCCTGACAGGCGATGTGATCGTAGTCCGTCATAAAATGTTTTTGTCACTTACCTATGACCATCGGATCATCGACGGCGCGCTGGGTGGAGCTTTCCTTCGCAGAATAGCTGACATCCTCGAAGAATTTGATATTAACCGGGCCATTTAACAGGCCGCATATATAAAATAAAGAGAAGACCATGACAACATATCCCGAATTATATTCGATCAAAACGACATCTAAAGAACAGCTTATAAAGTGGCTCCATTTGCTGTCGGTGGGACGGGCCATCGACAACAAAGCGCCAAATTATCTTAAGCAGGCCATTGGCTGGTCATATCACGCCCCGTATGCCGGACATGACGGGATCCAGCTGGCTATCGGACAGGTTTTTGAAAAGCAAAATGATCATCTGTTCTTGTATTACCGCGATATGTTAACGGCCCTGTCGGCGGGATTAACCGCAGAAGAAATCATTCTGAACGGTATTTCCAAGGCAACAGACCCGTCAAGCGGAGGCCGTCATATGTCTAACCATTTTGCCAAGGTGGAATGGAATATTCACAGCGTATCGTCGCTTACCGGAAATCATACCCTGCATGCGGTTGGGGTCGCCCGCGCCATTAAGTATTATGGGGCGAAAGCTGTCGCCATCAGTTCGATGGGAGAATCCGCCGTATCTGAAGGATTTGTTTATGAAGCCTTTAACGGTGCCACAAAAGAGAAGCTTCCGGTAATTTTTGTGCTGCAGGATAACGGCTACGGAATTTCCGTACCCAAAAAAGATCAAACAGCCAACCGCAAAGTAGCCAACAATTTCACGGGCTTTAAGAACTTGCGGATTATTCATTGTAACGGAAAAGACGTGTTCGACTCGATGAATGCGATGGCCGAAGCAAGGCGCCATGCCATTGAAGCATGTGAGCCTGTGATTGTTCAGGCGAACTGTGTCAGAATCCATTCCCATTCCAATTCAGACCGCCATGAATTATACCGGCCTGATGAAGAACGTAATTACGTGGCCGAATATGATCCGATTGCTAAATACGAGCGCATGCTGAAACGCTACGACCGCCTTACCCAGGAAGAGGTTCAGCAAGTAAAGGACGAAGCAACACTTACCGTGAAAGAAGCACATAAGGCTGCCTTGAAGGCGCCCGATCCCGATCCGGAATCTTATCTGAATTATGTGCTCCCGGAACCCTTTCAGTCGGAAAAATATCCGGATGGCACACATCATGAAGAAGGAACGCCTAAAAAACTGATCACCGCCTTAAATGAAACCCTGAAAGCCGAGTTTCGCCGAAATCCTGACACCTTCATCTGGGGACAGGATATGGCCAACAAAGACAAAGGAGGTATTTTTAACGTGTCGAAGGGACTTCAACAGGAGTTCGGGCCAAAACGGGTTTTTAACGCCCCCATTGCAGAAGACTTTATTGTGGGTACTGCCAACGGCATGTCACGTTTTAGTGAAAAGATACGGATTGTAGTTGAAGGGGCTGAATTTGCCGATTATTTTTGGCCGGCTATGGAGCAATATGTGGAGTGCAGTCATGATTACTGGCGGTCGAACGGGAAATTCGTGCCAAACGTCACCATCCGGCTCGCGTCGGGAGGATATATCGGCGGCGGATTATACCATTCGCAAACAATTGAGGGTGCACTGACTTCAATACCCGGCGTACGGATCGTTTATCCGTCATTTGCTGATGATGCGGCCGGTTTGCTCAGGACAGCCATCCGTTCCCGTGGAATAACCATGTTTATGGAGCCAAAAGCACTATACAATGACCCAAAGGCAGCAACAGTGATTCCCGATGATTTTGAAGTTCCGTTTGGCAAAGCACGGGTGCGCCGGGAGGGGAGTGACCTGCTTATGGTCACCTACGGCAATACCACGCACATGTGTCTCCAGGCAGCAGATAAACTTGCCAAAGAAGGCTATGAATGCGAGGTACTTGACCTGCGCTCGCTTGTTCCGCTCGACCGCGAAGCTATTCTGGAAGGCGTAAAAAAAACGGGGAAAGTACTTGTGGTACACGAGGATAAGGTCCATTCGGGATTTGGCGCTGAAATCACTTCTTTGATCATGGAAGAGGCTTTCGAACACCTCGACGGGCCGGTTCACCGTGTCGGATCACCCTTTACACCGGTCGGCTTTCACAGAGCATATGAAAAGAAGATCCTGCCAAATGCCGAAAAAATATTCGAGGCAGCAAAATCCATTTTGGCCTATTAAAATTAAACAGCATGAGCAAAACAGCAATCATTTATAGTTTTAACAGCAACAAAACGGCCAGGGCCGCAGAAAAGATCATTGAGGTTTTAGGAAAAGACAAGGTACAGGCCGTGAATGCAGAAGAAATTACTCCGGAAGAATTCCTGAGCTACGATAATCTGATCCTGGGTGTTCCGACCTGGTTTGATGGCGAACTACCGAACTACTGGGATGAATTCGTACCGGCTATGAAGGAACTGGACATGAAAGGCAAAACAATTGCAATTTTCGGACTCGGCGATCAGGAAGGTTATCCCGAGAACTTTGCAGACGGAATCGGTACAATAGGAAGGCTGCTGCGTAACCGGGGAGCAAAGCTGACCGGTTATACCAAAACGGATAAATATGAGTTTGAGTCGTCTGCGGCAATCGAAGATGGAAAATTCATGGGATTGGTGCTGGACCAGGAGAATCAGGCCCGGCTTTCGAAAGACCGCATCGAAAAATGGGTGGCTGCAATAAAGCAAGAAATGAGTTTGGCGTAAAATCAGAACACTATAAAGCATCGGTAAACTATGCGAAGAGCTTATGTTTTCCGGTGCTTTTAATTTACGATAATATGTTAAATACTCAATTATGAAAAAACAAAAGACTATTGCGCTGGTGGCCCACGACAACCGGAAAAAGGATATGATGGAATGGGTTGGCTACAACTGGCAGGAGTTTTTGTCACATCGCATCGTTTGCACAGGAACTACCGGCAAACTGGTTCGGGAGACACTCAGTCAGAAATGCCGTGAAAATGATGCTGTACCGCCTGATGTGCAGCTTCTCAAATCAGGACCACTTGGCGGTGACCAGCAACTTGGCGCCATGATCAGCGAAGGAAAAGTGAATCTGATGATCTTTTTCTGGGACCCCATGCAGCCGCAGCCACACGACGTCGATGTTAAAGCGTTACTAAGAATTTCGACACTATACAATATTCCGATCGCCATGAATCGTTCAACAGCCGATTTCATTATTTCGTCGCGCTTATTTCATCAGGAGTATATTCCGGCATTGAAAGACTATTCATCTTACATGTTACGCAACACAGAAATCTGAGAGCAGGATATAAACATAATGAACCTCAAATCCGGCCGATATTTGAGAAAACATGGCCTCCGGCAGCAAAACAGGAAAACTCCAGTTGTCTTATAGTTGATATTATGTTAAATTGTGTTGATTAAAAAGAAGAGGAACCAAAATCCCTCTTCTAATTGTGTACTTATTTAAGATCTTCAAGCTTCTTATTCACTTCATCAAACTTGTCCATCATTTTCAGGCGATAATACAATGTTTTTAATGACTCAAGCGAGAATGTATCTTCAGGATTGATTTCTGAAGCTTTTTCCATATATGGGATTGCCTTTTTAAAATAATCGTCCGCTTTATTTTTTTCAACCTCATATTTATCCTGCTGACTGGACGGAATTGAATTGGCAACTTCGACCTGTTTCACTCCCTGGTTATAATAAATGGCCCCCAGATTATAATAAGCATCAAAGTAATCCGGTTTCAGCTCGATCGCTTTTTCATAAGCTGTGATTGCGCTATCCGGTTTTTCGATTTTATCATAAAGCGAACCGCGTGCAAAGTAAAACGATGCGTTTTCCGGATCCTGCTTGATGGCCAGGGACAGATATTTCATCGCGTCGTCCACCTTATTGGCATTCAGGTAAATATTGATCATCAGGACCAGAATGGCACTGTTCTCGGGGTATTTCTCAAAACCCTCCTGCAATGTGGTTAACGCCTGTGTTGTGTCTTTCATATTCAGATAGCTGGAGGCGATCAGTTCAAAAGTCCGCGCACCGTTGTATTCGTACTTTGCTGCTTCTTTATAATACTTTACTGCCTCATCATATTTTTCGGCATTATAGGCCGCAAGGCCGGCATTAAAGATAATAACCGTATCGACAGAAGCCGATTTATCAGCTTCGGCCATGACAGGCATCTCTTCAATTTCCAGGATGCTTTTAAATGACTCGAGTGCCCTCTCGTATTTGTTTTCATTAAACGCTTTAACTGCCTGATCTGTAAAATCGGAAATCAACAGGGTAAGGCTGATTTTTACCGCGTTGTCATTTTTGTCTTTGTCGTCCAGTTCCAGGGCTTTTTTATACGACTCCAAAGCAACCTTCAACGGATCGTCTGCCAGTTTTTTAATGTTGGCATCCTTCGACTGGTAAATTGCACGGTAGATATCTCCGCGAACTTCCCAGGTTTTCGGCCAGCCGATTGATTTTTCAGCATCACTGTTATTCGGATCAACCGCCTGATTGATTGCCTCCAGTGCTTTATCCAATTTTTGCGAATCTTTTAATGTCTGTGCACTGGCAACCTTCCCTTTTTGGGCGAAGGCCCCTGTAACAGAAATTAAAAAGGCAATTAATACAATTATTTTCTTCATCATCATGTAATTTAAAGATATTTTTTAATGCAAATTTAAATCTTTTCGCTTCAAAGCCAAACCGGCTCTTTTAAAAGATCATTCTTCGGCATCGGTCTGATCTTCGGGCGGAATAACGTTCGGATCAAGTCCATCCCCACCAAGATCTTCTGATATTTCATCCAGACTTACCTTATTGCTGTCTTCGATATCAACCCGGGCAATAGATGCAATGGCATCGTCCTCTCTCAGATTGATCAGTCTGACACCCTGGGTTGCTCTTCCCATTATCCGAAGTGCCGATATTGGCAGGCGAATCGTCAGGCCTTTCTGCGTAATGATCATTAAATCGTTCGAATCAACGACGCTTTTTACGGTAATCAGGCTACCTGTTTTTTCTGTAATATTGATTGTTTTCACGCCTTTTCCGCCGCGGTTTGTCACCCGATAATCTTCGATGCTTGAACGTTTGCCGTATCCCCTTTCGGAGACTACCAACACATCATCCGACTGGTTCTCCACAGATATCATGCCAACAACCTCATCCTGCTCATGTCCGAGGGTAATTCCTCTCACCCCGGATGCTGTTCTTCCGATTGCCCGGACAATCTTTTCGTGGAAGCGGATCGCTTTACCCGACCTGACGGCGATCATAATTTCATGATTGCCGTTTGTGAGCAATGCTTCCAGCAGTTGATCACCCTCTCTGACGGTAATGGCATTGATACCGTTTTGTCTGGGGCGGGAATAAGCTTCCAAAGAAGTCTTTTTTATTATTCCCTTTTTCGTGCAAAGAATAATGTAATTGTTGTTGATATAATCGGAGTCGCTGAGTGTTTTAACCTTAATATAGGCCAATACCTGATCGTCTGCCTCAATATTAAGCAGATTTTGAATGGCGCGGCCTTTGGCGGTTTTGGTTCCTTCCGGTATGTCATATACCTTCAGCCAGAAACACTTACCCTTTTCTGTAAACAACAAGAGCGTATTGTGCATAGAGGCGATAAACAGGTGTTCGAGGAAGTCCTCGTCACGGGTCGTGCTTCCCTTTGAGCCTACTCCTCCCCTTCCCTGCGTTTTAAAATCCGTCAGCGGGGTTCTCTTAATGTAACCCAGGTGGGAAATAGTGATGACCATTTCCTCATCGGCATAAAAATCTTCCGGGTTGAACTCTTCCGCGTTGGGGACAATTTCTGTTTTCCGCTGATCTCCGAATTGCTGCTTTATTTCAAACAGTTCATCTTTAATGATCTGCATACGCAGGCTTTCATCGGCCAGGATTTGCCGGCAGCGGTCAATGAATTGCATAATATCCGCGTATTCCTGATGCAGTTTGTCCTGTTCCAGGCCGGTTAACTGGCGAAGGCGCATTTCCACGATAGCCCGGGCCTGCAGATCGGATAAGGAGAAACGGCTGATCAGACTTTCACGGGCTTCGTCGGGGGTTTTCGATCCCCTGATGATAGCGATGACTTCATCAATATTATCGCTGGCAATGATCAGTCCCTCGAGAATATGGGCACGTTTTTCAGCCTGGTCAAGCTCGTAGCGCGTGCGGCGAATCACCACGTCGTGCCGGTGGTCTACAAAATAATGAATCAGATCTTTAAGATTCAGTAAACGCGGTCTTCCTTTGACGAGGGCTATGTTATTCACGCTGAATGATGTTTGCAGCGGCGTGTACTTGTAAAGCTTATTCAGGACAACGTTCGAAATTTCATCTTTTTTGATATCAATCACAATCCGCATTCCGTCGCGGTCGGATTCATCATTGACATTCGAGATCCCTTCAATTTTCCGCTCATTAACAAGGTCAGCGATTTTTATGATCAGTTCCGCTTTATTGACCATATAAGGGATTTCGGTTATTATAATGCGTTCGCGGCCGTTTCCGTAAGGTTCAATGTGAGATTTACCACGCACCAGGACCCGTCCGCGTCCGGTTTCATAAGATTCTTCAACTCCCTTGTATCCGTATATAATACCACCGGTCGGAAAGTCAGGCGCTTTTATAATCGGGATCAGATCCTTCACGTCAATTTCCCGATTATCAATGTACGCGACAATCGCATCGATCGTATCGGATAAATTATGTGGGGGCATATTCGTTGCCATGCCCACTGCGATACCGGAAGTCCCGTTTACGAGTAAAAGCGGAAAGCGTGTCGGCAGGACAGTAGGTTCGTTAAGAGATTCATCAAAGTTGGGTTGAAAATCTACCGTATTCTTGTCCAGATCACTCAGTGTCATTTCCGCGATCTTAGTCATCCTGGCTTCTGTATACCTCATTGCCGCCGGACTGTCACCGTCGATCGAGCCAAAATTACCCTGTCCGTCCACCAATGGATAACGCAAAGACCACTCCTGTGCCATCCTTACCATGGCCATATATACGGAAGAATCGCCATGAGGATGGTACTTTCCAAGTACCTCACCTACAATTCTTGCCGATTTCTTGTATGAGCGGTTTGAAAACACGCCCAGTTCCTGCATTCCATACAGAACTCGCCGGTGTACCGGTTTCAATCCGTCACGCACGTCAGGCAAAGCTCTTGAAACAATTACCGACATCGAATAATCAATGTAGGCCGATTTCATTTGCTCTTCTATGTTGATCTTTATAATTTTTTCGCCTTCAGCCATTTAATTCTCCTTTATCTTTTTTTGTATTATTAAAAATGAAGTACAAAAATATAAAAATAGTCCGAAAGACGGTTATTTTCCGAGCGATTTAATCGGACAAGTGCTATTAAATTTCAACAATATCCTGTTTAAAAATCAAGCTTTTCTAATTAAACGGGAATAAATAATTATCTGTATTTTTAGGCCATGATTCAGGTCATCGTTTTCCGGAAACGGAGGAGGGAATAACGGCCGGAGTTACGCTGTTTGATGATCTTTCAGATTTAAATGATTATTAACGCGGGATGAACCCGTTTTCACTCAACATTTTGGGAATACTTTTTGTTAGAGTGATACAATATTTATAATAAAAACAAACAACGATTATGGATTCTCAATTCTCACCAAGAATAAAAGATGTTCTCACTTACAGCCGCGAGGAGGCTATAAGGTTGGGAAACGAGCAGATCGGGCTGGAACATATTTTTCTGGGAATTTTGAGAGATGGAGAAGGTATTGCAATTGATATGCTTTCCAATTTGGGAGTAAATTTGTCAGAGGTAAAAGAGGCAGTTGAAAATATGCTCCGTACAGATAAGGAAGTTGATACTCAGGCATCAATACAACTCTTAAAATCAGCAGAGAAAGCTTTAAAGCTTGTTTATCTGGAAGCGCGGGCACTGAACAGCCCTACCATTAGTACCGGACACTTGTTGCTTGCCATTTTGAAGGACAAGGACAGCAGGATTGCGGGGTTATTGAATGATTTCCATGTAAATTATTACATCCTGAAATCGCGGCTGGAAGACTACAAGCAACCCGAAGATAAGGCCGATTTTGGCGAAGAAGACGATGATATGGATGACCCCTTTTCCAAATCTGGTTCAACAGGCTCATCCAAGAAGCCGGGTGCGGCAAAGTCAGAAACCCCTGTCCTTGATAATTTTGGCATCGACATCACCAAAGCTGCCGAGGAGAACAACCTCGACCCCATTGTGGGCCGGCAAAAGGAAATCGAACGCCTGGCTCAGATCCTGTCCCGGCGAAAAAAGAATAATCCGATTTTGATCGGAGAACCTGGGGTGGGTAAATCGGCGATTGCCGAAGGGCTCGCCTTGCGTATCGTTCAAAAGAAGGTTTCCCGTGTGCTCTTTGACAAGCGTGTTGTAAGCCTTGATATTGCCTCTATTGTAGCCGGAACCAAGTATCGCGGACAGTTTGAGGAACGCATGAAAGCTATCTTAAATGAGCTTTCGAAAGTAAATAACGTCATTCTGTTTATCGACGAAATACACACCATTGTAGGTGCCGGAGGCGCCACAGGATCACTTGATGCGGCTAACATGCTGAAACCTGCTCTGGCGCGGGGCGACATCCAGTGTATCGGTGCTACCACTCTTGACGAATACCGTCAGCAAATTGAAAAGGATGGCGCATTGGAACGGCGGTTTCAGAAAGTGATGGTGGAACCTACAACCGTCGACGAAACCATTGAAATACTGAACAATATCAAGGAGAAATATGAAGACCATCACAACGTATATTATACGAAGGAAGCGATCGAAGCCTGCGTTAAACTGACGGCCAGGTATATTACCGATCGTTTTCTTCCGGACAAGGCTATTGACGCCCTTGACGAATCCGGATCGCGTGTGCATATATCCAATATTAACGTGCCAGACCGGATTGTTAAGCTGGAACAGAAAATAGAAAGCACCCGTGAAGAAAAAATAAGAGCCGTTAAGAGTCAGAATTTCGAACTTGCAGCGAGCCATCGCGATAAGGAAAAAAACCTGCTGCAGTTGCTCGATCAGGAGAAAGAAGCCTGGGAAAAAGAGCTGCTGAGTCATCGTGAGGTCGTGAATGAGGATAAAGTGGCAGAAGTTGTTGCCATGATGTCAGGTGTTCCGGTGCAACGTATTGCCCAGGCCGAAGGGAAACGGCTGATGTACATGGGAGAAAAACTGAAGGGCAGTGTCGTTGGACAGGATGAGGCAATTAAAAAAATTGTAAAAGCTATCCAGCGAAACCGTGCCGGCTTGAAGGATCCCAACAAGCCGATTGGCTCTTTTATATTCCTCGGGCCTACCGGCGTGGGGAAAACTCAGCTCGCCAAGGTGATCGCGCAGTATTTATTTGACAGTACAGACGCACTGATCCGGATCGATATGAGCGAATACATGGAAAAATTTTCCGTTTCACGCCTTGTCGGAGCTCCCCCGGGATATGTCGGATATGAAGAAGGCGGCCAGTTGACCGAGAAAATCCGGCGCAAGCCATACTCAGTCTTGTTGCTGGATGAAATCGAAAAAGCGCATCCTGACGTATTTCATCTCTTGCTGCAGATGCTTGACGAAGGACGACTTACCGACAGTCTGGGAAGGAATATCGATTTTAAAAATACCATTATTATCATGACATCTAACATCGGTTCGCGTCAATTAAAGGATTTTGGAGCGGGAATCGGATTCAATGTGCATGCAAAAACGGCAGAAGACGAAACCGAACATGCGAAATATATTGTTGAAAAAGCGCTGAAGCGGACATTTGCACCGGAATTTCTGAACAGGATCGATGACGTGGTAATGTTCAACAGTCTTTCGAAGGAAGACATACACAAAATCATTGATATTGAGCTCAAAGGATTGTATGACCGTGTTGCCTCATTGAACTACAAACTCAAGATTTCGCGGGCCGCCAAGGACTTCATCGCAGAAAAAGGTTATGATGTCCAGTATGGCGCCCGGCCCCTGAAACGGGCAATTCAAAAGTACCTTGAAGACGAAATGGCAGAAGTCATTATCCGGGCTTCCATAACCGAGGGTGACACCGTGTCGATCGGCTTTGACAAGAAAAATGAAAAAATCAAGATCCGGATTCTCGGCGCTCCTCAGCAAGCCTGAAAAAGGACGGCACGATAACAATACCCCTAAAGTGACAGCGCTTTAGGGGTATTGTTATTTCCGGTTCGGATCAAGCTTTCCCGCGTATATGGACCCCTCCTCCCGAGCGCTTACGGTGTGCTCCGTTCCTGTATTCACAATAACCCTGGTTCGTGGAAAATACTGCGGATAGGTATGCTGAATAAAGTTGATGAGTTTTTCCCTTATTTTAACCCTTAAATCCCACGACAGAGAGGAGTTGGTGGAACTAACCAGAACCCTTAATTCAATGACATTTTCTTTAATATCGGTCACTTGCAGGTTGCTTACCTTTCCGTCCCATTCGGTCAGGTCTTTCAATATGCGCGTGAGCTCCTGACGCAACACCTCAATCGGGAATTCCAGATCGACATAAACAAATACGGTCCCAAGTATTTCGGTAGTTGTGCGGCTCCAGTTTTGGAATGGCTTGTTTATAAAATAATTGATCGGAACAATTAATCTTCGCTGGTCCCAAATCCGGATGACCACATAGGTGAGCGTAATCTCTTCCACCCTTCCCCACTCATTTTCAACAATAACAACATCATCGATCCGGATGGGTTGGGTAAAGGCAATCTGAAAGCCGGCGAGGAACATGGAGAGACTTTGCTGGGCGGCAAATCCAATGATGATCCCGGCAATACCCGCGCTGGCCAGCAAACTCATTCCCACTTGCCTGATCCGCGGGAATGTCAGCAGTATGACGGAAAAAGCGATGAAGATGACTGCCGTGGTCAGTACCCGCTCAATAACGACCAGTTGCGTTTGAATTTTACGCGCCTTCAGATTATCCGACAAGGTAATATCGTACCGGGCCATAACAATCAGCCGAATGCTGGCAATGGCAATGATCAGGATCCAGGCGATAACAATCGTGTAACAGATAGAAATAAAGATATGAATGTCAAAAGGGATTTCGATCACCGGAAGCCAGACTGAAGCTAGGGTAATAACGATCAAAATGCCTAATGGTACGATCGCTCGTTTGAGTATTTTTAACCAGACATGCTGATGCGCCTGTTTCCTCACAAATTTCCGCAGGGCGCGGTAGACAATGATGGCCAGGAAGATCCCTGCAACAATACTTCCGGCTTCCAGTAACAGATGTTGAAATTCATTCATTCCTCTTCATTTTTGGGTATTCCCGTGCGTTTGGGATAGTACCTCCCGGCAATGAGGCTCTTTTCTCGGAAAGCAGATCCCCAAACGCAGGAAACTTTTTAAATTAAAGGAACAGCAGGTGAAATTGTTTAATTATTTTTCATTATACCGGATAGCCATGAGGCTGATGTCGTCGGCCTGCGGGGTCTTTCCATGAAATACCTCCAGGCTTTTCAGCAGGCGTGTTACCAGCTCCTGCGAAGACAGCTCCATCATGTTGCTGATATTTTCGGTCAATCGCTCCATCCCGTAGAGATGATCATTCGCATCTATACAGTCGGTGACACCGTCTGTATAGAGAATGATCATATCGCCGCCGCGGAGTACAATCGAATCACCCGCATAAGTCTTGTTCGGATAGACCCCAATGGGTAAACCATGCGTACGGTCAAGCAACTGTATCTGCCGGTCTGACCTGATCAGAAAAGGATAGTTATGAGCAGCATTACAATAGTTCAAAATGCCGTTTTGAATGTCAAGGATACCCAGAAAGAGGGTTAAAAAATGCTGGTTGGCATTATGATGGCTCAGTTCCCTGTTTACTTCATTAACTACCTGCTTGGCAGACAAAGAAGTGGCTTTACTCTTAATCATGGTGTGGGCGACGGCCATAAAAAGTGCTGCAGGTATTCCTTTTCCGGAGACGTCTCCCATGGTAAACAAAAGGTGATTGGAGTCAATGAAAAAAAAGTCGTAGAAATCGCCGCCAATGCTTTCGGCCGGATGAAGTGAAGCATACAGGTCAATTTCCGGATGTCGGGGAACCAATGAAAAGTGGTTGGGTATAATGACCGACTGAATCTCCCGGGCCGATTTCAGATCTTTTTCATACTTTCGCCGGTCTTTCTTATTCTGATTCTGTTCAACCATAAAACCAGAATATTTTTGCTGCAGTTCAGACAAACTGTCAGCCAGCAAATTAATTTCATTATCGCGTTTTTTCTTTGACCGTTCACCAAAGGTAAACTGCCTGATCGACTCGACTACATGGGATAAAGGAATAAGGGTACGGCGAAATACCCACCTGATAACAAACGAGATCACGACCAGACCGGTAACTGATACGATGATCATATCACGTAAAAGACCGTTCAAATCCGCCTGGCCGGCACCGCTTCCTCCGATATGCCCCAATACGATCTTTTTACTGAGATCATAATTCATGAAAACGATAACCGTAAAAACGAGGCTTACCGTAATCAGGATATACAGACTTAACTGAAAGGCTATGCTTCTTCTATTCATCTGCCAAAGTTCGTAAAATACCCCAAGACAAGGGGTCCGTTCCTCTTCATCATAAAAGAACACAAGTTATGAAAAAAGTAACATCAATAAAAGTCTGTGATCTGACACGAACAAAAAAACCGTTACGATCAGGGTAACGGTTTTTTGCGATATCGTGCAGTTCAGGCATCAGGTATTCATTGCCCCGCATACATTTATAACTTGCCCACTGACATAGGATGAAAGATCGGATGCCAGAAATAATGCCACCCTGGCAACTTCTTCGGGAGATCCGCCGCGTTTCATAGGGATATTGGCTTCCCAGGCCTTTCGTGCATCTTCCGGAATTTTGGCGGTCATTTCGGTGATGATAAACCCTGGGGCGATGGCATTACTGCGAATACCCCGCGAACCAAGCTCTTTGGCGATCGATTTGGTAAAGCCGATAATGCCGGCTTTCGATGCTGAATAGTTCGACTGTCCGGCGTTTCCGCTTACGCCCACGACTGAGCTTAAATTGACGATCGAACCGCTCCTTTGTTTCAGCATGGTTTTTTGCACGGCCTTCGTGAAGTTAAATACCGACTTCAGATTGACATTGATAACGGCGTCCCATTGTTCTTCGGTCATCCGCATCAGCAAGGTATCTTTGGTAATACCGGCATTGTTCACCAGCACGTCAACCTGTCCGAATTCATCAACAATTTTGGTGACTACTTCATCAGTCTGTTCGAAAAGGGCAGCGTTCGAAGCATAACCTTTTGCCTTCACGCCCAGGGCATTCAGTTCTGCTTCCGTTGCCTTCATATGATCATCTTCAAACAGATCGGTGAAAGCAATATTACAACCCTCTTCAGCAAATTTTAAAGCAATCGCTTTACCAATACCTCTTGAGGCACCGGTAATAATTGCTGTTTTTCCATCAAGTAGTTTCATCTGTATCTAATTTAAGTATCAAGTATCAAGACACACGTATTAAGACGTTAAGCTCTGGTGAGTCTATGACCGGAGCATTTTTCGGCCCAAATATACCTTTTTTTTCTTAATCGGCGTTTGCGTCCAACAGCTTCCCGACTTGCATCAACACCTCTCCTGCCCTTCCCTTTAACCAGATATCGGTAATTTTGTCTGTAAAAGAAGACTCAACAGGGTTGATCTCGATAATAGTTGCTCCGTGTTGTTTGGCCATTCGCGGAACATAGGCTGCAGGAATAACTTCGCCTGTTGAGCCTACGACCAGGCATACTTCAGCCTTGCCGGCATCGGCAAATGAATCAGAACAGGCTTTCTCAGGTATACCTTCTCCAAAAAACACAAAATCAGGTTTAAGTACCGCTCCATCCTGTTTGCATAAGGGAGGTATATGTCGGAGATCAAAATCACGTACCGGATATTTTTTACCGCACTTCATGCATACGAGTTGTTTCGAATTGCCATGAAACTCCCGTACGGTATGGCTTCCTGCTTCCTGATGCAAATTATCGATGTTTTGCGTGATCACAGCGTTTAAAAGTCCGTTTTTCTCCATTCGGGCGAGCATAAAATGGGCATCGTTGGGTTTGGATACTGCAAAAAAATCATAAAAAATTTCCCGAATCGAGATCCAGCATCGCGCCGGATTTGTGATAAAATAATCCAGTTCAAGTACTTTCGGATCATATTTATTCCAGATACCGTTCTCGCCCCGGAACGGCGGAATCCCGCTTTCAACGGAGATTCCCGCACCAGTAAAAACGATGGTATACCGAGACCGCTTAATTGCGCGGATGGCTCTTTCGATCACTGCATCCATGTGAAATAATTTTTCTGCAAAGTTACTGTTTGGATTTCATTCCCTACTTTTGTGGAACAGAGAAATATTGATATGCCTGATCAATCTACCATATGCGCCATAGCCACGTCTCCCGGGATGGGACCCATTGCGGTGCTCCGTTTATCGGGAGGAAAGGCCATTGAAATAGCCAGCCGGGTATTCCGCTCTCCGGTCGAAGGTAAACATCTTGCGGCCCAGAAAGGCAACACGCTTCATTACGGTGTTTTTTGCGAAGGCGCTGAAATTATTGACGAAGTAGTGGTATCGCTCTTTCTCGCCCCTCACTCGTTCACCGGAGAAGATGTGGTTGAAATCAGCTGCCATGGCTCGGTTTATATACAGCAGCGCATCCTGCAGGTGCTTATTTCACGGGGAGCACGGATGGCCGGTCCGGGCGAGTTCACCAAAAGGGCGTTTCTGAATGGGAAGATGGACCTGTCGCAGGCGGAAGCTGTGGCCGATCTGATTGCCTCGACCACCCGTGCTTCCCAAAAGGTGGCACTTAATCAGATGCGTGGAGGATTTTCAACCGAAATAACGCAGTTGCGGGAAAAACTGTTGCATTTTATCGCCCTTGTCGAGTTGGAACTCGACTTCAGTGAAGAAGATGTTGAGTTTGCCGATCGTTCGGCGTTAAAAAAGCTGATCGATCAGATTACCGAAGTGGTAGTGCGGCTGAAGAATTCCTTCCGGCTGGGAAATGTCATCAAAAACGGCATTCCTGTAGCGATTGTTGGCGAAACTAATGTTGGAAAATCGACTCTGCTGAATGCTCTGTTGAATGAGGAAAAGGCTATCGTATCGGACATTCACGGTACCACCCGTGATGTGATCGAGGATGTGATTGACATTCAGGGAACTGCATTTCGTTTTTTTGACACAGCCGGACTTCGTAAAACTAACGATACCATCGAAAGCATGGGGATAGCAAGGAGCTACAACAAGCTTCGGGAGGCGTCTATTGCCTTGCTGGTGGTCGACACGACGAATCCCCTGCCTGTGATCACCGGCAGGATTGAGCTGATCCGTGAGCTGATCACCGATCAGCGTCTGATCATCGCAGCCAATAAGACGGATATCGGGTTGGCGGATACAATCGGCGGACTTCAGAATCTCAGCCTGCAGCCAGGCGAGCATCTGGTTTTTCTTTCTGCAAAGAACCGGGACCACCTGGACGAGCTGATAACGGTGATGCAGCAAACTGCTGAACTGGATCAAATCGGAGAAGAAGACACCATTGTGATCAACGTCCGGCATTTTGAAGCGCTTGTTCGTGCCAACGAGTCGCTTCAACGGGTACAAATGGGTATGGAACAGCAGGTTTCAGGGGAATTTCTGGCACAGGACATTCGCGAATGCCTTCAGTACCTGGGCGAAATCACCGGCGACATCAGCAGCAACGAAATCCTCGGACACATCTTTAGGCATTTCTGTATCGGAAAGTAATTTCAACAACATTGAAAGTGGTCGCCCAAAAATTCCGGGCAACCACTCAATATGGCATTTTGTCTTATTTCAGATCAAAGCGGTCGAGATTCATGACTTTGTTCCATGCAGCAACAAAATCCGCCACGAATTTTTCCCCGGCATCCGAACTGCCATAGGTTTCCGAAAGCGCCCTAAGTTCGGAATTTGATCCGAAAATAAGGTCGGCCCGGGTTGCCGTCCATTTTATTTCACCTGTTTTGCGGTCGCGTCCGGTAAAGGTCTCTTTGTCTTCAGCGGCCGGCATCCACACGGTAGACATATCAAGCAGGTTCACAAAAAAATCATTCGTAAGTATCTCTGGTTTCTCGGTAAAAACGCCATGCCTTGAATTGTCAAAATTGGTATTCAATACCCGCATACCCCCAATAAGTACGGTCATTTCCGGAGGAGTTAAGGTAAGCAGTTGGGCTTTGTCAACCAACAACTCTTCTGTTGAGACGTTGTACTTTGCCTTCAAAAAATTACGAAAGCCATCGGCTATTGGCTCCAGTACGCTGAACGACTCCGGATCGGTCTGATCCTGTGAGGCATCCATACGCCCGGGTGTGAACGGAACGGCGATGTTATAGCCGGCATCCTTTGCCGCTTTTTCAACGCCTGCGCAACCACCCAATACAATCAGGTCGGCGAGCGAGACTTTTTTACCATTACCCGAAATAGTACTGAACTGGTTTTGAATGCTTTCCAGCTTTCCCAGAACCTTCGCCAACCGGGCAGGATTATTCACAGCCCAGTCTTTCTGGGGAGCAAGACGAATGCGCGCACCGTTTGCCCCGCCCCGTTTGTCGGAACCGCGAAAAGTAGAGGCCGAAGCCCAGGCCGTGGATACCAGTTCCGAAACCGACAGACCGGAGGTCAATATACTGATTTTCAGTCCGGCAATATCACTTTCATCGATAAGCGGATGATTAACCTCAGGTATCGGATCTTGCCAAAGAAGTTCTTCTTTTGGCACTTCCGGTCCCAAATAACGCGAACGCGGCCCCATGTCCCGGTGGGTTAATTTAAACCATGCGCGGGCAAAGGCATCGGCAAATTCAAGGGGGTGTTCGTAGAAACGCCTTGAAATTTTTTCATATGCCGGGTCGAAACGCAACGAAAGGTCGGTTGTAAGCATGGTCGGCGCATGGGCTTTAGACGGATCATGGGCATCAGGTATGACATTTCCTGCGTTCTTTGCTACCCATTGATGCGCCCCTGCCGGACTTTTTGTTAGTTCCCACTCATATTTAAAGAGATTTTCGAAAAAATAATAACTCCACTTGGCAGGAGTTTGCGTCCAGGTGACTTCCAGGCCGCTGGTAATCGCATCACCGCCTTTTCCGGTACCAAAACTGCTTTTCCATCCCAGCCCTTGTTCTTCAATAGGCGCCGCTTCAGGTTCCGGCCCTACATGTGTAGCTTCCCCGGCACCATGTGTTTTACCGAAAGTATGACCACCTGCAATAAGCGCCACGGTTTCTTCATCATTCATAGCCATACGTTTAAAGGTTTCACGGATATCATGCGCGGCTGCTATGGGATCCGGATTTCCATCAGGTCCTTCCGGATTAACATAGATTAACCCCATCTGGACTGCGGCAAGTGGATTTTCCAGCTTGCGGGAATGTATATCTCCGTCGGCGTCGTCATCGGAGACGACAACAGCGCCTTCTTTTTCGACCCCCTCCGATCCGTGAGCATATCGAACATCACCGCCAAGCCACTTTGTTTCAGCCCCCCAGTAAACATCTTCCTCCGGTTCCCATACATCCTCACGTCCTCCGGCGAAACCAAAAGTTTTGAATCCCATCGATTCCAAAGCTACATTACCGGCTAAGATCATCAGGTCAGCCCATGAAATTTTCTTACCATATTTTTGCTTGACCGGCCAAAGCAGCCGGCGTGCCTTATCAAGATTAACGTTGTCGGGCCAGCTGTTGAGCGGGGCAAACCGTTGTTGTCCGCTACCCGCTCCGCCACGCCCGTCGCCCGTACGGTAGGTACCTGCACTATGCCAGGCCATACGAATAAAAAACGGGCCATAATGCCCGAAATCGGCAGGCCACCATTCCTGTGAGTCGGTCATTAGCTTATGAAGGTCCTCTTTTACAGCAGCCAGGTCCAGACTTTTGAATTCTTCTGCATAGTTAAAATCCTCTCCCATTGGGTTCGATTTGCAGGAATGTTGGCGCAATATGCTCATTTTTAGCTGATTTGGCCACCAATTTGTATTCTTAGTACCCCCCATTCCGGTAGCATGCTTTCTCACGGCGCCTGTAACGGGGCATTTGCTGATGTTTTCCGAATTTTCTTCCATATTTAACCAGTTTTAATTATTGTGTTTGTGATTATAAATCCATGACTTAAACAATTCATTTTTCTGCGGCCGTTTTTTTACATCTGCCGACAATCTGGAGTTTTATGTCCTCAATTATTACTCCCGGTATTTCCTTTTTCCCAAAATGTGTCTTCAACAAATCAGTCAGCTCATGGTCGATATAGTCTTCAATAGTGTTGGAATCCGGATAATAAATGTGATGATGCGGTTCCAGAATCGCATCATATCGGGTTATGTCCCTTTCTGTGTTAACTCTTTTAATAAGAGCATTCTCCACAAGCGCATCCAGTACTTTGTAAACTGTTGCCGTCGATATATTCGGCTGACTGATCCGGATGTAGTCAATTATCTGTTCAACTGTCGGGTGGTTATTAAGATTTACAACCGCTTCCAATATAGCAACCCGCTGAGGAGTAACTTTTAAACCGCTGTGTATAAGTTTATCCCGCACCTCGTCCAAAGACATATAGATTTATTTTTAAATGATAATAATTCTCTTTTGATAAAAAATAAAATTAACCTTTTTTAAAATAAAAAGCAAGATTCGACGAGATTTTTTTTATGGACCGCGGGATGATTTTCTCCGATATTTTTATAAAAAGTCGCTTTCCTGCGGGTGTTGACTATACATATCCATAAAGAGACAACGTCTGAGTATCATTTCCATGTAGACCGGGTTGCGATAAATCCAGCTATCTTTGCCGGAAATGCATATGATATGGTACAACAGATCACACGAATCACTTTTTTTATTGCTGTCATATTCGGGGCTTGCAATGAAAAGGGCAAGTACATTTTTAATGAAGGGTTTGACCATGGGACAACTTACCATATAACCTACGAAAGCCCTGATGGTGCCGACCTGCGGGAGGGTATCGTTAAAACCATGGATAAGGTTAACCATTCATTATCGACCTTTGACCCCTACAGTACTATTTCCAAAGTTAATCAAAACAGGGATACTGTTTTGGATAACTGCTTTTTGACCGTTTATAAAAAAGCGATGGAAATCTCGGAAGCCACCAACGGCGCTTTTGATATCACCATTGCTCCATTGGTCAATGCATGGGGGTTTGGATTCAAAAACAGGGAAAAGATTACACAGGAACGGATTGATTCACTTAGACAGCTTGTTGGATACAAAAAGATTCGCCTGTCAGACGGCAAGATTGTAAAGCAACACCCGAATACCATGCTTGATTGCAACGCCCTTGCCGAAGGTTATATGTGCGACCTGGTGGCAGGGTATCTGGCGGAGCAGGGATGTGAAAATTATATGGTGGAAATTGGCGGAGAAGTAGTTGCCTGTGGTAAAAATCCAAAAGGAGCATATTGGAAAATTGGAATCAGTAAACCAGATGATAATAATACAACTAATCAAGAGCTTAAGGCAATTGTGCAGTTAAAGGATAAAGCCCTGGCGACATCGGGAAATTATCATAAATTTTATGTTGTTGACGGAAAAAAATACGCCCATACCATCGACCCTAAATCAGGTTATCCGGCTTTAAGCAGCCTGTTAAGCGCCACCGTACTGGCCGACAGTTGTATGGTAGCCGATGCTTTTGCCACTGCTTTTATGGTATCTGGTCTGGAAAAATCGGTTGCAATAGTCAATTCGAGAAACGACCTTGAGGCTTATTTTATTTATACCGATGAACAGGGCATCTTTAAAACCTATGCTTCCGAAGGATTTAAATTGCTGTTAACAGAAGAATACGAATAAAGTACCCGGGAAACGCTAAAATTAAGCTACCTGATTTTTATGTAGCCTTGTTCAAAGTGATGGTGAATATACTACCGGCGCCTAAATCGCTTTCAACAGTTATTTGTCCGCCCTGTGCCTCAATAAATTCTTTGCTGATGGCAAGTCCAAGGCCCGTCCCGTCCCTCTTTGATCCGGGAGCCCGGAAATAACGGTCGAATATTTTGCTTTTATATTCCGGCGCAATACCCTGACCGGTATCTTTTACAGACAACTTAACGCATTTACCAGCATTCTCTGCCGACATAATAATTTTGGAATTATCATAAGAGTAACGTATGGCATTTGAAATAAGATTAGTAAGTACCCATGCGGTTTTTTCCCTGTCGGCAAGCACTTTGGGCAACTCCTCAAAACCTGCAATTTCAAACGATACTTTCTTTTGCCCGGCCGGCACTTTATTAGCCTTGATTGCGTACTCCAAAATATCTTTCGGATTGGCAGGCATAATGTTTAACTGAATATTTCCGCTTTCAACCTGGGTCATGTTCAGCAATTCGCCCGTAATATTTAAAAGCCGGGCGGCGTCATCTTTTATGCTGCTGACTAAATTTTTTTGTTCCTCGTTTAACGGCCCGATTCGGTTATTCTCCAACAGTTGCAGGCTCATTTTAATGGACGATATCGGCGTTTTAAATTCATGTGAGACTGTTGCAATAAAATTGGTTTTGGCAAAATCGAGTTCTTTATAGGAAGTTACATTTCTCAGCAGAATTACGTGGCTGATCATTTTTTTATCCTGAGTGCCTTGAGGTTCCAGTGTAACGTTTAAAATTTCTTTTTCGAAATAACTTTCTTTCCCGTCGGCAAA
Organism: Prolixibacteraceae bacterium; assembly: GCA_038562555.1. GTDB lineage: Bacteria > Bacteroidota > Bacteroidia > Bacteroidales > Prolixibacteraceae > JBCFBK01. Next base: position 66,717 of record JBCFBK010000008.1, on the reverse strand, counting down.
TATTTTTAACGGTTCTTTTCTGTTCTTTTGTTTCGCTCCGAAAAGCTCCTGTAGCAATTCCCGTATCAAATCATTGCTAACAGCAAGTTCTTCGGCATTTTTGCCAACGAGTTGCCCTTTTCCCAAACCTGTAATCTTCCTGGCCTCATCATTGGCGAAAATGATTATTTTGCTTTCATCAAGCCCAAAGACCGGTTCGTTCATTTTTTCTATCAACGCTTCCATCCTTTTTATGGCCATCATTAGTTTGGCAATATTACTGTTATTGTATTCTTCCAGTTCCTGTGCCATTGTGTTAAACGTCCTTGCCAATTCTCCGAATTCATTGTGCGTCTCAAACCGTATCCTTTGCGAGTAATTTTTTGCAGCTATCTGGCGGATACTTTCGGTCAGTTCTCTTATTGTATTGGCAATATTTCCCGGTAGCCTCAGCAATAAAACAAAAGCAATAATAAAACAAAAGGTTGCGGTAACTCCTATCCATAAAATCGCTTTGGACGCTTTTTTTTGGGCAATTGCGCTTTTTTCCTGAATGGCAGACATATTCAGGTGCATGATCCGGTTTAGATCGTTTCTTATTTCAACGGGAGCAACTGAATCAGCCGGATTTTCCTTTAATTTCCTGAAATGCGCTGCGAGGCTTTCTGTAAATTCAGCTTCCCCCACCTCAGTAATGTTATTTTGTTGTTTTTTCAGATGGTCCTCAAAAATTTCAATTGCTTTTTCATCTTCCCGGATTTTATCGACCGCTTTTAGCATATTCCTGGCATATTCAAGGGTAATGTAATTATCAACCAGAATATTGTCAGTTGCATTTGACAGGGTCTTGATTTTTAGAATTCCCAATATGTTCAGGATGATTATCAGGCCGAAAAGCGAACCAAGACCTAAAATCAGTTTTGTTTTAATCTTCATCTATGAAAGTATTACAATGTCAATTTTATTTGAAGAAAGTTTTTTCAGCAGATCATTAAAAATATTTGTCGCCAAAATCAGTTTCAATAAGTTGAAACGCGGCCTGCCAATGCAAACCGTTGAAATTCCCCGTTCAACAGCCTGTTCAATAATTGCCTTGGCGACCCGGTCACTTTTTACTTTGATAATTTCTGCACCCATTTCTGTGGCCAGTTTAAAATTGTTAATCAGGTGTCTCTGTTTGGCAAGTGCAATCTTGTCGGAATTTTCCCGGGGTGTCTGCACATAAACCACGTACCATTTACTACTGTAAAAATTAGCCAAACGAGCTGTTTTTCTGATAACGGTTTTGGCCGTTTTCTCATTCGTGCTGATGCAGGCCAGGAACCTTTCCCGGTACTGTGGAAAATTTTTGGGAATTTCCCTTTCCACCTTCCGTTCGACCTGCGATGCTACTTCTTTAAGCGCCAATTGCCTCAATTGCAAGATATTCTCAGTCCTGAAAAAATTGCTCAGCGCCGTTTCTATCTTGTCCTTTGTATAAATTTTGCCCTCTTTAAGCCGGGTAATGAGTTCGTCAGCAGGAAGGTCAATATTAACTACCTCGTCAGCCATCACCAGAACGTTGTCCGGGATGCGTTCTTTTGCTTCTATCCCCGATATTTTTTTTACATCTTCATTTAAGCTTTCAATATGCTGGATATTGATAGCGCTGATCACATTGATCCCTGCATCGATCACATCCAATACATCCTGCCAGCGCTTTTCATTTTTACTTCCGGGGACATTCGTATGCGCCAGCTCATCGATAATCACCACTTCCGGCCTTAAATTCAGGATGGCCTGTAAATCCATTTCCTCCACTTCGCGGCTTTTGTAAAAAATCTTTCTTCTGGGAATAACCGGTAATCCATTGAGTAATTCTTCCACTTCGTCGCGTCTGTGGGTTTCGATATATCCCAGTTTTACATCAATGCCATTGCGCAGTAAGATATGTGCTTCCTGAAGCATCCGGTAAGTTTTACCTACACCGGCGCTCATACCGATGTAGATTTTGAACTTACCGCGCCTTGATCTCTTTATCAAATCAAGAAAGTGCTGAACATTTTGTTCTTTTTCAATCATCAGTCGGATTTTAATCAAAGTTACAATAAGAAATAGCCGTAAGTCACATATTTAGGGTGGTAAAACAGGAAACCATTTGCTATGAGCTAAGGAATCGTATTCTGGTGGTATGGTAAAAAGAACCATCCAAACTAACGATGATTCATCCTGTCCAATGCCAGATTTAATTTAAGCACATTAATCCTTTCAGTACCCAATAACCCCAGCAGGGGCTTTTCAGTATTCTCCCGAATAAGCTGAAGTAAATCGTCTTCTGAAACGCTCCGGATCTTCGCAATCCGTTTCACCTGCACTTTGGCGGCCTGCACCGAAATATGAGGATCTAATCCGCTGCCGCTGGCGGTCACCAGGTCGGCCGGGATCTCAGCTTTTTCAACGCCGGGATTGTGAACCAGGAACGTATCAATACGTGCCTGTACTTCAGCCAGGTATTCCGGGTTTAACGGTCCTTTATTACTACCGCCCGAACCGGCAGCATTATAACCGACAGCCGAAGGTCTCGACCAGAAGTATTGATTCCGGGTAAAAGACTGTCCGACATTTACATGATAAGTTGTACCATTTTGTGTGATTGTTAATCCTTTCCCTTTGTTGGGTGCCAATTGGGCAATCCCAAGCAGGATGAGAGTGTATATGCCCATGAAGAAGACCATGCATACCAATGTAAGTCTTATTGCCGGTACTATATTCTTTTTCATCGTATTCATAATGTGAGATCTAAAATTTGAAATGTAAAATGTGAGATGTGAACTTTTTACATCTCACACCATTGTTGATACAAGTAAATCGATCAGTTTGATCCCGATGAAGGGAACAATAATTCCGCCCAGTCCGTAGATGAACAGGTTCCTGCGGAGCAGGGCGTTTGCGCCGATGGGTTTATAGGCCACTCCTTTCAGTGCCAGAGGGATCAGCAAGGGGATAATAATGGCATTGAAAATGACTGCCGATAAGATCGCGCTCTCCGGACTGGTCAGATTCATAATATTTAGTCCCTGCAGGGCAGGAATAGAAGTAATGAATAAAGCAGGGATGATAGCAAAGTATTTAGCTACATCGTTTGCAATACTAAAGGTGGTCAGCGCCCCGCGGGTCATCAGCAATTGCTTCCCTATCTCCACAATCTCGATCAGCTTGGTCGGATCGTTATCCAGATCCACCATGTTGCCTGCTTCTTTGGCAGCCTGGGTGCCACTGTTCATGGCTACACCCACATCGGCCTGTGCCAGGGCAGGCGCGTCGTTTGTTCCGTCGCCCATCATGGCTACCAGGCGACCCTGGGCCTGCTCTTTTTTAATGTATTCCAGCTTGTCTTCGGGTTTGGCCTCGGCGATATAATCGTCCACACCGGCCTTTTCAGCAATGTATTTTGCGGTGAGCGGGTTATCGCCGGTGACCATCACGGTCTTCACACCCATTTTTCTTAACCGTTCGAACCGGTCGCGAATGCCGGGTTTAATGATGTCCTGCAATTCAATGACCCCAAGGACTTCATTGTTTTCGATCACAACCAGCGGGGTACCGCCATCTGACGATATTTTCGTCACAATAGATTCAGTTCCCTGAGGCAGTTCCTGTCCGGCTCGTTCAACAATGTCCCTGATTGCATCGAAAGCTCCCTTTCTGATACTGGTGTTCCCGAATTCAACTCCTGAACAGCGGGTTTGTGCGCTGAATTTGATAAACCGGGGTTTCTCCAGCCTGATATCACGAAGGTCAATCCCTGCCAGTTCCACGATCGATTTTCCTTCGGGAGTTTCATCGGCAATCGAACTCAATGTAGCCCGGTGCATGAGATACTGTTTATCGACGCCGCTAACGGAATGGAATTGAGTCGCTTTCCGGTTGCCAATAGTAATGGTCCCGGTTTTGTCCAGAAGCAGCACATCGAGGTCACCGGCCGTTTCTACAGCTTTACCCGATTTGGTGATCACGTTTGCCATCAAGGCCCGGTTCATTCCGGCAATCCCTATTGCTGAAAGTAATCCGCCAATGGTTGTAGGAATGAGACATACAAACAAGGCAATGAATGCCGAAATGGTAATCGTTGTATTGGCATAACCGGCAAAGGGTTTTAAGGTGACCGTCACGATAATAAAAACCAGTGTAAATCCTGCGAGCAGGATGGTCAGCGCTATTTCGTTGGGCGTCTTTTTTCGTGAGGCGCCTTCAACCAGTGCGATCATTTTATCTAAAAAGCTTTCACCGGGTTTGGTGGTTACTTCCACTTTAATCCGGTCCGAAAGCACTTTCGTTCCGCCGGTAACCGAACTTTTATCCCCACCCGCTTCACGGATCACCGGAGCGCTTTCGCCGGTTATGGCGCTTTCGTCAATCGTTGCCAGCCCTTCCATGATTTCCCCGTCGGTTGGAATGATATCTCCCGTTTCGCAGATAAAAATATCACCTTTTTTAAGCTGGGAAGATGAAATTGTTTCACCGTTTTCCAGCTTTGCCGGGGTTTCTTCCCTTGTTTTCCGCAGGCTGTCAGCCTGGGCTTTACCCCTTGCTTCGGCTATGGCTTCGGCAAAATTGGCGAACAATAACGTTACAAACAGGAGCAAAAAAACGGTGAAGTTGTAACCGAAACTCCCCTGCGAATTGTCGCCGGTTAGCGTGAACAAGGTTACCACCAACATCACGATTGTTCCGATCTCAACGGTAAACATGACCGGATTACGGTACATCTTCCTTGGGTCGAGTTTTACAAAGGATTGCCCGATAGCTTCCTTAACCAACTCTTTTTGAAACAAGGATATATTCTGTGTTTTCATGGTTATTTCATTTTTTAGTCTGATATCTAAAATCTATTATCTATTGAATTAATAAAGGGTGAAATATTCGGCAAGCGGACCGAGTGTAAGCGCCGGGAAAAATGACAGAGCAACAACAATAGATATGACTGCAAATATCATTAACCCAAAAGTGCCCGTGTCGGTTTTTAATGTTCCGGCGCTTTCGGGAATGTATTTTTTACTGGCCAAAATACCTGCAATGGCTACCGGACCAATGATGGGTAAATACCGGGCAAGCAACATAACCAAACCAGTAGCAACATTCCAGAACGTCGTATTGTCGCCCAGTCCTTCAAAGCCGCTTCCATTGTTTGCCGAGGCCGAACTGAACTCATAAAGCATTTCGCTAAACCCGTGGTAGCCGGGATTAGCAAGCCATCCGGCATACTCTTCCGGATTACCCACGTAGATATAACTGGACAGCGCTGTTCCTGCAAGAATGAACAAAGGATGCAACAAGGCAACGATCATGGCGATTTTAACCTCCTTCGCTTCGATTTTTTTGCCCAGGAACTCCGGAGTACGTCCAACCATGAGCCCTGCAATGAAAACAGCGATGATGATAAAGACGTAAAAGTTCAAGAAACCGACACCTACCCCGCCATAGAAACTGTTCACCATCATACCGAGCAGGGTTGCCATTCCGGTCAGCGGCATCATGCTGTCATGCATCGCATTGACCGAACCATTGCTGGTACAGGTTGTATTTACCGCCCAATAGGCAGATGCAGCCGGACCAAAACGAACCTCTTTGCCTTCCATGTTCCCCATGTTTTGTTGAATACCCATATGGGCAATGGCCGGATTACCGTTCATTTCGCTAACGATGGAAGGAATGACCAGCATAAAAAACCCCGCGGTCATCACCCCGTAAATGACCCATGCCAACTTCTTCCTGCGGGTAACAAATCCGAAGGCAAAAATCATGGCAATGGGTATCAAAAAGAGACTCACCGTTTCAACAATATTGGTGAGGTAATTGGGATTTTCCATTGGGTTGGTCGAATTCGGGCCATAAAATCCCCCGCCATTTGTTCCTAATTGTTTAATTATAACAAATGCGGCTGCCGGGCCACGGCTGATTTCCTGTGTTGCGCCTTCGGGCGTAGTTATGGTATCCTTGCCCTCAAAAGTCATAGGGGTGCCATTAAAAACAAGGATGGTGGCGCCTGCAATTGCAAGGGGAAACAATACACGGGTACAGCTCCTTACAAAAAAACTGTAAAAGTTGCCCAGCTTTTCAGTCGTTTTCTCCTTGACAGCATGAAAGACCACGGCACAGATGGCAATTCCTGTTCCGGCACTGATAAACTGCCAAAGCATCAGGATCAGCTGCCCCATATACGACAAGCCAGTCTCTCCTGAATAATGCTGGAGATTGGTGTTGGTGACAAAACTTACCGATGTGTTAAAGGCCAGATCAGCGCTCATGGACGGATTCCCATCAGGATTGAGCGGCAGCCAGCTCATATTCATCAGCGTGAACATGGAGACTAAAAACCAAATGAGGTTGATCGTTAACAAGGCCACCAAATGCTGTTTCCAGTCCATTTCCTGTTTCGGATTGATCCCGCTGATCTTATAAAACAAACGATCTATCGGATCAAAGATCTTATCAAGCCAGGTATTTTCGTAATTGAAAACTTTGCCGATGTAACGGCCAAGAGGAATAGCCAGTGCAACGACAAGAACATACATAAAAATGACTCCCAGTATTTCTGTATTCATAGCGTTAGATTTTTTCAGGGTGGAGTAATACGTAAACCAAATAGCCAAATACAAGGATGGCGATGATAAATAGTAAGGTCATAATTTTAATTTTTAGATCGTTTTCTGAATTTTTGTTTCCATGACTTTTATATTCTTTCAAAAAAATCAATCGACTTAAACAGTAATGCGAAGACCAAAACTCCGCCCGTAATAAGAATGAATGTTGTCATAATCCTCAGTTTTAAATTCGGTTATGACATGCCAATTTCTATTCCGCCTTATTCGGAAGGTTTACATTTGACTATAAATCAGTGTGATTTGTGTAGATTTTAAATTTTGGGGAGTCTAAACCCTATCGTTTTGCTAAGGTTACGGCTTGCATTTTGAAAGAGCTTCAACAGCTTTGAGCTATTAGCTGCCAGCTGTTAGGTGGGAAATATTGGGATGACAGCGAGGTGGATACGTCGCAGAGCGTTTTAGGCATGTCAAGGGAAGATGTGACCACTTTCTTCGATGAAAAAAGACTGAAGAAGCTCATTTGTTGAACGGTTTGCTGACGTTACAGTTGAGTGCAATTTTGACCAAAATTATATTTGAAAGAAAACGTCAATAGCGGTTGACAGCACCAGCGATCTAACCCCTTATATGGACTGTTGTAATGAGGCCTATTCGTATAATTACCTGCGCCGGGAGCGGATCGAAAATGATCGCCGTATTTACATCCATGACGCTCACGAAGACCACCGGCTTTTTTTTGTTGCCACTTAGCTATATTGGGTTTAAGCGCGAGTTCGATAAAAGAGCTCACGCTATTCACCCCTTTCACCAAGATGGCGATTCCATTTTGCGATATCATTCATTTTCAACAGTCGCTTCTCCTTCAGTTGTTAACAACGTGATACCGGTCAAATCTGCTTTCCCTTGTTTTAGGAATTCATAACTCATCCGGTCTGCTTGACAGTCTATAAACCGGATTCGTTTCAATTTTTCATTGTTTTTAAAGAAAGTGTTAATAAAAGTTGCATTCCGGAATGTCACTCGGGTAAATATGCAGTTCTCAAAGTAGCAGTTCTCCAATGTACCGGTGAAAACCAGATCGGCAATCTGCGTATCAATAAACGAGGTGTGGTTCAACAAAGCATTAGTATTTTTCGTTAAGTCACCTGATTTAGCCACCACGCCGGTAAAACCACCAGATTTAATCACCACCCCGGTAAAATCGGCACCGGATAAATCGCAGTTGTAGATGAAGCTTTTTGAAAATTTAGTTCCGGTAAAATTGGCACCGGAAAAATCGCAGCGGTCTATATTGGTTCCGGAAAATTCAGTTTCTTTCAGTGAACAGCCCTTAAATATATTTTTAACTAAGTTGGACCTTTGAATGCTGCTGTTGCTGATGTTGGAATCTGAAAAGTCACAGCTATCAACATTATTGGTTTTTAGAAGAAGTCCCGATAAATCGGAACCATTAAACTTGCAACGCTGCATGTTGGAAGAACCAAATTTTTCATGCAGATTTTTCAACCCCGAAAAGTCAGCGTCCACCCAGTTCCCGCGCGACATATCCCAGCTAAGCTTATTCTTCTGCTCTCCGGATGGCAATTCAGCCGATTGATTAGCCAAGGCTTCATCGGATGCCATCCGATCGGATTCAGTGACCGCAGATTGTATGTTTTGCGAAAAATAATTGAGGTCAACACCCAGAATTTCCGCCAGACGGTTAAAAGTAATGATATCCGGCATTGATTCTCCACGCTCCCACTTTCCAACTGCTTGCGCGCTAAAAAATAGACGTTCAGCAAGCTGGGCTTGCGACATGTTTATTTTCTTCCGTGCTTCGGCAATTTTGCTGCCAATCATTTTAGCTTCCATAAGTAAATCTTTTTGTTTTTATTTTTTCGACAAAGCAAAGATATGCCGGTCAACTTTCAGAATCAGCAAAAACGCGGACACTCTTAGTTGTAAATCCGCTATTTATAGTTGTTTTTTAACAACCATTTGTAGTATAACCGAAATTTAAGGTTAATCAGAAAAATAACCTGCAGTTACGGGACCATACTTCAACCGTTTATAACCCATATTCCTCAATTTTCCTGTAGAGGGTGGTAAGGGCGATGTTGAGCAGCCGGGCAGTTTCGGTTTTGTTACCATTGGTATAGTTGAGCACCTTCTGAATATGGATCTTTTCGGCGCTGGCCAGTTCAAAAGCAGAAAATTGTTTATTCTCCCTGATCACCGGAGGAAGGTTTGTCTGTAGCTCGGAAGGTAAAGTACCCACGGTCAATTCATCAGATGTGGACAGGATCACGCTCCGCTCGATCACGTTCTTGAGCTCCCGGATATTTCCAGGCCATTGATGCAGCTTGAGCGCCTGCAAAAAGCCGGACGAAAGGGATTTGATTTTTTTACCGGTCCTGGCTGTAAATACCTGCGCAAATTGTTCTGCCAACAGTTCAATATCGGCCACCCTCTCCCTCAGTGCCGGCAATTTAATCTGAAATACGGACAAACGGTAAAACAGATCTTCCCTGAAATGTCCTGTTTCAATTTCATTTCGCAGATCGCGGTTGGTAGCAGCGATGATCCGGACGTTCACTTTTGAAGGCTTTGTTTCGCCAACTTTCAAAAATTCACCTGTTTCAATGACCCTGAGCAGCTTGGTCTGCAAGTCTAAAGCCATTTCGCCTATCTCGTCCAGAAAAATTGTCCCGTCGCCGGCTTCTTCAAAAAGTCCTTTCCGGTCTTTTACAGCGCCGGTAAATGCACCTGTTTTATGTCCGAACATTTCGCTTTCTAAAAGGTCCCTGCCAAATGCAGAACAATTGATGGCAACAAAATTTTTATTCCTGCGGTTACCCGCCTGGTGGATGGATTGTGCGAACACCTCTTTCCCTGTTCCTGTTTCGCCTGTAAGCAGAACAGTGGTATCGGTTACGGCCACTTTCCTGGCCAATTCAACAGTTTCCTGAATTGCTTTTGATTTGCCAATGATGCTATCAAACGAATATTTCTCGTTCAGTTGTTTTTCCAGGTGTTTTACCCGTTTTGACAGTTCTGCCTTTTCGGAAGCCCGGAAGAGCAATGGTATGATTTTATTGTTGTCGTCACCCTTGGTAATATAATCAAAGGCGCCGTTCTTCATGGCTTGTACACCATCGGAAATATTGCCGTAAGCAGTCAGTAATATGACTTCAGTCAGCGGGTATCCTGTTTTAATTTGTTTGATAAGCTCAACACCATTTCCATCGGGCAGTTTTACATCACAAAGCACGACATCGATATCTGTCTGACTCAGTTTTTTTAATCCTGTGCTGCAATCAGCTGCCTGAAATACCTCAAATCCTTCAAGGGACATAATCCGGGACAGTAATTCTCTGATTTTGATTTCGTCATCGATGATCAAAATTTTCTTCATATACGATTCTTTTTCCCCAGCCACATAACCAGATAGCAATTTCTTTCTTACGACTCACGACTTTTTCCTGCTTACTCTCCAAACCGGTAACCAATTCCGGATTCCGTGATCAACAGTTTCGGTTTTGACGGATTGTCTTCGATCTTTTTCCTTAATTGTGCCACGAATACCCGCAGGTATTGCGTTTGTTCCATGTAGCCGTATCCCCAAACCTCCTTGAGGATATATTGATGCGTCAGCACCCGTCCCTGGTTTCTGGCCAGCAGATGCAGCAGGGAAAACTCTGTCGATGTCAGTTTCAGTACTTCGTTATTTTTCTTTACAATATGATTCAGTATGTCAATGCTAAGCGTTCCGAATTCCAAAACAGGATCATCCTTTTTCTTTTCGGACGACCTGATCGTGGCCCGTATTCGGGCGAGCAACTCCCCGCTTCTGAAAGGTTTGGTAAGATAATCATTGGCGCCATTATCCAGCGCAGCAATAATTTCATCTTCCGAGTCACGCACCGACAGAATGATCACCGGTTTGAAAAACCATTCCCGCAATTTTTTCAAAATCTCCTTTCCGTCGGCATCGGGTAAACCCAGGTCAAGGATGATCAGGGAAGGATGGTGCGTTGCGGCATCCATCAAACCTTCCCTGCCGGTTGGCGAATGAATTACTTTATATCCGCTGGCCGAAAGGGTTATCTCAAGCAGCCGGCGGATCGGAAGTTCATCGTCAATGATTAGTATGGTCTCTTTTTCGTTCATTTCATTAGTCGTTTCTCACGCTCGGCAAAGCTCAAGCAAACTTGTCTTTGCACTCGCTCAATCGAAACGTTCATGTCGCGATCGTTTCGTTCACTAATTCCGAAGGGATCCTGATCGTAAATTTAGCTCCGCGGTCCTTCCTGTTTTCAACCGATACAGATCCCTTATGTGCATCAACAAAGCCTTTCACAATAGAAAGGCCCAGTCCCAGTCCCCCGGTTTTACTGTTCTCAACCCGGAAGAACTTCTTAAAGACATTCCTTAGGGCCTCTTCCGAAAATCCCGGCCCCCGGTCCAGAATTTCTATGATCAGTTCTTTGTTCCTGTGGCAAATATTCAGGCCGATATCTGATGTGGCAGGAGCATGCTGACAGGCATTATATAAAAGATTATACAAAACCTGTTCCATCAGTCCAAAGTCGATCCAAACCAGCGGCATATCGTCGGGAACGGCCACTACCAGCGTAAACGGTTTTAATTCATCCTTCAAATCTTCAGTTACTTTGTTCACCAGATCATTGATATCATACCAGTCCAGGCGAACGGAAAGCCGTCCGCTTTCCAGGCGTGACATGTTTAGCAGGTTTTCGATTAACCGGTTTAGCCGCACCGAAGCGTTTAATATTTCATTATACAAGGCCGAACGGGTGTTTTCCGAATGATCATTACTCAATAAGGCGTCGGAAGCTCCTAAAATCGTTGAGACTGGTATTCTTAATTCATGGGATATGGAATTAAACAAGGTTTTGTATAACCTGTCCGACTCATCCAGAAACCGGGCTTTCTTGGCTAATTCTTCCAGAAATTCGCGTTCAAGTGAATTGGAAATTTGAGTCAGGAAAGTATCCCAAAAAATGTTTTTATCCCCGGTGAACGGCCTTGTATGTTTTACGATCAGCACGCCGGGGTTTAGCCGTGAGCCTGTCAACGGATAGCAGGTATTCTCATGTGAAGAAAGTGTATTTGTATACTTACCTGCCTTTTGTGAATATTCAAAAACCCATTTTGCCGGGAGAAAATCATTCTGGGAAAGCAGACCCGCCTCTTTTTGAAGCTGATCGAAAGCAGGCAAATTACTGTTTCCGTCCTGTAAAATAAAGGACGGATCAACAGCGAAATGTTTCTTAATTTCCCGCCTGGCCACTTGCAGTATTTCGCCGGTTCCGATTGCTTTCGAAAGCTCTCTTGTGAGCTGGAACAAGGCGTTGGTGCGTTCTTCCCTGTTTCGGGCCAGTCTTTCCTGTTTACGCACCCGCGTTGTCAGAACACCATTAACCAGCGCAATGGTAAAGAATATGCCAAACATCAGGATGTCTTCTGTTTTTTCAATATGGAAGGTATAATGGGGAGGGATAAAAAAGAAGTTCCAGACCAAAGAGCTCAATGTCGAAGCGAGTAAAATTGGTCCAATATTCATAAATGTCGCCAGAACAGAGACGACAAAAAGTAATATGAAAGAGACCAGGTGGTATCCTTGCGAGCCTGAAAGCGGAATGCACAATAAAACCGTAAATCCAATGACAATGACGGAAAGAACGTAATGGTTAGCCTGTGAAATAAAGGTCAGGAAGGATATTTGTCTTATTTTGTTCGTTTCAGTCATCTTCATTTTTAAGTACTATGCAATAATTGTTGTCGTATTTCTGTCTTCTAATAAACGATAAGAGAAGTGATAACAAAAATAATAAACAGGTCCGTGACCTTAATCTATAAACTATTACATTTTTTGGGGATTTGTTCCCCAGATAAAAGCCCGTATTAATGCAAACACCGGGATAATTTCCAGCCTTCCGGTCCACATCTGAAAAATATACACAAGCTCCAGTACCCAGGGCATACCCGGATCTGTGATACCCGAAGATAATCCCACTGTTCCCTGGGCAGATCCGGATTCAAATAAGGCATCTGCATAACTGAAATTCCCCTGCGTATAAAGAGCGCCGATCAGTGAGGATCCAAGTACCATTAAAAAGAAAATGATGGCAAATGCCGCGGCTTTGGCAAATTCTTCGTTCATTTCTTCGGGTAATAAGGTTTTTCCGTTAAATCTGATCGTTTTCACCGTGTGTGGTGAGAGAAAAACTTTATTGACCTGCCACTGAAGCGCTTTTTTGATCAGCAGGGCGCGGATCATTTTTATTCCGCCGACCGTTGCGCCGGCAGCCCCACCAACGAACATAGCGGTAAGCACGATAAAAACAACTGATAGCCAGTCCCAGTTCCCGATATTGGAGGTTTGCCAGCCTGTTGTCGACATGGCACTGATAAACTGGAAAACTCCTTCACGAACAGGATCCGGAACAACGTCGGCCCGGAAAAGCAAAAAAGACTGGACTGCACTACCCAATAAAAAAGCAATCAGCAACGAACGGGTTTGGATATCATTCCAGAATTCACTGAATTTCTTTTGATAGATCACTTTATAATAAAAAATGATGGAGAACGATCCCAGGATCATGGGCAACAAATAAAGCATGTCCATGGCAGGTGAATTATACGTGGCAATACTGTCGTCCAGCGTACTGAACCCTCCGGTCGACTGTCCTGCCATCGCATGGTTTACCGAGTCAAAAATATTCTCAGTTAAGGGATAGTCCGGTAAGATAAGCCAGGTTCCAACGATTAAATAAATGACAGAAAATAAGGTGATGAATAAGTAAACCTTCCAAATGGCCCTGGCCGTTTCAATCACTTTAGGTTTTAACCGTTCCCCGGTTGATTCGGATCCGTATAACAACATAGCCCCCCTTCCCGAGGTTTGCTTTAAAACAGCCAGGACCATAACAATGAATCCTGCTCCGCCTACCCATTGTGCCAGGGAACGGTAAAACAGCACACCTTTACCCACCGAGGGTTCATGAACGGCCATTGAAAGTCCTGTCGTGGTATAGGCACTCATGCTCTCAAAAAAACAGTGCAGAAAATTTCTGAAATACAACAAACTTGAGAAGGTATAATTCGAACCCGCCGGGATAAATTGGTCCATTACTTCGACCGGTGTGATCCACGCGATCAGGAAAAAAGGCAATCCGCCCATTAGTGTGATGGCCAACCATCCGAATGCCGCTACAATCAGGGCCTGGTTGTAGCGGACCTCCTCTGAATGATAAAACCCACGGTACAAAGCAAATCCGGTACCCGATGTAATCAATCCGGACAGCAAAAAACCGGCAGCAGAATACCATTCAGCATAAATAGCCGCAACAAGCGCGGGAAGGGCAACAATAATTCCCAGCAAAATGAACAGGCTCCCGGTTTGTTTTAATACAATTTTATACGTGTCGCTCTTCATCTCTTCACTCTTCAATGTTGACGGTAAAGTTGCATCTGATTTTATAAACAGGATATAAAGATTTGAGTGACGGATATAAGGATTTTATAAAGATCTTTCTGTATTACGGATCTACCTGATCCACACATGGGGGCTCGAATTAAAAGCCAAAACGCCTGATGTCACATATGCTTCTGGAAAAGTTTGGGTTGATAAAAAATGCTTTGTGCCCTTAAAGAGGAACTCTTTGCCAGAGCGGTCAGTTGCTCAAGCGCTCCACAATAAGCGAGGTCATTCAGGTCCAGGGACGTTGGTTTCCCACCAAAATCCTGTATAAAAACATGCTCAAACAAGGTGAAGGCACTGAATTCAGGATGAATAACTTCAGGTTTAACCAGGACATACCGGCGTATCTTCAAAGGCAGCGCTAAAGCAATAAGCCGGTGAGAACACGCCGGTCAGGCCGGAAGCTGGCCCGCAAGTGAAAACTATTCACCAATGAATTTTTTGATATTGCTCAGCTTCCCGGCCACAACCAGGATATCGTTTTTGTTCAGTGAAAATTGAGGATTATAATAGAACTGCGTTTCATAGGATTGCGGCTGCAGCGATATCACTTTACCGGTACGCGAAAGGGTTTTAACCGCGATCAGTTTCAGGTCAAAACGTTTTTGCAGGTCAATGCTATCCAGGTTGTGCCCCTGATATTTTTCCGGAATATTTAATTCGGCAATCACATTTTCGGAATCCAGTTCTGTAATTTTCAGGGCGCTTTTCAGTTGCAGCACTGAACTGACAGAGAAAGCCGTTTCTTCTTCGGGATGTACGATTTCCCTGATGCCCATTTGGCTCAGGATGCGTTGGTGTACAGGACTGATTGCCCTTCCAATGATCCGTTTTACTTCCAGATTTTTCAGAATGGCAAGCGTCAGGATGGAAGACCCGAAATCTTCGCCAATAGCCACGACCACGGCATCCGTGTCCTCCAGCGGAAGAGATTTAACGGCATTTTCAGAAGTTGTGTCCATTTCCATGACAATACTGATGGAATCCTTCAGTTCTTCGATCCTGTCATACCGATTATCAATGCCAATGACTTCATGCCCCTGCTGGGTCAGTAATGTGGCCAGCTTTCCTCCAAAATATCCTAATCCGATAACGATGAACTTCATATTACAGTTATTCTAATGTTAGTTGATAATTAAATCCTGTTTCGGATAAGTGTAATATTTTTTCTCATTCGAAACAAACAGTCCCATCAGAACGGTCAGGGGACCAAGCCTTCCGATAAACATCATGATCATAATCAGAATTTTCCCGCTGCTGCTCAGGGTCGACGTGTTCGTAATGCTCAATCCAACCGTTCCAAAAGCGGAAAAGGCTTCAAACAGCAAATGGACCGGGTTTTTGCCTGGGTCCGTGATTAAAAGAATGAAAAAACCGGTAAAGATCACCACCAGTGAAAGGAGGATGACTACCAAAACACGGGTCAGCGTTTCTGTTCCGATTTGCCGGTTCCCGATTTCCACAATTTGCCTGCCGCGTATAAAATCGTATGATGCTTTCAGCGCCACAGCAAAAGTAGTCGTTTTAATACCTCCGCCGGTTGAACCGGGAGAGGCTCCCACCCACATCAGAAAAATCATCAGAAAAATGGTTGGGTACGACCATTTTGTGATATCCACCATATTGAATCCCGCAGTGCGGGCACTTACGCTGCCAAAGAAAGAAGTTACGAACTGCCCGGTTCCTGGTAATCCCCGAAGGGCATTCCTTTCCAGCAGGAAATAGGCCAGGGTCCCTGCCGCAAGCAAACCTATTGTGCTGACCAGTACAATGCGGTTTGAAATAGTACCGGTGATCATATGCCACTTCCTTATCTTTGTTTTGTTTAATCTTCCGGACCTATCTGCAAATCTCAGACTATAATTGAGCAAGCTGAGCAAAACAGAGAAGCCAATACCTCCAAGGATAATTAAAACGGCAATGGTAGTCTGCATCATATAATTGCTTTGCAATGCAGAACCTGCCAGTCCGTCGGATAAGGTGGAGAATCCCGCATTGCAAAATGCTGAAACTGCATGGAACACGGAAAAGAAGACCGGATTCTCGATGGCGTCGCTTGTACCTGTATAAATTAAAACGGCCCCAACGATTTCGATCAGAAAAGTAACCCCAACGATCTGGATCAAGGTACGGAATAAACCGCCCATTGTTTCTGAAGACAACAGATCCCTTAACAGAAGACGATCCTTATAGGTCGCTGAACCGGTAAAGAGATAACTGAAAAACCCCGTAAAGGTCATAATTCCCAACCCGCCCAACTGGATAAGAACCAGAATAATGATTTTTCCGAGAGTCGTGTATGCTGTAGCGGTGTCGACCACAATCAGGCCTGTAACACAAACCGCACTGGCTGCGGTAAAAAGGGCCTCCAGGTAAGAAACAGGCTGTGCCTGCGCGTTGGGAAGCATCAGCAAACCGGAACCGATAAAGATCACCGACAGGAAACTCAGGGCAAATAACAATGCCGGCGCCATCCTAAGGGAGTTAATCACCTGAAACAAGCGGGGCAATTCCGCCACGATCAACAGAATGATATAGACGTTTAATAGAATAAAATGGTCGGTTGTCCAGGATAGTTGTGCCCCCTCAGGTAATTTCTCTTTCAACATAGCCCAGCCAATGGCAACCCCAATAAGGAATAAACAGGCGTCGATAAACCAGCGTATTTTCTGTCGCTTTTTCAGTGAAAGAAATTCCGGCAAATACTTTGACAAAAACAATCCGTAAAAAAGGTAGCGATACAGGTTAGGGTCGTGACTGAATCCGCCATCTTCTGAAAAACCAATATGAATTAAAATAAACATCAGGTAAACCAGGGAAAGCATGGGAAAAGCAAGCTTCAGGGTAAAGACGATCTGTTTTGACAGTAACGCGGTCGCATCTTGAAGCCGGAAAAATCGCTTGAAGATTTTTTCTCTTAATTCATATAAGTCGGGAGCCATTAATTGTAATTCCAGGTTCCCGCCTAAATTAATTTATTTTTCCCAGAACCAAGGCGTAAAAAGCATAACAATCGTGTAAATTTCTAGCCTTCCCAGAAGCATCAATGCAGAGAGTACTATTTTGGATGCTTCTGAGAGGTGGGCAAAGTTGCTCACCGGGCCAACGGTACCAAATCCAGGTCCAATGCCGCCCATTGCTGTCGCCACCGAACTCGATGCCGTCGCCATATCGGAACCAAGCAGGATCAATAACAGGCTTCCGACAAAAAACAGCATCAAATACCAAAGGATAAACGTCATAATGCTGTTATTGTCTTCAGCGCTAACCGGGCGGTTGTTGACTTTCAGCGAAAAAACAGCATTGGGCGTCAACATTTTGCGGAAAGCTAACTGTACATTTTTGAGAGCCACAAGATGCCGGGCCATTTTAATTCCTCCGGCTGTCGATCCCGTGCTTCCGCCAAAGAACATGAGCGCGAAGATAATCACCCAACCGACAGTGGGCCACAGTAAATAATCGGAGGTGGCAAAGCCTGTACAGGTAATTATAGACACAACCTGGAAAAAGGATTCCCGAAAGGCCAGTTCAAATGTACGTTCGCTGTTAAAATAGAGGATACCGGTGACGGTTAGTCCTGAAACAAAAATGACGCACAGGTAAAATTTAAGCTCCTCATTTTGTTTAATTTTCGAAAACTCTCTTTTTATAAGGTAGTAGTGGACGACGAAGTTTGTTCCCGCCAGTACCATAAAGATCGTAATCATGTATTGAATATAGGGCGAATAGCCCGCTATACTTGTATTCTTCGGCGAAAAGCCTCCCGTGGCAACAGTCCCGAATGCGTGACAGACACTTTCAAAAAGATTCATCCCCCCCAGCCTCAGCAAGATAGTCTCGAACAAGGTCAGCACGAGATAGATATATAAAAGCCTTCTTCCCACCGACTGGATACGGGGGTGTATTTTATCCTGAAGCGAAGATTCGAGCGTGAAAAGGTTATACCCGCCAATATTCAGCGAAGGCATTACAACTATCACCAGGACAATGATACCCAGTCCGCCGATCCAGTGCGTCATACTTCGCCAAAACAAAATGGATTTGGGCAAGACCTCAATGTCGGTCAGAATGGAAGATCCTGTGGTTGAAAAACCCGAAACTGACTCAAATAAGGCGTCAACCATGTTGGGGATCGACCCGCTCAACAGATAGGGCAAGCACCCTATCAGAGAAATAATCAGCCACGACATGGTCACTGACAGATAAGCTTCACGACGGTCGAAGGCGCCAAGGGTGTGTGTCCTGACCAGTAAATGAAGTATTCCTGAAATGGCAGCAGCAATTGCGGCAGTTAATACAAACGGGGCCATGGGTTCCCGAAACAGAAATGCAACAGGGATACACAGACATAATGATATTGCCGTAATTAAAAGGATCCGTTTTAAAATATGGAAGACAGCCTTGATGTTCATCTTTTTTGTTTTGTTGCCTTAGTCGTTACTCAGCTCCTTTTACCTGAGCGGCATCTTCAGGATAACTCCTGTATAAAGGCAGCTCGAAGAAGAATTTGCTCCCCTCGCCAGGAGTGCTTTCCACCCAGATCCTGCCGTGTTGTTTGCTGATAAATTCTTTGGAAATGGCTAATCCCAGCCCCGTTCCTTTCTGCCCGGTATCGGGTACCCGGAAGTATTTTTCAAAAATCTGTTGCAGATATTGCTGCTCGATGCCCATTCCAAAATCACGGACCATCATCCTGATAACACTCTTTATCTGTTTTACTTCAACTTCGACCTGTGATCCCCCGGGCGAATATAACATAGCATTATTCAACATGTTTAGCAAAACCCAGGCAGTTTTCTCAGAGTCGCAGTACATCGGGGGTAATTGATCCGGTACAGAAAACCGGATCGTGATGTTCTTGTTTTTGGCCTGATTCAGTGCTGAATTTTTAACATACCGGATAATTTCCGCCGGGTCCACGGGCTGCAGGTTCAGGGGAATATTGCCTGTCTCCACCTGGGCAAGATCGAGCAATTCAGCCGTTATTCCTGACATTTTAAGGGTTTCTTCCTTTAGCGCAATGACAATATCCTTTTGTTCCTCGTTTAGTTCTCCGATCCTGCTGTCGTCCAGTAGCTTCAGGTTCAGCCGCAGCGATGAGATCGGGGTCTTCAGTTCGTGCGAAATCGTAGCAATAAAATTTGTTTTTGCTTCAGCCTGTTCCAAAAAATGGGTAATATTCTTCATAATAATCACCCGTCCCACATTTACAGGTACCTCTTCTCCGGTTTTTGTCAGCGCAACATCGAGGATCTCCCGGGTATAATAAAGTGCTTTCCCCTCTTTCAAAAGCTTAACCGGCTGAAAGTCCTTTCCCGCCGGACTTTTGTTTTCATCAATATCTCTGAATACGAGGCGGAAGCGTTCATTGCGCTGTAACAAATTGGACGCATTTTGTCCTGTTAATCCGGCCGAATTTATCTGAAGGATTTCACAGGCAACGGTATTGGCAAAGATGACCTGTTCCGATTCGTCCAGTCCGATGATGGCATCTTTCGTGTTGTTTATAATCGTATCGATCCGCTTCTTCTCCAGCATAAGCTTTGAAAGATTGCTGTGTTCGTATTCATCAAGCTTAGCCGCCATCTGGTTAAAAGCTTGCGCCAGCTCTCCCAGTTCGTCGTGCGACTTAAACTGAAGCCGCTTTTCGTAGTTCCGGTTAGCGATTTCCTTAATCCCTTGGGTTAACTGCGTCAGGGGCTTTGAAATGTAACCAGGATACCGGAAGAAAAAGAGCGCAGAAATAACAAAACAGATCAGGCCAATCAGCGACATGATGACAAAGGCTCGGTGAGAGGTGTTTTTGACCCGGTTGTTCTTGTAACTGATCGCCTTCATATTCAGGTCCCACAACCGGACGATATGATCTCTCGCCGTGCTGTGATCGACGATCAGTTGTTGCAAGGATTCGGGTGTGGCCAGCTTGTTTTCCTGCTGGGAATCATAAGTAGAAAGATAAACCTGAAAACTGTCTTCAAGTTTCCTGATCAGTTCAGCTTCACCTTCTTCTGTAACGTTATTTTTGACAGCCTCAAGATTTCTCAGAAAAGTGGTGTATTCAGCCTGGAAGAGCGTATCCCTTTGTCCGCCCTTTCCTTTTAGCAATTCCGTTAGTTGCTTGTTTTTTATTTCGTCAATTGCCTGAATCAAAAACTTGGTAGATTCAACAGTCTGGTAATTTTCTTTCAGCATAGCTGCCGACTGGCTCGAAAGGTTGTAGATAAAATAGGTCCCGGTGATCCATAAAAATATTACCATGATCAGCAAAAAGCCAAAGCCGATGGAAAGCCTGTTTTTTAAACTTACACGTATCATATTGGACATTAATTCAGGATCAGGAAAATAATCGGCCGGCATTGTTCTAATTTCATGCCACATCGGTGTTAACAAGAAGTATAGGCTGTTAATTCACTGGAAATAATAAAATTAACAAAAATAAAATAAACCCGGTTAATTTTGAGGGACTTTCCGGTCCGTTACATTTTGTTACGGTAGCCTTACATTTTATTAGTAAAGGTCCTGCAACCCGTACTGTTCAAGTTTCCTGTAAAGTGTCGGGACGGCAATTCCCAGTTTTTCGGCAGCTTTGGTTTTATTGCCGCCGGTATGCTGAAGCATGCTGCGGATATGCGATTTCTCGACACTTTCCAGTGTCCCGAAGTGATCAGCCGAAGGAGTTCTCAATTCCGGAAACTGAATTTCGGGGGGCAACAGGTCGGGGGTCAGTTCCTGGTGATCGGCCAGGATGACGGCCCTTTCCACCATATTCTTCAGCTCGCGGGTATTGCCGGGCCAGTCAAATGCTGCTAACTTCCGAAGAAACGCCGGCGATGCGCCATCGATTTTCTTTTTAGTTTTGCCTGCATAAATCCGGCTAAAATAGCCGACCAGTTCCGGAATATCTTCCTTTCGCTCCCGCAATGCCGGGATATGGATTTTCAGTACGGAAAGCCGGTAATAAAGATCGGATCTGAAATTAGTGGCGGTGACTTCTTTGAGCAGATCACGGTTGGTTGCAGCAATGATCCGGACATTTACCCGCATTGTTTTGGTGTCACCAATTTTAGTGAACGTCTGATCTTCCAGTACCCGCAAGAGTTTGGTTTGTAAATCGGGATGCATCTCCCCGATTTCATCCAGAAAGAGCGTGCCTTCATGTGCTTCTTCGAACAATCCTTTTTTGTCGGCAACCGCCCCCGTAAATGCTCCTTTTCGATAACCAAAAATTTCAGACTCAAGTAATTCTTTTGGAAGAGCGCTACAATTAATGGCAATAAAAGGTCCGTTTTTACGAAGACTTGCATTATGAACAGACTGGGCAAAAAGCTCCTTGCCGGTACCCGTTTCACCTTCAAACAGCACGGTCGAATCGGTGGGAGCAACTTTCCGGGCCAGGGCGATCGTCTCTGTGATCATTTTTGATTTCCCGATGATCCGGTCAAAACTGTAACGGGTTTCCAGCTTGTTCTCCAGTTCAAAAATCCGTCTTTGCAATTTAGCCTTCTCAACCGCTTTCTCAACGATAATAATGATTTGCTCATCTCCGTCGCCTTTGGTAATATAGTCAAAAGCTCCCTGTTTCATCGCCTGCACACCATCGTGGATGGTCCCGTAAGCCGTGAGC
Source organism: Prolixibacteraceae bacterium (assembly GCA_038562555.1). Classification (GTDB taxonomy): domain Bacteria; phylum Bacteroidota; class Bacteroidia; order Bacteroidales; family Prolixibacteraceae; genus JBCFBK01. The sequence goes on along the minus strand of JBCFBK010000008.1, from coordinate 45,041 downwards.
AGGATGACTTCGATATGCGGATATTTTTGCCTGATGGTTGAAAGCATGATCATCCCGTTGATGTCAGGCAGTTTGACATCACAGATAACCAACAGCAGATCTTCTTCTTTTTCGAGGATCTTCAATCCCTTTGCGCCATTTTCGCTCTGGAAGACCTCGTATCCTTCAAGTTCTATGATCCTTGAAAGGGCTTTACGAAGTTGATTTTCATCATCGATGACAAGTATTTTTCCCCTTTTCACACGTACATATTTAAATTAAGCTATTAAGTAAAATTAGTGAATTCATTTTCATTTCCAGCGACCGAACTGCATGACGCACATTTACTCCGCGAAGTTACCAGAATCATTTCAAAACCGGCACTTTCGTTTCCCACGTATGAAGTTTTAAAAAAAAAGTTAACTTTGACCCACAGACAGGTAAATCACCGCAACGGTTAAGGTACTATGAGACGAACAACAGCCGTAATTTTTGTACTCCTGGCCAATATCGCTTTACTGGCCGTTGCTGTTATTCCCCACCATCACCACCTGCGACAGATCTGCATGGAAGAAATCCATTGCAACAACGACTGCTGCGGTAACAATAAGCCGGATACCCATGAACATGATGCCGGGAACAAAGCAGACTTTTGCGTATTAAAGCAGGCTGTTGTCATTCCGGCAAACCCGTACAAACCTGACTATAAATTACTCCTGACAGACCATCATCCGTTTTCAGACAGTTTTTATTTTACTTTATTTCACACAGGCAGAACGGCCCTGATTACTGAAGCTTGCCGTACTGTCGTTGTTCCCCGCATCACATCAGGCTATTCCTGCATAATCATTTCCTTTTCCGGTTTACGCGCCCCTCCTGTAGCTTAAACTTTCAGATCATGTCAAACTGCGCTGGTTCCATCTCCGGCGCTGCTACAATTATTCCGAATTGATTAAAAATTTGAATACAGATTTCCTATGACTTATAAATTAATAATGGTTGCATGCCTGGCATTTGCGCTGGCCGCCTGCAACCAACACCGCCATGAACCGGAACAGCATGACGATCATGAAGACTCGTTCAACTATACGGCTTACAGCGAGCATTTCGAACTTTTTGTTGAAGCAGACCCGTTTATAGCGGGTGAAACAGCAAGCATACTGGCTCATTTTTCATCTCTAAGCGACTTTAAAGCTGTTGAAGCGGGGAAAATCACGGCCGTGCTTACCATGCAAGGCCGGGAAAGCAGACAAACGCCTGGCCAGCCCACCCGCAAAGGCATCTATCGTTTCGATGTTAAACCGGAAACAGCGGGGAAAGGTTCCCTAAGGTTTGAAATCGCCAATGAAAAGGGACAGTTCGAAGTGATCTTGCCCGAAGTAATCGTTTTCGGATCACATGCCGAAGCGCACGAGGCGGCAGAGGAAAATGCCCTTAACCTGACAAACACGACGGTCTTTACAAAAGAACAATCCTGGAAAATTGATTTCGCAACAGCCTTTCCGGAAACGGAACCGTTTGGAGAAGTCGTTAAAACTACAGCCCAGGTCCAGTCATCGCAAAAGAGTGAACGAATAATCACGGCAAATATGAATGGCATCGTCATGCTGGCCGGCGATCACCTCTCCGAAGGTAAACTTGTGGAAGCCGGGCAGGTTTTATTTTCCATATCAGGGAGTGGCCTGGCCGACAACAATATGGCCGTACGTTTTACAGAAGCCAAAAATAATTTTGAAAAAGCTGAGGCCGATTATGAAAGGGCCCGCGAACTTGTAAAAGACAAAATCGTTTCGGAAAAGGATTTTCTTGCCGCCAAAAATCAGTTCGACAATGCCAAAGCTGTCTATGACAACCTGAATAAAAACTTCAGCGCTTCCGGCCAGCGTGTAAGCAGTCCGGTAAGCGGCTACCTGAAGCAGCTCCTGGTGAAGAACGGCAGCTATGTGGAAGCAGGCCAGGCTGTCCTGATCATTTCACAAGATAAAACACTTATACTGCGTGGGGATGTGCCTCAAAGACATGCTCCGGTTCTGGCTTTTATCGAATCGGCAACGATCAGTACCTTGTCGGGTGAAACCTATTCGCTCGACGATTTAAACGGCCGTGTTCTTTCATACGGAAAGTCCGTCAATTCTGAAAACTACATGATCCCCGTCACTTTGCAGGTCGACAACCGGAGAACACTTACAACGGGCAGTTTCGTGGAGATTTTTCTGAAGACAGCGACCCGATCAAAGGCGCTTACCATTCCCAACTCAGCGTTGCTGGAAGAACAGGGAATTTATTTCGTTTGGGTACAAACTACCCCCGAGTTATTTGAGAAACGGGAGGTCTCTTTGGGTAAGACCGATGGGTTGAAGTCGGAAGTTTTAAAAGGGATCACCCAGGCAGACCGGATCGTAACCCGTGGCGCCATGCTGATCAAACTGGCGCAGGCAACCGGGACACTTGATGCTCATTCCGGTCATGTTCATTAACCAGTTGAAGCTATGCTAAACAATATTATAAAATTTTCACTGAACAACAACTATCTGATTTTACTTGCTTCAGTGCTGCTGGTTGTTTTTGGTCTCCGGACCGCGACCAATATGGACGTTGATGTTTTTCCTGACCTGACCGCTCCCACGGTTGTTGTGATGACCGATGCGCACGGCATGGCGTCGGAAGAAGTTGAACGGCTGGTTACCTTCCCGATTGAAACGGCTGTAAACGGGGCAACCGATGTGCGCCGGGTACGCTCGGCCTCGTCTCAGGGGTATTCGTTTGTTTGGGTTGAATTTGACTGGGGAACCGACATTTTTAAGGCACGTCAGGTTGTCAGTGAAAAGCTAATCAGTATTTCGTCGGCTATGCCGCCGGGCGTTGCACAACCGGTTCTTGCCCCTCAGTCGAGCGTGATGGGCGAAATCTTCTTCGTAGGGATGCAGGCCGACAGCACCAGTATGATGGACCTGCGTACGATTGCCGAATGGGATGTAAAACCACTTATCCTGGCAACAGGAGGTGTTTCACAGGTGACCATCATCGGGGGCGATTTTAAACAATACCAGGTGTTGGCCAACCCCCGAAAAATGCAGTATTACCAGGTGTCTATCAACGAGTTGGCCGAAGTCTGCCGGGGAATCAGCCAAAACTCGACCGGCGGCGTCCTAAGGCAGTTTGGGAATGAATACGTAGTCAGGGGGATCGCCCGCACGTCCGATACGACGGACTTAGGAAACACCTGGATTAAGTCGATAAAAGGAAAACCTGTACGGATCAGTGACGTTGCCGACGTTAAGATCGGGAGCGCTCCCAAAATGGGTTATGCTTCCGGCAACGGAAAACCGGCGGTTATTCTGTCCATTTCAAAGCAACCCAATGCCAATACCCTGGAAGTAACCAGGCGTATCGAGAAGAACCTGGCCGATTTGTCGGGAGTACTCCCGGCCGATGTTAAGCTGGATACAAAAATATTCCGCCAGGCCGATTTTATTGAGACATCGGTCAGGAATGTGCAAAATGCCCTGATTGAGGGAGGTATTTTTGTGATTATCATCCTGTTCCTTTTCCTGGGCAGTTTCCGCACAACGGTTATTTCACTGCTGGCCATTCCCTTATCGCTGCTGGGCGCTGTTTTAGTCCTGAAAGCATTGGGAATGACGATCAATACCATGAGCCTGGGCGGAATGGCAATCGCCGTTGGCTCGCTCGTAGATGACGCAATCATCGATGTGGAAAATGTCTATAAACGCCTTCGGCAAAACCGGTTGAAACCGGATGCCGAAAAACAAACCGCCTATACCGTCGTATTCGAGGCGTCGAAAGAAATCAGGGCCTCAATCCTGAATGCGACCTTAATTATTATGGTTGCTTTTTTACCCCTGTTTTTTCTTTCCGGCATGGAAGGCAGAATGCTGCACCCCCTGGGTGTTGCCTTTATCGTTTCCCTGTTTGTTTCGCTTGTGGTAGCCATGACACTGACTCCCCTGTTGTCGAAGATGCTGCTCTCCGATGAGCGTTATCTTGCAAAAAATGAAAAGGAGAAGTGGCTGGTACGAATAATTGTCAGCCGTTACGAAAAATCGTTGCAGTATGCATTAAATCACAAAAGGACCGTGCTTCTTGTGACGGCGGGCATGTTTGTGCTTGCTTTACTTGTATTTTCCACCTTCGGGCGGAGCTTCCTGCCTCCCTTCAATGAAGGCGCTTTAACCTTGTCGGTTATAGCAAAACCCGGTGTATCGCTCGAAGAAAGCAACCGGCTGGGTAAGCTGACCGAAACGGAGTTGCTGACTATACCCGAAGTTACAGGTACCGCCCGCCGGACCGGGAGAGGCGAGCTGGATGAACACTCCCAAACGACCAACAGCGCGGAGATCGATGTGAATTTTAAACTGGATGAACGGAGCCAGGAGGAGTTTATGTCGGATGTTCGCGCTACCTTGTCGGGCGTACCAGGCATCGCCTTTACCGTGGGCCAGCCGCTTGGCCACCGGATCGACCATATGTTGTCGGGAACCCGGGCGAACATCGCCATCAAGTTATTTGGTACCGATCTTAACAGGATGTTCGCAACCGGCAATGAAATTAAAAATGCCATTGTTGGTATTGAAGGTCTGGTTGACGTGAATGTTGATCAGCAAATTGAAATTCCGCAGGTGCAAATAAGGGCCAACCGGAACATGCTGGCGCAGTATGGTATCACAATTGCACAGTTTAATGAATTTGTTGACCTGGCTTTCGGAGGCGAAAAACTGGCTGCCATTTTTGAAGGCCAGCGCAGTTTTGATCTGGTTTTACGTCTGAACCGCGATTATACCGAATCGCTTGAAGGGATCCGCACGGCCCTGATCGACACCGAAAACGGACAAAAGGTCCCCCTGGAGCAGGTGGCTGATATCGTCTCTGTTTCCGGTCCCAGTTCCGTCAGCCGGGAAAACGTGCAACGGAAAATTGTGGTATCGGCCAATGTCGCCGAACGCGATTTGCGAAGCGTTGTGCAGGATATTCAAAAAAATATCCGCGACAAGGTGGCCCTGCCTGAAGGCTACCGCATTGAGTACGGCGGCCAGTTTGAAAGCGAAGCAAAAGCTTCCAGGACCCTCCTGCTCACTTCTCTGATAGCGATCATCGTCATCTTTTTGCTCCTGTTCCAGGAATTCAAAGATTTTAAACTGGCAGGGATTATCCTGCTTAATTTGCCCCTGGCGTTGATTGGCGGTGTGTTCTCCGTATGGCTTGGCCCGGGCATCCTAAGTATACCCGCAATTATCGGCTTTATAACCCTTTTTGGCATTGCCACCCGGAACGGGATTCTGCTGATTTCAAACTACCAGAAGCTGCAAAGTCAGGGTGTTTCGCTGTACGAAACCGTTACAAAAGGCTCATCCGACCGGCTGAACGCCATTTTAATGACCGCGCTCACTGCCGCACTGGCTTTAATTCCTCTGGCAATGAGAGGCGATTTGTCGGGCAACGAGATTCAAAGTCCCATGGCCAAAGTGATCCTCGGCGGACTGCTCACTTCCACCCTGCTGAATATTTACGTGGTACCTGTCATATACAGTATGTACCTGAAAAACAAATCCAAATGAGAAAAAAAATACTAATCGCACTGATCGTCCTTGCCGGCTTTCATTCTCCCTCGCTGGCTCAAAATCAGACCGATCGTACGCTGGCGGAGATTGAGAAAAATAACACCCGCCTTTCCGCCTTGCGAAAGCGGGCTGAAGCGGATAAACTGGAAAATAAAACCGGAATTTCCCTTCAAAATCCCGAAGCCGCCTTCAACTATTTGTGGGGCACGCCTTCGGGGATTGGCAACCGCACGGATATCAGCATCACGCAAACATTCGATTTTCCGGCAGCCTACGGCATAAAGAACCAGATCTCGGATCTGAAAAATGAGCAGCTTGAACTGGAATACGAAAAACAAAAAAAAGGCCTGCTTTTAAAAGCCCGGTTAATTTGCGTGGACCTGATTTATACCAACGCCCTGAAAAAGGAATTGACGCAGCGACATACCCGGGCCGAACGTATTGCCGGTTCTTTTAAATCGAAGTTCAATGCCGGAGAAATCAACATCCTGGACTATAATAAAGCGCAGTTGAGCCTGTTGAAGCTGACTAAGGAAATGGAATTACTCGATATCGAAAGGAAAAGCTTACTGGGCGAACTGGCCCGTTTAAACGGAGGTACTCCGGTGGATTTTACCGATGATGTCTTTCCCCAAACCTTACTGCCGGCCGACTTTGACCAGTGGTATGCGGTGGCTGAACAGCGTAACCCGCTCTTAAACTGGTTAAAAAAAGAAGTGGAACTGAGCCGGAAACAGGTCAGCCTGCATAAAGCGCTCAGCCTGCCCAAATTTCAGGCCGGGTACATGAGTGAAAAGGTTGTCGGCGAAAGATTTCAGGGCTTAACGGTTGGCATGTCAATTCCTTTATGGGAAACAAAAAATACGGTGAAATATGCCAAAGCCAACGAAATAGCTGTGGAAAGTGCTGCCGCCGACAGCAAGGCCGATTTGTATAACGAGCTGAGAGCTTTACACGCCAAAGCCGTGCAACTTAAAAACAGCAGCAGGGAATATCAATCGCAACTGAAAGAGTTCGACAACTCCCGCCTGCTCGTAAAGGCGCTGGACAAAGGTGAAATTAGCCTGATCGATTATCTGGTCGAACTGTCGGTCTGGTATGAAAGCCGGAACAGGGTGCTGGAACTGGAAAAGGAAAAGAACAGGAGTATCGCGGAATTGAATTGGTTTCTTTAGCTGCGGCCTTCCTGATGCTTTAAAAATCTGTTTTCTTTTTTACCTTTACTGTTGCCTGCAGCTGCAGGCAACAGTTTGATTTTAATACGATACCACCAATGGCTCCATTTAAAAAAAGATTGTACGAAATCGTTTTTGAGGCCGATACCCGGGCAGGCAGGATGTTCGATATCGTGTTGCTGGTTATTATTCTGGTCAGTGTTCTGGTGGTCATGCTTGAAAGCGTTGCAGGCATCAATGCGGAACACCGGTCGCTCCTTACCATAACGGAATGGATCATTACCGGTATTTTTACCCTGGAGTATTTCACCCGGATCCGGATAAGCAGGCGGCCTTTGAAATATATTTTCAGCTTTTACGGGCTGATCGATTTGCTGGCCGTCATCCCAACTTATCTGGGTTTAATCCTGACGGGCGGACACAGCCTGATTGTGATCCGGGCACTCCGGCTGATCCGGGTTTTCCGTATCCTGAAACTGACCAGTTATACCAGTGCGGGAAACCTGATTGCAGATGCCCTGTGGGAAAGCAGGCAAAAGCTCGGTATTTTTGTCACGTTTGTGCTGATCCTCACCGTAATCATCGGGACATTCATGTACACGGTCGAAGGGCATGAAAACGGGTTTATCGATATTCCCACCAGCATCTACTGGGCCATTGTTACCTTAACGACCGTGGGCTACGGCGATATTTCGCCGGCAACCGGGGTTGGAAAATTCTTTGCCAGCCTGGTCATGATCCTGGGCTATGCCATCATTGCCGTGCCTACCGGGATCGTTACAGCGAGTTTGATGAGAAAGAAAACAGCGACCAACACGCAGGTTTGTTCTAATTGCCTGTATGATAAACATGACGATGATGCCCGCTACTGCAAACGATGCGGATCTGCCATTTATTGAAAGCAGCCCGAGCCATCCCAGCAATGGGTACACAGCTTTTCCTTTGGAATTCCGATTGCGTTGACCATATCATCGAGCCTTTGAAATTTAAGCGTGGTCAGGTCCAGTTTCTTTCTGATGCGTTCAACCATAGCAGTGTGCCTGTCACTGTTTTCGTCGGCGTAAGTTTCCAGATGATCACCATCTCCGCCCTCCAGTTCCCGGATCGCTCTACGGGTAGCCAGGTCCATTGTGGTCCGTGAGCGGCTGAAATTCAGGAATTCGCAGGGGAAAATTAAGGGAGGACAGGCTATGCGCATATGCACTTCCTTGATACCGCCGGCATGTAAATGTTGCACGTTATCCTTCAGTTGCGTCCCGCGGACAATCGAATCATCCAGAAATATGCCGCTTTTCCCTTTGATGACCGATTTATTGGTAATGAGCTTCATTTTGGCCACCAGGTCGCGTGTTTCCTGATTCTGCGGCATAAAGCTGCGTGGCCAGGTCGGGGTGTATTTAGAATAAGGTCGTTTGATCGGAATGCGCTTTTCATTGCTGTAGCCCATGGCATGCCCGATGCCCGAATCGGGAATCCCTGCAACGAAATCGGCGCTGACCTGGTCATTCTTAGCCAGGGCCGCACCGCAGCGGTAGCGGGTGTCATCAACATTGATATTTTCATAATACGATGGCGGATAGCCGTAATAGACCCACAGGAAAGAACATACCTGCATTTTATCGTTGGCCTTTTTCAGCTGTTTGTATCCGTCGGGAGTTACTTCAACGATTTCGCCCGGACCAAGAAAATACTCCGTCTCAAAATCAAGATTGGGAAACGCACAACTTTCGAACGACACGGCATAGGCGTCCTGCTTTTTGCCAATCAGGACGGGTGTACGTCCCAATTTATCCCGGGCAGCAATAATGCCGTTTTCGGTCAGCACCAGGATGGAACACGATCCTTTAATCCGGTCAAAAACATGCCTGATACCCGACACAAAATCTTCACATTCAGCAATCAGCATGGCCACCAGTTCGGTGGGATTAACTGATCCCTGACTGGTTTCTGAAAACGTGTGGCGCCGGCTGGTGAACTCCCTTTCCAGCTCCTCGCTGTTGGCGATTCTGCTCACGGTGGCCACAGCAAAGCGCCCCATGTGGGAGGTGACCACAATGGGCTGGGCCTCAAAATCACTGATAACCCCTATCCCACTGTTGCCTTTAAACTCAAGGATATCCCGGTCGAACTTGTTCCTGAAATACCCGTCTTCCAGACTGTGGATAGCTCGCTGAAATCCTTGTTCCTTTGAATAAAATGCCAGGCCTGCCCGTTTTGTACCCAGGTGGGAATGATAATCGGTACCATAAAATACGTCCATGACGCAGTCGCGCTTCGACACGCTTCCGAAAAATCCGCTCATAATTTCTTCATGTGATAAGATGCGATAAAAATAGCGGAAATATTGAAGAATCGTCCCTCAGGTTGAAAAATGCCTGCCAATTGTTAATAGAAAGCGGCGCCGATTCCGGATACGGCCGAAAGCCTGAAAAGCTTGCCGGGGTGAATCCCCCGGCAAGCTTTTTTGGGTATCCTGAAAGTCATGCTGACAGTCAGGTCTTTGTCTGTTATTTTTTAAGAAAACTCCTTAGTACGTATTGCAAAATACCCTCATGCCGGTAATAATCTATTTCGATCAGAGAATCCAGTCGGGCGATAACCCGAAATTCCATGCGTTCTCCCGAGGGCTTTGCAGCCGCAACCTTTATTTCTTTATTTGGGGTGAGCTCGTCAAGATTCAAAATATCGAAGCTTTCATCACCCTTTAGTCCGAGCGACCCGGCATTTTCACCCGGCATGAACTGAAGCGGAAGGACGCCCATCCCTACCAGGTTGCTGCGGTGAATCCGCTCAAAGCTTTCGGCAATAACAGCCCGGATCCCCAGCAAAGTCGTACCCTTCGCAGCCCAATCGCGCGAAGACCCGCTGCCATATTCCCGGCCGGCGAGCACCAGCAAGGGCACCTGCAGGGATTGGTATTGCATCGACGCGTCGTAAACAGACATGATTTCGCCCGATGGGTGGTACATCGTCCAGCCCCCTTCTCTGTCGGCGAGCTGGTTTTTTAGACGGACGTTGGCAAAAGTTCCCCGGATCATGACTTCATGGTTTCCGCGGCGCGAGCCGTACGAATTAAAGTCTTTTCTCTCCACGCCCAACGATTTCAGGTATACACCGGCCGGCGAATATTCGGCAATAGATCCTGCAGGCGAAATGTGATCGGTGGTTACGGAATCACCCAGCTTGAGCAGCACGCGTGCCGACCGGATGTCTGATACCGGCGCAGGTTCGGCGGAGATATTTTTAAAGAACGGCGCTTCCCGGATATAGCTGGAATGGTCATTCCACTGGTATGCGTCGCTCGTCGTTGTTGCAAGCTGTTCCCATTTTTCATCGCCCTCAAAAATGCGGCTGTAATTTTCCAGATAATCCTGGGAACTCAAAACGGCCTTCATGGCATGCTGTATGCTTTCGGACGAAGGCCAGATATCACGGAGATAAACAGGTTCCAGGTTGGGATCAAGCCCCAGCGGTTCTTCCAGAAGGTCGATGTCGATGCGGCCGGCTAATGCATACGCTACCACCAAAAGCGGGGAAGCCAAAAAGTTCATTTTTATCAGCGGATGGATGCGGGCCTCAAAATTCCGGTTGCCCGACAGGACCGATGCAACCACCAGCTCATTTTCCGTAATCGCTTTATTCACCGGGGCAGGCAGCGGCCCGCTGTTCCCAATACAGGTTGTGCAGCCATAGCCTGCAACGTGAAAGCCCAAAGCCTCCAGAAACGGGATAAGGCCTGCCTTTTCCAGATAAGTGGTGACTACCCGCGAACCAGGAGCCAGACTTGTTTTTACCCAGGGCTTTGTTTTGAGCCCCTTTTCCACCGCTTTTTGAGCAATCAGGCCTGCACCAATCATGACACTTGGATTGGATGTATTCGTACAGCTTGTGATGGCTGCAATAACCACCGCTCCGTCGCTGAGCAGATATTGCGAACCAGCGGCACTGATCCTGACACTTTTGAGTCCGGATCGGCTTTCCTTTGCCGGCTTTACTTTTATCCCGGCTGTAGCCACGGCCAAATCGTCCGATGGCGACGGTACCGCCCGCTTTTCAGGCTGGCCGCCTTCATTGGCCCACTGCCCTACCGGCCGCTCATCCGGGTTGATATAATCCCGCTCATAACTGCTTTGCAGGATACTGATGAACTGTTCCTTCACTTTTGCAAGCGCGATCTTATCCTGAGGGCGTTTAGGCCCCGCAATGGAGGGCTCGATTAGCCCCAGATCCAGTTCAACCACTTGCGAAAACACTATTTTTTCTTCATTTTCACGCCACAGCAGATTGGCTCTCAGGTAAGTTTCGACCGTCTCGATATGAGTTTTGTCGCGGCCGGTGATCTCCAGGTATTCAAGCGTCTTGGCATCGGGCGGGAAATAGACCACGGTACAACCAAATTCCGGCGACATATTGGAAATGGTTGCCCGGTCGGGTACGGTGAGATGATCCAGTCCGTCACCGAACACTTCAACGAACTTGCCTACCACCCCGATATCACGCAACAGGCGGGCCACCGATAACACCAGATCGGTCGATGTGGTGCCTTCCTGTAATCGACCGGTCAGTTTTAAGCCGATGACTTCAGGAAGCATGATGTAGATAGGTTGTCCAAGCATGACGGCTTCGGCTTCGATCCCCCCTACTCCCCAACCGATCACGCCAATGCCGTTTACCATGGGGGTATGCGAATCGGTCCCGACGAGGGTGTCCGGGAAGATCATTCCGTCTCTCACGGTTGCTACCCGGGCCAGATATTCAAGGTTTACCTGATGGCAGATTCCCATTCCGGGAGGAAGGACATTAAAATTTCGGAAGGATGATTTAGCCCATTTCAGAAGTGAATACCGTTCATGGTTTCGTTCATATTCAAGATCGACGTTCTGCTGATAGGATCCTTTGGTTCCATAAAAGTCGACCTGCACCGAATGATCGATGATTAAATCGACCGGCACCTGCGGATTGATCCGGCTCACATCGCCCTGTTTACGCGCCACCTCTGAGCGGATGGAAGCCAGGTCTACAATCGAGGGCACTCCCGTGAAATCCTGCATCAGCACACGCGCCGGCAGATAGGGGATTTCACTGGTGGCCGGCTTCGGCTTCCAGTTCAGCATGGTATCCAGGTGATCGTCCGTAAAGGTAAGGCCATTCTGGTTTCTGATGACGTTTTCAAGAAGAATCCGTATTGAAAACGGAAACTTTTCCACATCATGCCCCTCCTTTAAAAGGGCGCTCAGGTCGTAGTACAAAAAATTGCCCTGAGCTGTTGCCAATGTCCGGCTTAAGTTTGGTCTCTTGTTCATGTCATCCAGTTTTAATAAGCAGAAATTTATAAAAAAAATGCCGATCCCGGCGTTTTTTAATTCATTTTAAACGGTTGTACAACCTTCCGACGCCGACGACACCGAATCGATATATTTTTTCAGTACACCGGTTGTTGCGCTGTATGGCGGTTTTTCCCAGGCCCGACGTCTTTCTTCTATTTCATCTTCACTGATGGCTACATCAAGCCGGTTATTAATCGCGTCGATTGTAATCAGATCGCCGTCGCGGATCAGCGCGATCAGTCCGCCTTCATAAGCTTCGGGAGTAATATGGCCGACAACAAAACCATGGGAGCCACCCGAAAACCGTCCGTCGGTGATCAGGGCAACATCTTTACCCAGTCCGGCCCCCATCACGGCACCCGACGGCTTGAGCATTTCAGGCATTCCCGGCGCACCTTTTGGTCCCGAATTCCTGATCACGATCACGTCACCTTTCGTCACAACCGTTTGGATCCCTTTTATGGCGTCATACTCATTTTCAAATACCCGGGCAGGTCCGCGGAACAACTCTCCTTCCTTGCCTGTTATTTTGGCAACGGCACCTTCCGTTGCCAGGTTTCCGAAAAGGATCTGGATATGGCCGTTCTTTTTTATCGGATCGGCAAAAGGCCTGATGATTTTCTGCCCTTTTTCCAGATCGGCAATTTCCTCCAGATTCTCGCCGAGGGTTCTGCCCGTTACCGTGAGGCAGTTGCCGTGGAGGAATCCTTCTTTGAGCAGCAGTTTCATGACTGCAGGAATGCCGCCTGCATCGTGCAGGTCTTCGAACAAATATGCTCCGCTTGGCTTCAGGTCGGCCATATAGGGCGTGCGGTCACTTATCCGTTGGAAGTCGTTAATCGTCAACGCTACACCTACAGCTTTGGCCATCGCGATCAGGTGGATAACGGCATTCGTGGAACCACCAAGCGCCATGATCAGTGTAATCGCATTTTCGAAGGCTTGCCGGGTCATGATATCCGACGGTTTCAGATCTTCAAGCATGAGTTTCTTAATCGCCCTTCCGATGTCATGGCATTCCAGCCCCTTTTCGTGGCTTAATGCGGGATTGGAGGAAGAATAAGGCAGGCTCATCCCCATGCACTCGATGGCCGACGCCATGGTGTTGGCCGTGTACATGCCGCCACAAGCTCCTGCGCCGGGGATGCAGTTCCTGATGATGCCCTGATAATTCTCGTCCGAAATCCGGCCTTTTATCTTTTCTCCGTAGGCTTCAAAAGCCGATATGATGTTCAGATCTTCTCCTTTCCACCGGCCTTTTTTTACTGTACCGCCATATAACAGGATTGATGGCCTGTTCAGACGGGCCAATGCAATCATCGCCCCAGGCATGTTTTTATCGCAACCCACGATGGGTATTACCGCATCATAAAATTGGGCGCTTACAACGGCTTCGATCGAATCGGCAATAATTTCCCGCGAGGGTAAGGAGTATTTCATGCCTTCGGTGCCATTCGTGATCCCGTCGCTGACACCAATGGTGTGGAAAATCAGGCCATACAAACCTTCCTGTTCATCCACCCCTCTTTTTACGGCATCGGCCAAACCATTCAGGTGCATGTTACAGGGGTTTCCCTGATAACCTGTACTTACAATGCCCACTTGTCCTTTTTTGAGGTCGTTTTCATCCATACCGATTGCGTAAAGCATCGCCTGCGCGGCCGGAAGGCTTTCGTCCTGGGTTATCTTTTCGCTATACCTGTTTATTTTATTTTGCATCTGCAAGAGATTAGATAAAAGTCTTTACGCCGACGACCTGATTCTGCCGGTTATGTATCTTCAAAACGCCAAAATCGTCCGATTTGTTTAGATTTATTTTCGGAGGTTCCTCCAAACACTGTTGGCATGGAATATGAAGTTTATCACCCTACCGGGCAACAGCGAACTGAAGGAATTTAAAACAGAATGAATATGAGTCACGAGAAATTCAAAAGTTGTATTGATGCCTGCTATGCCTGTGCCTCGGCATGTGACCATTGTGCATCGGCATGTCTGGGAGAGGTTGATGTAAGACCAATGATAAAATGTATTCAACTGGACAGGTACTGTGCTGATATTTGCCGGCTGGCCGCTTCATTTATGGCCCGGGTTGGCGGGTTTGACGACGAAAAGTATGCCCGTGAGCTTTGCGGACTTTGCGCCAGGATCTGTGAGGATTGTGGAGCGGAATGCGCGATGCACCAGGTCGATCATTGTCAGGCGTGCGCGGAGGCCTGTAGGAAGTGTGCAGAAGAATGCCGGAAAATGGCAGCATAAAAAAGGGGACTTTCCCCTTTTCCACCCTGTGTACCGATCTCCTCAGAAACTGTGGAATACTTGCACCACTCAGGATCAATTAACGCGGTCGAGCATAATCTCCTTGTAGTACTTGTTCCGGTAGCCCAGCGGTGACATACCCGTGATTTTCCGGAACACGTCACGAAAAGCCTTAACGTCGTTGTACCCCACGTCGTACATCACTTCACTCACCGTTTTTTGTTCTGTTTCCAGTTGTTTTTTCGCAGCTTCCATCTTCACCCGCTGAATGTACTCGGCTACCGTGTTCGACGTAGCGCGTTTAAATCGCCTTTCAAAAGTGCGTCGTCCGATTCTGACCATTTCGGCCAGTTCATCAATACTTATTTTCTCTGAAAAATTCTTTTCGATATATTCCTGTGCATGCAGAATAACCTGATCCTGATGAGCCTTTTGTCCCGCAAAAATGATAAAAGGCGACTGGTACGTCCGGTCAATATCGATCATAAAGGCCTTGGCTGTATGGACTGCGACATCTCGCCCTGCATATTTTTCGATGATGTAAATCAGCAGATTGGTAAACGAATAGGCACCGCCGCTGGTGTAAAGGCCATCGGCTTCGGTTAAAATTTTATGATCGAGTAACTGCGCCTGCGGGAACATCTGCCTGAATTCATTGGCATAACCCCAATGAGTTGAGCATGGTTTACCGTTCAAAAGCCCGGTGGCCGCTAGCAGGAATGTTCCGATACAAAAACTGACAATCTCTGCTCCTTTCGTATATTGCATGCTCAGCCAGGGTATCAGATCAGCATTCAGCATCAGGCTGCCGTGAAAGTCGCCATGAACGGCCGGAAGAAAAATCAGATCGGTCTTTTTAAGTTCATCAAGGAGCGATCCGGGACGGATAATAAAGAGTCCGTTGGGCTGGCGGGCCGGTCGCGACAGGCCAACCAAATGAATATCAAACAACGGATCCTGTCCCTGTTGCACCAAAAAATCGTTCACCCACGATAACATGTGGTAGGTGCCCTCAACATTTACCATGCTGTAATGCCCGTTAGGGATAAAAATCGAAACGTGTTTCATTTACCAGGTTTTGCAGTTCAACTTTCTGAAAGTTAGCGGATATTACCACATGAAGTATAAACGCAGAAAATTCCATTCCGGTTTACGGTACCTGATAAAAAAAGGAGAACTGAACTTAAACACCCGGCACAAAAAGGACCGCCAGGGTCCATTCCCGGTCAGTCCTTAAGGATGGAAGGTAATTTAACTTTCAGCGTTTTGACCGACTCACTGCGGGTAAGAAGCATTGGCGTGGAGACTCCCAACGAAAGGGCCAGCAATACAAAAAAGGCTTTCAGTCCGTTGTCAACGGTTTGTTGCAGCAGTTGCATAAAAACGTCCGGACTCAGATCGCCCGTGAGACGGATAATGCCAAGCATAGTCCGGTAAGCAAATGCGCCGGGAACCATCGGGATAACCGCAGGAATAGCCAGTACAAATGGCGGAGTATGCCGCCAATGTGCGGCGTAAACACACATGAATCCGATCGACATCGCTCCCAGAAACGAAGCAAAAATGATCCCGCTTCCAAGATGCATGATCAGCAGCTTTAAGGTCCCGCCCAATGCGGCCATGACAAAAATGCCTGCCAGGATACGCTGGGGCACGTTAAACAAGATGCCGAATCCCACTGCCGCACATCCGAGCCAAATCCATTTCTCAAAAAAATCAAGTAATTCCATGTTATTAAGTTAAGAAGCTATTAGCTGTTAGCAATTGGTAGTATGACGGGAGAGTATGCTCTATGCCCTTTGCTCTTCGCTGTTTTCCTTTTCCGGTCTCCTGTTTCCATTTAAAGTTATAAGTTATAAATCAGGATGGCACCAAGCATGCCTAAAGCAATGGAGAATGAGATGATCAATCCGTTAAATCCCCTCACAATACCGTTCATGATGTTGCCGTCGAGCATGTCCGACAATGAATTGATCAGCGGGATTCCCGGGATCAGGTACAGCACCGACGTAGCAAACGCGTACTCCGGATGTGTCCCGATCTGCATTTTCAGTGCAAAGCCGGAGATAACCGACGATACAAAGGCAGCAAAAAAAATACAGATATAACCATTGAACATTTTTTTTGCAGCCTCCTGCCGGATATACAGGCCAATGGCAGTAGCCATAAAAGCGATGAGCATATCAACGAATTCCCCGCCCGCCAGCCGGCAAAATGAGGCTCCCGCGAGAGCAACCATCGGTAGAATAATCCAGCGTGGATAATGCGGAAGCGACTTTAGCCGGTCAATTTCTTCCTGCACCTGATCAAGGCTCCACTTTTCCTGAACAATACTCCAACTCATCCGGCTGATCCCGCTGACCATTCGGAAATTGGCCCCATGCGGCGAGGTCCGCTTCAGGCGGCTGAAGAAATAATCTTTGTCATCGTCGTAAAGGGTAAGCATAAGGGCACGGTGGGTCACCAGCAGTTCGGCATTGTAGCCATAAGCTCCGGCAATCCGCATGATATTAGTACGGATTCTGGAGGTATTCGCCCCGGAACTCATTAATAACGCCCCTGCTTCAAGCAAAAGCTTGCATAAACGATTGATCTTTTCTTCACTGGCACTTATCATATCCTTCTCCTCACAATCTGTGGCGAATTAAGATAAATTTCCACCTTTCCCTGTACAAGTTAGCTGTTTTTAAACACAAATTAAAATTTATTTAGCATCAACACTGTTTTTTGCCGGATCAACCCATCCGGCAAAATAAGGCAAAAAAGGGGCCTTCTAAAAAGCCCCTTTTTTGCAGATTCATCTGTTTTTTTTCTTAATAAACGACTTCTTTTCGCTTCAGTGCTCTGACAATCAGAAATATTCCACCAAATACAAAGGGAATGCTCAGCCATTGTCCCATATTCAATGCCATACCTGCTTCAAAAGCTTCCTGATCTTCTTTAATAAATTCGATCAGGAACCGTGAAAGGAATACCATCAGAAAAAAGACACCTGTAATCAATCCTTCGCGTTTGCGTGCTGTCGTTTTCCAGTACAAATAAAGACAAACCCCAAAGGTTACGAGATAAGCCAATGCTTCATAGATCTGAGTGGGATGTTTTGCGACCGTTTCATCGTTACGTTCAAAAATGAATCCCCAGGGCAAACTGGTTTGCACACCGTAAATCTCCGAGTTCATCAGATTTCCAGTACGGATCATGGCAGCAACGAGTGCCGTGGGAACCACCACCCGGTCAATAATCCAGAGCACATGGCGTTTGGACACTTTCCTGCTCCAGAATATTAAGGCGATGAAAATCCCCAAAGTTCCGCCGTGACTGGCCAGTCCGCCGTGCCACACTTTCAGAATCTCCAGCGGGTGCTGTGAATAGTATTCCCAACCATAAAAAACGACATGCCCCAATCTGGCGCCCACAATTGTGGCCACAATCATATATATAAACAGGCTCTCCAGCCACTTAAGTTCAAGCTGTTCGTACTTGAACATCCGTTCCACCTGATAATAGCCGAAAAGAAAGCCGGTTGCAAAAAGTAATCCGTACCAGCGTACAGATAAAGGCCCCAATTGGAAAATTTCAGGACTGGCATTCCAGTGAATGAAGGCTAGCAGTTGTGTCATAAGGCTTTTTTATTCGAGTCCTTTACCGTGACAATTTTTAAATTTTTTACCGCTTCCACAGGGACAGGGGTCATTGCGACCTACCTTTTTTTCGACCCTTACCGGCTGAACCCGCTGCGGAGGCTGTGGCGCTTCAGGATTTCGTCCTCTTGAAATCTCCTGGGTGTCCGATTTCTGAGTAGAATATTTACTCATATCGGTCCGCCTCACGTTATCTGCTTCGCGAACCTGATTCGGGTTTGAAATCGGAATTTGGCCTTTCATCAGTGTTGATACAATATCTTTATTGACTTTTTGGATCATCACCTTGAACAAGTTAAACGATTCGAATTTATAGATCAACAGAGGATCTTTTTGTTCATAGGCTGCATTCTGGACCGACTGTTTTAAATCGTCCATCTCGCGTAGTTGTTCTTTCCAGGCTTCGTCGATAATACCCAGTACAATCTGTTTCTGGTACGACTTAACCAGTTCTTTTCCCTTGTTCTGATATGCTTTTTCAAGATTGGTAATGATCTGAAAGACCCTTTTGCCATCCGATATCGGCACGACAATATTGTGATACAGATGTGATTTTGTTTCGTACACATCCTTGATCACAGGATAAGCCTGTTTCGCGATCGCTTCCACCTTCCGGTTATAAGTACCGATCATGATCTGATAGATTTGATCGGTAATCTCCTCAGGCTTCAGCTTCATAAAGTCATCCTCGCTGACAGGTGACTCAACCGACATCAGGCGTATCAGTTCCAGGTTAAACTCGTCGAAAGATCCTCCGTAGTAGTCTCCCACAAGGCTTTCAACCGAATCATAAATCATGTTAAGGACGTCTACTTCAAGCCGCTCGCCAAATAATGCATGGCGTCTTTTTTTATAGATGACTTCACGCTGTGAGTTCATCACATCATCATATTCAAGGAGCCGTTTTCGGATACCGAAATTATTCTCTTCAACTTTCTTTTGAGCCCGTTCGATCGATTTGGTGATCATCGAATGCTGAATTACCTCTCCTTCTTCCAGTCCCAGCCGGTCCATAATGCCCGTTATACGCTCGGAATTGAAAAGTCGCATCAGGTCATCTTCGAGCGAAACAAAGAACTGCGAACTGCCGGGGTCTCCCTGGCGACCGGCACGGCCCCGCAACTGACGGTCGACGCGACGGGAGTCATGCCGTTCGGTGCCCAGAATCGCCAGACCACCTGCCTGCCTTACTTTTTCGGTTAACTTGATGTCGGTTCCACGGCCGGCCATGTTAGTGGCAATGGTCACCATCCCTTCTTTACCCGCATCGGCTACAATCTCAGCCTCGCGGGCGTGCAATTTGGCATTAAGTACGTTGTGCTTAATGCCTCTTATTTTCAGCATACGACTCAATAATTCGGAGATCTCCACCGAAGTGGTACCGACCAATGACGGCCGGCCCTGCTGATTAAGTTCAACGATCTCCTGGATAACCGCGTTGTATTTCTCGCGTTTGGTTTTATAGACTTTGTCGTTCGCATCTTTTCTGACAATGGGTCTGTTGGTCGGAATAACGACCACGTCCAGCTTATAGATATTCCAGAACTCTCCTGCTTCCGTTTCCGCGGTCCCGGTCATACCTGCGAGCTTGTGATACATCCTGAAGTAGTTCTGGAGTGTAATGGTTGCGAACGTCTGAGTAGCCGCTTCCACCTTCACCCGTTCCTTGGCCTCGATCGCCTGGTGCAATCCGTCAGAATAGCGCCGGCCTTCCATAATACGGCCGGTTTGTTCATCCACAATCTTAACCTTGTTGTCAATCACGACATATTCCACGTCTTTCTCAAACATGGCATATGCTTTCAACAACTGGTTGATTGTATGAACGCGTTCCGATTTTACAGCATAATTTTGCAGCAGGAGATCTTTTTTTTCTATTTTCTCCTGCGAACTTAAAGCGTTATCATTTTCTATTTCGGCAACCGACGAACCAACATCGGGGAGAATGAAAAATTCCTGATCTTCCACATCGGAAGAGATCAGATCAATCCCTTTATCGGTGAGTTCCACGGAATTTTGCTTTTCCTCAATAATAAAGAACAGGGGATCGGTCACCACGTGCATGTTCTTGCTGTTGTCCTGCATGTAAAAGTTTTCGATCTTTTGCATGGCTGCCTTATTTCCTTCCTCGCTCAAAAACTTGATGAGCGATTTGGTTTTTGGCAAACCTTTCTGAGCCCTGAGCAATTGCATGGCACCTTCTTCCTTCTCCTCCTTCGTCGGATTTTCTTTCGACAAAAGCCGTTTAGCGTCTGTCAGGCACTGGTTCACATAATTACGCTGAGCGGCGATCAGCCGCTCGACCCTTGGCATCAGTTCATCAAATTTCTGATTTTCGCCACGCGGCGTCGGACCCGAAATGATCAAAGGCGTACGCGCATCATCAATCAGTACAGAGTCGACCTCATCCACAATAGCATAATGATGCTTTCGCTGAACCAGATCCTGCGGATTAATGGCCATATTGTCGCGCAGGTAGTCAAAGCCAAACTCATTGTTTGTTCCGTAGGTGATATCCGAATTATACGCTTTACGGCGCCCTTCGGAATTGGGCTGATGCTTGTCGATACAGTCAACGCTTAACCCATGAAACTCAAAGATAGGCCCCATCCATTCCGAGTCACGTTTTGCCAGATAATCATTCACCGTAACAATATGGACTCCTTTGCCGGCCAGTGCGTTTAAAAATACCGGCAAGGTGGCGACCAGGGTTTTCCCTTCACCCGTGGCCATTTCCGAAATCTTACCGGAATGAAGTACAATGCCGCCGATTAGTTGCACATCATAGTGGACCATATCCCAGGTCACTTCATTTCCTCCGGCGATCCAGGTGTTATGCCAGATAGCTTTATCACCGCTAATCTCTACATTCGGCTTGCGGGCGGCCAGGTCACGGTCGAAATCGCTTGCTGAAACGATCACTGTTTTATTTTGAAAAAAACGTTTTGCAGTTTCCTTAACGATCGAAAACGCTGTTGGAAGCAATTCATTTAAAACCTCTTCGGTTTTCTCGTCAATCTTTTCTTCCAGTTTGTCAATTTCCTGATAGATGCCTTCAGTATCCTGCACCTCAGCTTCTTCCGCCTGTTGCTTTAAAATGGCGATGCGCTCCTCTTCGGGTCGAACCCGTTCCCGGACAAGGTTTTTAATCCGAAGAGTTTCTGAGCGCAATTCATCATGCGACAATCGGGTGATGCGCTCATATTCAGCTTTAATCTTCTCCAGGACAGGTGTTACTTCACGAATATCCCGATCCGATTTATTGCCCAGAAATGTCCCTAAAATCTTATTAATAAATGCCATTATTTGTATTTTCTGTTTTTTCAGTTAATGAACACAAAAGTAACTATAATGTACAACTATATGTATATGCGTTTCATTTTTTTGTATCAAAAAAGCCACCTCCTTCGGGAAGCGGCCTTGAAATTGAATTGAAACTGTTGAATTATCGGGAATGGTCTTCACAGCCTGTCGGCATGCTGAAAGACCTGTCGGTACGGCATGTTTTCAGATGCTAAACAAATGTTTGTAACTTGAATTGACCAGATCGGGAAGATAAGCAGCGATCAGTTCCAGCGCACTACGTTCGTCGAGCTGTTCGGTCGAAAGCACTCTTTGCTTGGCCAGCTCGTCTGCATTGACCACCTGGCTTGTCAATGAATCAGGAATCTTACTTTCCGAAATTTTTACTTTACGCGCGCCAAATCCCTTTTCAGAAGACACATAGGCCACTTCAAAATGATCTGTACGCACGAGGTATACATTCCCTTTCTTTGATTCATGCAGTTCAACAACAACCGGAGGTCTGTCCTCGCTGTACCGGAGGCGCCAGGCCTGGTCAACTCCTGCCTCGAGATCCTGCTGTGCCACAGGAGTAATCACGTAGTTTGCCGCAAATGCTTTACCGGGTACTGCTGCCGCGGAAAATGCAATAATAACTAAAAAAACAACGGCCCATCCTTTCAATGATTTTGTCTTCATAACCTTTACTTGTTTAATGATTTATAGCTCTGTTTTACCGAGGTTTTGTCCTCTTTTTGATCTAATAGACGTAAATGTCTGAAGAAAATTACACCAAAAACGGTTCTATTAGACCAACGAGGCCAAACAGGAGGTAAACCATTCAAAATCGTCGGCAAAAAAAATACAAAAAGGTCTTAAAAAAAAGACAAAGAGCACGGCGCATAAAGCATAGCGAAACCAGTGAACGGAAAGCTGAAAATAGCTAAATTGCCAAGCAGAAAAAGAATATCTACCGGGGATCGGGCGTGTTTGAGATACTGACACCACCGCCGACGTGGAAATTTTTCGAAACTTTATACTGCAGAAACATAGAGGCACCTTTTATGCCCATGGTATTAAAATTCTGATTTAAAGAAGGATCGAAAATGGATTTCGCAGAAAAACTGTTTCCGCTCAACGTAAATTTATTGTTCAGACGGTAGGTCGCTTCATTCAATACGAAAAATGAGTTTAGGAGCGGATAGCCAGGCATAACAGACAGGTACTTAGGAACAGATATGCGGGTGATTCCTTTTGAAGCGTCAAAACCCAGGGTATTTGTGAGCCCGTATGCTTTGTTGTGCATAAAATTAAGGTCCGGCACCAATGGTCCGAAGGTAGATGCCGGATCAAAATTGAAAAGTTCCTGATACAGGAAATCATATTCGGGATGTCCAACGGTGTAATGCACCGAGTCAGATTGTCCGGAAGCAGTCAGACAAATCACGATCGCAGCTAAACCCCACAGTGATTTCATCCCGGTTTATATTTTATAATAAAAAGAAGCCCAGGGTTACCAAAAACATCTTACTCTTTTCGTCGCTGTGCCCGGAATAAATATCGCCGAAACTATTTTCCATTCTGACATCAAGCGAGAAAAACAGCACATCAAGGCCGGCACCGTACTGAAAACCATATATACTGTCTTTGGGCTTGCCGCTGTCAAAAACCGACTCAGGCTCAGGTGGAGTTTTCACATCGTCACTGACGACAAACGACATAACCGGACCGGCATTTACACGCAGATTAAGCAGCCCCTTGTTAATAATTTTATATCCCAGGAGCAACGGAACGTCGATGGTCTTAAGATCGAACGAATTAACGCCGTCAACATCTTCCAGCTTTCCGCCCTTGGAACTGAAATAAGCCTCCGGCTGAAAATAAAAGCTTTTGAGATTGACGCGGGCAAAGGCGCCAGCAACAAAATTGGTAATATTGCTTTCATCAAAATTACCTTCATCGGTCGTGATTTTCGAACTGTTAAATCCAGCCTTGATTCCCAGGTTCAAAGGGGACTGAGCATTGACAACGGCAACGCTTGCCAGAAGTATAAACGCTAATGCAAATGTTTTCATGGTTATTTGATTAAAGTTATATACAAAATAACGAAAATTCGGAGAATCTAGTATTATTAATCAGATAAAATAACTGCTTTCCAAATCCGGAAAACCAGGATATGTTTTACAACAACACCGATAACAATTCAGGGGATCACGACGTTCCACATAAAAACAGGGTTCCTGAAGTGTCCGTATTATGCGTATTTTTGAGGAATTGGGGAAGTAAACCTTTTTTTTACAAGCTGTTGCCATAAAAAATGGCTTCAGGTATTGGAAAAATAAAAAAAAATCGAGTAGTTTACGGCAAAAATTAATTCCGGTGATTTTTCTTAAAAATTAATTGAAATTAAAGTTAACAGCTCTAGGAAATGAAATCGAACAAGAACTCAAAAAAGAATTTTAATTATTCTGACATTGAGAAAAATGACATTGGCAGCCTGGTAAAAGGACAAAGGAAAGACAGAAGCACCAAAAGGCGATTATCAATCTACGACGAATTTGAGGATGAAAATCTTGATGAACTGACATTTAATTCGGAACCCGACGATTTATATGACGAAGAATGATGGAGCCTCAGTTGAGTCATCGTGCGGGTATTTCCCTTCCAAACGGATTTTTTACATGAACTTAAGGATTGACAACATTTTGAGGTTTACCATGGAGGTAGGCCTCAAAATTTGATATGGCTGTGGTTAAAAGCCTTTGCCTGGCTTCGCCCGTGGTCCAGGCAATATGAGGCGTAACAAAACAGTTTTTTGCTTTCAGCAGCGGATTGTCTTGTCGCGGCGGTTCTTCCGAAAGTACATCCAGACCTGCAGCGGCGATCTTCCCTTCATTGAGGGCTTCGGCCAGGTCGTGTTCCTGAATCAACGGTCCACGGCCGCTGTTAATCAAAACAGCCTGCGTCTTCATCAGCGCAAGGGTACGGCGATTTATAAACTCCCTGTTTTCATCGGTCAGCGGACAATTAATACTGACCACGTCAGCCTGTTTCAGGAGTTCTTCCAGCGTCACCTGTTTAAAACAGGAAGGAATACCGTTTTTAACCGAACGGTTTTGAAAAATGACGTTCATTCCAAAAGCTTTTCCCAATTCAGCCACCCGTTGTCCGATCTGTCCAAAACCGATGATCCCCAGCGTTTTTCCGGCAATTTCTGTTTGCGGGCTGACCCGGAAGGAGAAATCCTTGCTCTTCGACCATGCTCCTTCCCTGACTATCCGGGCGTGTAAAGCCACCTGATTGGTAATATTCAGGATATGGGCAAAAACGTGCTGGGCAACAGAGTCTGTACCATAGGAGGGGATATTCGTAACTGTTATACCGGCTTCCCGCGCAGCCCCCAGATCAACCACATTATATCCGGTAGCTAAAACGCCGATGTATTTCAGTTGCGGATTAGTCGAAATCAGTTGCCTGTCGATGAACACTTTATTGGTGAAGACAGCCTCCGCTCCTGCCATTCTTGCTGCTGTTTCAATGGCAGAACTCCGGTCATAAATGTCGACCGTGCCGAAGGTGGAAAGAGCGTCCCAGCTTAAGTCGCCGGGATTAACAGTGTAACCGTCGAGTATCACAATTTTCATAAGCGATGAGCCATTTGCCATCGGCCATTAGCCGTCAGGCATATGACCAATCGCCTGTTTTCTTATTATTTCTTCTTATTATTCCCGGGATAATCCACCTCCAGGCTATCCAGCTCTTCGACTGTAATTCCCGGACTTCGTTTATTCCTGATTTTTTCCAACACCAGGTTTCCGGTTTTGAACGCATCGTCGGCCGTTTTAAAAGCATGAACCCCCTCAATGCCCGGTATAAACGGTTGGTTGATTAACACCTTTTCCTTGCCTTCAATCCGAAATCCATAACCGTTTTCTGTCTTAAAAGTGGCAACCCGGACCCGGTTTGGACTGTTAGTTTGACACGAAAAAAAGAATACCCCTGTTAATAACAGAGGTAATCCTTTCATGTAAAATATTTTGTTAATGATTCTCATTAATTATCTTCGTCGTATTCTGCATTCGGTTCAAATCTCCAGACGTCATCGAAATAATAGCTGCTGCTTCTCCCGGTACCAATATAAGCTACGTCATTCACCACAAGAGCAACAGCATCCTGACGTGATGCGCCTTCGAAACCGGTTTTTTCGATCCAGAGGTCGGTGCCGGGATTGTATTCCCAAACATCGGTTCCCCCTGTTGATCTGCCTCCGGTCGCAATATAACCCTTACCGCCAACAACAAATGCCACAGCATTGGTTCTGACAATGTCGTAGTCGTCGTCAAAAGCGTCATCGGTTGCATCCGATATATCACGGAGGGGCGTCCACTTATCCTGTGCAGGATCGTAGCTCTCAAACTCATCCACATACGCCCCGTTGGAGATCCCCGTACAGATATAACCTTTTCCGTCGATAACGAACGCCGCCGCATCCCGCCGTTTCTTTGAAACAGTTGCTTTCTTTGTCCAGATATCGGTGCCGGGATTGTATTCCCAAAAATCGTTCAGATAACTCTTGTTCCCAAACCCGGTCCCTACATACCCTTTATTTCCGATTGAGAAAGCAACAGCGCCATATCTTGCTTCCGCTTCTGCGGGCAGAGCAGCTTTTTCAGTCCAGCTGTTTGCAACCGGGTCGTATTCCCATAAATCGCGCAGCTCGTTATCACCGTCATATCCTGTGGTCACATAAACTTTACCATTGGCACCAAAACCAACTGCACCGTTTCTTGCAGCAGCAGCAGCAGGCATGGGTGCTCTTGACGTCCATGAACCATTATACTCCCAGGTATCTTTCAAGCGGTCTTCTCCATCATAACCGGCAATGACGTAAGCATTATCCCCGAAACTAACTGCAACAGCTTCCGATCTTGTAACTCCTTCGAAATCTGCGACATTTACCCAGTTGCCGATTAAATCTTCATCATCATCATTATTACAGGAATAAAAAGCCACCAGTATTGAACAGGCTATTCCCACTTTCAGAGCCCGAACGGACCATTTATGCACAGATAAGTTTTGTAGAATCATTGCTTAATTTTAAACAGTTTGCAGCAAACTTACAGGCTTCCCGATATCTAAAAAAAAATGATAGACTAACAACACTTTTTATCACATTAAATTCATAAATATCTATATAAGATCAAAGATTTAAGATGAAAGATCATCAATTGTTAACAATATTCACTGATTTTAACAAATCTTAAACGACAAACCAACAAAAAAGGCATTTCATAGATAAATTAGCCGGACTTAACCCATAATAATAATTAAAAGTCTATATTTCTTTTCCGACTATCAGCAATATGATTGCTTTGCAGCTAGGTTTGGATCAATCTGAGTATTATATTGACTGAAATATATGAATAAAATTTATTTCCTGCTATTCTTTACCAGTAGTTTGTTATTTTCGTGCAGCAGCGATGTTGGCAATTTTCGGATAGGGGAAGATTTGGTTGATGCCAAATCAGGTATTGTGATTACCGACAGCTTTACCGTAAAACTTTCAACTATTTTACTGGATTCAATTCCTACCTCCAATACAGAACAGATCCTGGTCGGAAAATACACTTCGGCAGTCAGCGGTTCACTGGAAATGAACAGCTATTTCAATTTTGATATGAGTGAAACCGTTTCCAGTCTGGATGACGAGGAAGTTTTCGATTCCCTGACCATTGAACTGAATTACTCCGGCTATCACCTGGGCGACACGACCCTCATGCAGGAATTAAAGCTATACCGGCTCACGGAGTCACTGGAACTGATAGAGGATGACGCTTCTCAGGAGTACCTGTTTAATAACAGTTCGTTTCCGCATGAAGCGGACCCCATGGGACAGCTCAGCTTTATTCCCCGGCCCGGAAGAGACAGTATCGAGTTCCGGCTTTCCGATGCTCTCGGACTGGAACTGATGGAGCTTGTGCGCACCGATGCCCAGGCCATGGAGTCAAATGAAAAGTTTAATGATTACCTGAAAGGCTTTGTGTTGAAAAGCGCTGCCGAAAGTCAATCCATAATCGGTTTTACCGGTGATACTTCAGGGATAAAACTAAACCTCTATACCCATTTGCCTGAACTGGAAAAGACTGAAAAGAAACACATCTATTATCTTGCCGCTGAGGGCACTCATTTCAATCAGGCTATCACCGACCGGTCTGCTACGCCTTTTTCGGTTCTGAACAACCAGCGGGAGGAGTTGCCTTCGGTGAACAGCAACAATAGAACATACATTCAGGGAAGCGCGGGCGTTGTGACACGGGTTGACTTTCCGACCCTGAATGAAATCTTTAGTTTGGACGACCGCGTTATGATCAGGGCGGAGCTTATCTTCGTACCTTCTGTTGAAAATGACATGCGGTTCATCCCCCGGTCACTGCAGTTTTATACAACAGACCGGATTAACCGCATTGGCGACAATCTTACTGTAACATCATCATCCCAACAGGTAAGTGTGCAGGCCGTGTTGATCGAAGACAAGCTTTATCCCGAAAACTCCTATTATATCGCGGATATTAGCCAGCATTTAACCAGTCAGCTTGCAGGAAATTTTTATGATACCAACAACGGATTAATGCTTTCCATTCCTTTTTCTGATTTGCAAACCACTGCGGGTCTGCTGATCCTGAACGGAGAAAAGACCTCCAGATACCGCCCACTGTTAAAACTCTATTTCCTGAGATATGAATAAGCGAAACCTTATTGTTAGCCGCATACATCTGATCATCTTATTTCTTTTGCCAGGTTTTGTTGCTGTAGAAGCACAGAATAATACCAGCAATCCCTATTCCATGTACGGACTGGGTGAGCTACGTTCGCAGACCAGTGCTGCCAATGCAGCGATGGGTAGCGCAGGTTTCGGACTTAGTTCGAATGCCTTTCTGAATACACTAAATCCGGCTTCTTACACGGGAATCGATAGTTTAAACTTCATGTTTGAAGTTGGAATAGACGGTAAATCGTCTAATTTCAAATCACAGGGCAATTCGGCTCATGCATCTGATGGGAACTTAAGCTATCTGGCTATGGGATGGCGCGTCAACAATTGGCTGGCCGCTGGATTGGGTCTCAATCCGTTCAGCCACTCCGGCTATGAGATTAACACGACTGCCTGGATCGAGGGGAGCATTACCGAGTACCCGCTCGATATTACCGGTTCAGGAAATATCAGCCGCGCATACGGTAATCTGGCGTTCACACCATATAAAAACCTGTCGTTCGGCGTCAAACCATCTTATATATTTGGTTCCCTGGAGCAGAACCAGTATCATAATTTGTCAGTAATCGGAAGCAACGCGATCAGCAACTCAACCAAAGACTATTTTCATAACTTCTTTTTTGAATTCGGCGCCCAGTATACACTTAATCTGAAGCCGGGCGATCTGACGATCGGAGCCATCTATAATCCAGGGACGTCGCTGGTTACAAAACGTACCAATTCCACTTACGACAGCGCCGGAAACGTCTATCAAAGCGAATCTGAATCGACTGATGATTTCATTATACCCGAAGAATACGGAATCGGATTCTCTTTCAAAAACAACAAGAATTTCTTATGCGTGCTGGATGCAGGGCTTCAGAAATGGTCGAGTCATGATTATGATCTGAGCGGTGTTAAACTAAAGGATAACCCGTATGTCCGTTCCGGTTTTCAGTTTACCCCTACAAACAATTACCTGGCCAAGTACTACAAAAAGATCAATTACCGGGCCGGATTTCAGTATGCAAAATCTTACCTGAATCTTCGTGGCATCGCGCAGGATGAAATTTGTATCTCACTTGGATTTGGTTTGCCCGTTCATGTCCAAAATCAGAATTCACGCATTGATGTCAGCTTTGAAGGCGGTCGTAACGGCACTACCGAAAAAGGCCTGATCCAGGAAAATTTTCTGCGCATGCGCATCGGCTTCTCATTGAAGGACATCTGGTTCCAGCACCGGAGGTATAACTAACAAGCTGTTAGCTATGAGCGTTTAGCTCCCGGCACCAACAACTGCCTTCCGGTATTGATACGTGTATCTTGTGTCTTATCCTGCTTCCGGATCTTATTTTCCTGTGTCTGCCCTTACAGGGTAAACTTATTAATAACTGAACTCTGAAAGTCATTTTTATAGTTGTCGCCGATCGGGATCCATTTATCGTGGATAATAATCCGGTTTTTTGTTACGGATTTGATTTTATTGGTATTGATAATAAACGATTTGTGAACGCGGATGAAATGGCTGTTTGGCAGGCTGTCGGCCATTTTTTTTAGTGAATTCAGCGTTATTACCGGTTTCTCCTCATTTTGGATGTAGATCTTGACATAGTCCTTTAGCCCTTCGATATACAGAATATGGCTCAGTTGGATTTTTACCGATTTATAATCCGATTTTACCATTATAAAATCCTGCTCAGACTCCTGACTTTCGATCAGTTCCTCCCGCTTTACCTTGCGGGTCAATGAAAATAACTGATATGCCTTATTGGCGGCTTTCAGGAACCTCCTGAAAGGTATTGGCTTTAACAGGTAATCAACGGCATTCAGATCAAAGGCTTCCACGGCATATTCGGAATAAGCAGTGGTAAAGATGAACATAGGTCTGTTGTCGAGGCTTCCTATAAATTCCACACCTGACACATTTGGCAGATGAATATCGAGAAAAATCAGATCAATGGTCGTTTTTTGCAGAACTTCGTAGGCATCAAAGGCTGAACTGCATTTTTTTTCCAGCTTCAGGAACGGGATATGCCTGATGTAGTCTTCCAGAATTTGCTGAGCCAACGGTTCATCATCGATAATTAGACACTTCATAGAATTTATTTTTAGCTTCCTGTAATGGGCTTGTTTTTCAGGATACAGGTGTAAAAATAACAATTAATGTCCTCGGTGCACCACCCGAAGTTTCTTTGCCTTCCAATTCTTTCGACATCGACCTGTCTTTTCTGCTCATTCCAGCTCCAGCAACATCGATTCTGCTGTTTTCCCTCCGGTCAGTAACCGTTCCGGCTTCTCCAGCAATTCTTTTACGCGCACCAGGAAACTCACGGAGTCTTTCCCGTCTATCAAACGGTGATCGTACGACAACGCAACATACATCATGGGCCTGATCTCCACTTTTCCGCTGACGGCGACCGGCCTGTCCTGAATGTTGTGCATACCCAGAATAGCCGATTGCGGCGGATTAATGATTGGGGTTGAAAGCAGGGAGCCGAATGTCCCGCCGTTGGTAATGGTAAATGTCCCGCCGGTAAGTTCTTCCACTGTAATTTTTTTGTTCCGCGCTTTTTCAGCGAGTTCTTTGATTTCAAGCTCAATGGCCGGAATGCTCTTGCTTTCTGCATTGCGGATAACCGGTACCATCAGTCCTTTCGGCGACTGTACTGCGATACCCACATCGACGTAAGCGGGCGTAATGATCTCGTCACCGTCGATCATGGAGTTGATTGCCGGATGAAATTCCATTGCCGTTGCCACAGCTTTCGTAAAAAAGGCCATAAAACCAAGTTTAAAGCCATGTCTCTCCATGAACTTCGCCTGGTATTGCGCCCGGATCTCCATGATCCGGCTCATATCAACCTCGTTGAAGGTCGTAAGCATGGCCGTTTCGCCTTTAACAGCCACGAGCCTTTCGCTGAGTTTACGGCGCAGCGTGCTCATTTTTTGACGTGTTTCTTCCCGCAACAATCCGGAAGGTCCTCCCGGCCTAACGTCAGCAGGGCGTGCACGAGACGACAGGACTGTTTCCACCTCCTTTTTGGTAATTCGTCGCAGCCCGTTAACAATATCATCTACCGACAAGTCATTCTCCTCCATCATCTTTTCAGCAACAGCAGTAACTTTAATTTTCCGATGCTCCTCCTGCCCTTTTTCCTCTTTATTTTCCACTGTAAGTTCCTGCGGCTTTTTTTCTTCCTGTTTTTCACTTTTTCCGACCGACGCAACCTTTTCCCGGCCCGGATCTTCTGCCGGTTTGGATATCACACCCGCCGCTTCTGTGTCAATGGTACAGGCAACAGCACCCACGGCAACGGTGTCTCCTTCATTAACCTGAAATTTAACCTTTCCCGATTCCGGAGCCGTTAAGGTCAAAGTGGCCTTATCCGATTCTATTTCGGCGACTTCCTGATCTTTGTCTACGATTTCCCCATCTTCAACAAGCCACTTGCCCAGCTCAACTTCGGTAATGGATTCGCCGGGTGTGGGGACTTTAATTTCAACTATCATGTGTTTTACCCTTTATTTTTACCGTCATGCGGAAAATACCGTAAAATTCATGCATGAGCATGATCCTGCCGGCTTTTCCTTTTAATTTATGAGGCTAATATTTTTTGATTAAAGATAGTAGTTAATATTTTGTCCAGTCGCAGATTATGCTGTTTCATCAATCCGCCGGCCGGACTTCCGCTTTCGGGCCGGGACACTACTTCAAGGTTTACTTCGGGCATCATTCGTTTGACAAAAAGCCATGATCCCATATTTTCCGGTTCATCCTGAGCCCAGATCAGCCGCGTTGCATGACTATACTTTTTCATAATGGCGTCAAGCCGGGCAGCCGGAAACGGGTATAACTGTTCCAGCCGGACAATTGCCGTCGTTTCATCGCCGACTTCCGCACGCTTTCTGATCAGGTCATAATAAAGGCGCCCTGATGTCAGCACAAGCTGCCTGACCCGCGGTACTTTGACCTGGTGATCCTCAATCACCTCCTGAAAATGTCCCTGCGCCAGTTCATCAAGCGTGGCGGTCACATCAGGATGCCTAAGCAGGCTTTTAGGGGTGAAAACAATCAGCGGCAAACGGCTCTCCCACTTCAGATGCCTGCGCAGCATATGAAAAAAATTCGCTGGTGTTGTCGGCATAACCACCTGCATATTGTTGTTGGCTGCCAGGGTTAAAAAACGTTCGATACGGGCGCTCGAATGTTCCGGTCCCTGCCCTTCATAACCGTGCGGAAGAAACAGAACCAGGTTGTTCATCAAACCCCATTTCTCTTCGGCTGATGAAATATACTGATCAATAATCACCTGAGCCACGTTATTGAAATCACCAAATTGTGCCTCCCAGATGGTCAGGGCGTGGGGTTGCACCATGGCGTAGCCGTATTCGAAGCCCATCACTCCGTATTCATTCAACGGTGAATTGTAAATATGGAAAGGGGCCTGTTTGTCCGACAGATGCTTCAACGGAAAATATTTCTCATCCATATCGGCTACCACAAACGAGGCATGCCGGTGTGCGAAGGTCCCGCGTTCAGTGTCTTGCCCGCTGACACGCACCGGATGGCCTTCATTAAGTAACGTAGCATATGCCAATAATTCGGCCATTGCCCAATCGAGTTTATTATCAGCGATCATCATTCTGCGGTCAGCCAGAATCCGGTTTACCTTACTGAAAAAGACTTTATCCTCGGGGACGTAATTGACCCGCCCGGCCAATGCGATAAGTGTATCCTTAGCGACTGCCGTTTCGACTTTTTTAAAAAAATCGAATTTTGACGGCTTTTCATAGGTACGGTATTCCTCTACGAGAAATTTTTTGATCTTTAGTTTCTCGATCTTTTCAGATGCCTGATACTTTGAGCCCAAAAAGTCATCGAATTCCCTTATTTCCTTCAAAACCTCCTCTTCCGTCATGATTCCAAGCTCCAACAGCCTTTCCGCATAAATATCGCGGGGATTCTTATGCGCACTGATGGCCTTATACAGCAGAGGTTGAGTGAAGCGTGGCTCATCGCCTTCGTTGTGCCCGTATTTGCGATAACACAAAATATCGATAAAAACATCCGTATGAAATTTTTGCCTGAATTCCATTGCCAGACGGATGGTATAAATCAAGGCTTCCACATCATCACCATTCACATGAAACACCGGTGAGCGGGTAACTTTGGCCACATCCGTACAGTAGGTGCTGGACCGGGCATCCAGGTAGTTGGTCGTAAAGCCAACCTGATTGTTAATGACCAGGTGAATGGTTCCGCCCGTGCGATATCCGTTCAGCAACGACATCTGGATTACTTCATACACGACCCCCTGACCGGCAACAGCCGCATCACCGTGTATGAGGATTGGCGCCAGCTTATTTTCATCGCCATCGTATATGGCATCGATCCGCGAACGTGACATCCCTTCCACAAGGGGACCGACCGCCTCCAGGTGGGATGGGTTGGGCACAAGGCTTAGCCTGATATCCTTCCCGTTGTCCGACTTAACCGTATTATCAAATCCCAGATGGTATTTTACATCACCAAGTGAAATGCCTTCTTCATATTCCGTTCCGTAAAATTCTTTGAAAATGCTTTCATAGGGTTTCTTCATAATGTTTCCCAAAACATTAAGCCTTCCCCGATGCGCCATACCAACCACAAATTCACAGATCCCCAGATCAGCGCCATGCTCAATTACCGCATCCATGGCCGGGATCAACGATTCTGCCCCTTCCAGTGAAAACCTTTTTTGCCCGACAAATTTTTTATGAATGAAGTTCTCAAAACCGACTGCAACCTTCAGATGATAAAAAATGTGCTTCCTGTCGTCGGCGGTAAACTCCTGCGAATTTTTGCTGCCTTCCATCTTTTGACGAAGCCATCGCACAATGGCAGGATCGCGCAGATAAGCATATTCCACGCCTATGGAATCGCAATAGGTGGCCTCCAGATGAGCAATAATGTCCTTTAAAGATGCTGGACCAATTCCGATATTATTTCCGGCCTGGAAAACCGTTTCAAGATCACTTTTTTCAAGTCCGAAATTTTCTATGGCCAGCGTGGGCGTATATTGTCTCCGGGTACGAACCGGATTCGTTTTAGTAAACAAATGTCCGCGGATACGATACCCGTCGATCAGGTTCAGCAACGCCAGTTCTTTATTGATCTGACTTTCCGGGGCAATGAGCTTCCCGTTAAAATTGGTCCTGCCCAACTCGAATCCTTTAAAAAAATTTCTCCAGCTTTCGTCAACGAGTTCAGGATCTTTCAGATAGTCCTGGTATAGTTCATCGATAGCGGCAATCTCCTGGTTGCCTACCTGCGAAAATTTATCCATAGCACAACGGTCGGTTAATCTGACTTTAATATTATCAATTCATTAAAACTTTAACAATTATACGGTTTTAAAGTTTAGCCTGTTCTCCCCGGTAATGCCGGAATTCACGGCACCGCCATGCTGAAACAGGAATATTCGTTTTTTTGTTCCGGGTGAAACTAAAAAAAGAGTAAATTGGTCTTATTATAAATCAGGTACCGGTAATGAAACGCTTAATCCGTATTATCGTAATTTTCTTAGCCTTGGCAACGAGTGTATTTCTGGCAGGGCCAAAACCTCCCAAACCTCTTTTAAATAATGAAACTACGCCAATCACTGCCGGACTGCATGATCTGGATAACTATCTGAAAGAAAAAGAAAATGCATTGCCGGTAAAGCCGGGAAATGCAAGCAAAATCGTTTGGGAAAATGACAGCATGAAAAGGAAAACAGCTCATGTTCTCCTTTACCTGCACGGTTTTTCAGCATCAGGCTATGAAGGTTATCCTACCCACGTGAACTTTGCCCGGCATTTTAAGGCAAACGCTTTTATCCCCAGACTGGCTTCACACGGGCTGGCTGTATCCGAGCCGCTCGAGGAGATGACACCCGACCGGCTGTATGAGTCGGCAAAAGACGCTCTGCAGCTTGCAAGACTGCTGGGAGACAAAGTGGTCGTGATGAGTACGTCGACAGGCGGAACGCTGTCTCTGAAACTGGCGGCCGAGTTTCCGGATCAAATAGCCGGACTGCTGCTGCTTTCACCGAATATCCGGATTAACAATCCTTCGGCATTTTTGTTATCAGGTCCCTGGGGGCTTCAGATTGCACGGGCTGCCTTTGGCAGCAATTACCGGTACATAAACGAAGACACGCAGGCGGAGGAGTGCCGGTACTGGAACTGCTTTTACCGGCTTGAAGCCACGGTCTACCTGCAACAACTGATCGATGCCACGATGAATAAGGAACTTTTCAGGCGGGTCAAAATACCTGTTTTTCTGGCTTATTATTATCAGGATGAAGAGCATCAGGATGGCACCGTCAGGGTCGATGCCATGCTCGACATGTTTGAGCAATTGGCTACACCCGGTGAACTGAAGCAAAAGCAGGCTTTTAACGCCGGGACCCATGTAATCGGATGTGAGCTGTTTTCAAAAGCACAGCCGGAGGTGGAACAGGCCTGTATCCGGTTTGCGAAGGAGGTACTGGGAATGAAAGCCAGCGGAAAAAGTAATGAGTAGCGAGCCTCGAGTAGTGATTCTCGTCTTACTACTTACTACTCGCAACTGTTTTGTAACTTACCATAGAGATCAAACTCAGTGGCTCCGGTAATGGTTACCGTATAATAGTTGCCGGTGCTGATGCCTGCTGATTTTTCAACCAGGACCTCGCCATCGACCTCAGGTGAATCAAATTCGGTTCGGCCTGCAAAGCAATCCGTTTCTTCTCTGTCGATCAGTACCCGAATATTTTTACCGATAAACCTATTGTTTAAATTGAGTGATATAACCTGTTGAAGTTCCATCAGTTCTGCTGCCCTTTGCTCTTTTATTTCCTGAGGAATGTCGTCCTGGTACATCTTAAAGGCATAGGTATCATCTTCGTTCGAATAGGCAAAAACCCCTACCCGTTCGAAAGGATACTTCCTGACAAACGACTTCAGCTCATTAAAATCCTCCTCGGTTTCTCCGGGATGTCCTACGAGGAAAGTGGTTCTCAGTGCAATGCCGGGAACTTCCCTGCGGATTTTTTTTATCAGGCTGATCGTTTCGTCCTTTGTTATTTTTCGACGCATCATGCCCAGCATGCGGTCACTGATATGCTGCAGCGGAATGTCCAGGTAATTGCAGACGTTTTTCCGCTCACGCATCACCTTCAATACATCGATTGGAAATTTCGAAGGATAGGCATAATGCAGGCGGATCCATCCGAGTCCGTCGATGTCGGCCAGCCGGCCAATCAGCTCTGCCAGCCTGCTTTCCCCATATCGGTCTATACCGTAATACGAAAGGTCCTGGGCAATAATCAGAAGCTCTTTCACTCCGCCGGCAACCAGATCCGTGGCTTCCTCAAGCAGGCTTTCGATGCTGCGTGACTGGTGTTTACCGGTAAACTGCGGAATAGCACAAAACGAACAATGCCGGTTGCAGCCTTCGCTGATTTTCAGATAAGCAAAATGAGAAGGAGTGGTCTGCACGCGATGATACAGCTTTTGCTCGAAAAAATTGGCATTCAGGTCGCTCACGATCTGGCGGATATCGAACTTCCCGTAAAACTTGTCCACTTCGGGGATTTCACTGATCAGATCATCCTTGTAACGTGCTGACAGACAGCCCATAACCAGCAATTTATCCAGTTTTCCTGTCTTACGCGCCTCTGCAAAATTAAGGATCGTGTTCACCGACTCTTCCTTGGCGTCGGCAATAAAGCCGCAGGTGTTCAGGATGACGATGTTGGCATCATCCTTTTCGCTCTCGTGAACCACCTTAAATCCGTTCAGATTGAGCTGATTCAGCAGCAATTCAGAATCGACAAGATTTTTTGAGCACCCGAGGGTGACCATATTTACTTTTCCCCGCTTTACTTTATCCATCTCTCTTTCTTTCTCTTCCAATCTTTCTATCTTTCAGGCTTATGAAAACAAGGAATCAACAAACTCACGACGTCTGAAAACCTGAAGATCCTCCATCTTTTCACCAATGCCTATATATTTTACCGGTACCTTAAACTGATCTGAAATTCCAATAACCACGCCCCCTTTGGCTGTCCCGTCAAGCTTTGTGAGGGCCATGGCTGTGACCTCCGTTGCAAGCGTAAATTGCTTTGCCTGTTCGAAGGCATTCTGTCCGGTCGAACCATCCAAAACGAGCAGCACCTCATGAGGAGCTCCCGGAATCACCTTTTGCATGACCGTCTTGATTTTCGACAGCTCATTCATCAGGTTGATCTTGTTGTGCAACCGCCCGGCAGTATCGATGATAACCACATCTGCCTTACCTGCTTTTGCCGACGACAGCGTATCGTAGGCTACCGAAGCCGGGTCTGATCCCATATTTTGCCTCACAAGGGGAACATTCACACGATCGGCCCAAACCTGAAGCTGGTCGATCGCTGCCGCCCGAAAAGTGTCGGCTGCCCCTAAGACCACTTTTTTTCCGGCCTGTTTAAAGTTATAGGCGAGCTTTCCGATAGTTGTTGTCTTGCCTACACCATTCACGCCAACCACCATAATCACATAGGGATGCCCGCTTTCCGGCAAATCAAAATCCAGCACATCTTCCGTATGATTTTCCTCAAGCAAAGCAGCGATTTCCTCGCGCAGAAGCTGATTCAATTCGCCTACACCCAAATAACGGTCACGACCCACCCGTTCCTCAATACGTTTAATGATCTTCAGGGTCGTATCAACCCCTACATCGGAAGTAATCAGTACCTCCTCCAGATTATCGAGTACCTCGTCGTCAACTTTTGATTTTCCGACAACAGCCCGGCTTAATTTCTTAAAAACGCTCTCCTTGGTTTTAGAAAGCCCTTGTTCAAGGCTTTCTTTTTTTGCTTTGGAAAATGATCCGAAAAGACCCATAACGCACACTTTTAAAAGTGCCGCAATTTAAGAATTTTACCGGACATAAAGCCGTTAAATTTACCTTAATTCCGGATATTTGAGTATTTTAATCTGCAAAAAAAGCTGCGACGGGTACACTACCTGCTGTCTCGAAGTTTGCGGAGCTCTTCCTTCACTTCACGAAGAACATCCGAAATATGACTGATCTGATTTACTTCAGGTTTTGGAAATGCGAATGTCAGTATTCCCTTTGCTTTCCACAATTCTAAAACACTTTGTCCGTCGATCTTGTATGGCGTATATTCCGGATTGTCGGATTTCAGTAAGAGTCGATCGCCATCCTGTATGTAAACACGTTTACAAACCAGTCCCTCTTCCCGGGTAATCACGATGTAAATATCGCCCTCCCTGATCGCAGAAACAGCTTCTACATATTCACAAAACAGGTACGATCCGGGCAGAATGGGCAGCATGCTTTCGCCTTTGATCTGGAAAACCCGGAACGTCTTTTCCGAAGCTAATTCAGGGACAGGCATTGAAAAGCGGGGTAAACTGCCGATATATTCCGGATCGGCCAGTCCGTTGAGATAACCCGCCGAAGCCTTGATCGGAACAATGGGAATCAGCTCTTCGTTGTCCCGGTCAACAACAACCGGCAGAATACGCAAAGAAGAAACCGGTTCCGGTCCGCCCGGAAGTCCTTCCTTTTCAAAATCAGAACCAATGAACTGATCGATCGTAAATCCAAACAGCGTCGCTAATTGTTTTAGTACAGTGATTTTTGGAAGGGCTCTGCCCTCCTCATATGCACCAATCAACGATCGCTTAATCTGAATCCGGTCGGCAAGATCAGCCTGAGTTAGTCTGCTCCTTTTTCGTAAGAACCTGATATTATTGGCAATCGTGCGCATAATTTGACTGATTTCTTTAATAAATCAAAGATAAAGAATCTTAATAAAATTAACTAATTTTATTAGCTTTAACTAATTTAATTAGTATTTTTGAATGCGAAACAATTCCAAACCTTTTTAAACGCCGCCATGAACGAACACATTGGTGAAAAACTAAAGATTTTAGCAGATGCTGCCAAGTACGATGTTTCGTGCTCGTCGAGCGGTAATAACCGGCGCAACACGCCGGGAGGCTTCGGAACCGCCGTGTCGTGCGGCGTATGCCATAGTTTCACGGAAGACGGACGCTGCATCAGCCTGCTCAAAGTACTGATGACCAATAACTGCATTTACGATTGCGCCTATTGCATCAACCGCAGGAGCAACGACCGTCCCCGGGCCACCTTCACGGTTCAGGAGATCGTCGATCTGACCGTTAATTTTTACCGGCGGAATTATATTGAAGGGCTATTTCTGAGTTCCGGAATTATCAAAAATCCCGATCACACGATGGAAAGGCTGATGCTCGTGGCAAAGAAACTTCGCCGCGACGAACGCTACAATGGTTATATTCATCTAAAAGCGATTCCCGGAGCGAGCCGGGAACTAATTCATGAGGCCAGTTGCTATGCCGACCGGTTAAGTGTCAACATTGAAATCCCGACCGAACCGGAACTCAGGCGGCTCGCTCCGGAAAAAGATTTCAGCAGTATTTTGCAGCCGATGAACCAGATCTCGGAGGGAATCCTGCAATATCGCGAAGAGCGTGCTAAATACCGAAAAACTCCGGTGTTCACACCCGCCGGTCAAAGTACACAACTTGTTATCGGTGCCACTCCCGAAAGCGACCGGCAGATTCTGCACCTGGCTTCAGGACTTTATCAGCAGCAAAAGCTGAAGCGGGTTTACTATTCGGGCTATTTGCCGGTAAATGCGTACGACCGGCGCCTGCCGGCCCTGCAATCGCCACCTTTGGTCAGGGAAAACCGTCTGTACCAAAGCGACTGGCTAATGCGCTTTTACGCGTTCAGAGCCGACGAAATACTCGATCCGGAACACCCGTTCCTCGACCTGGATGTCGACCCTAAACTGGCATATGCCCTGCGTCATCCGGAGCTGTTTCCGGTCGATATTAACCGGGCTGATTATGAAATAGTCCTCCGCGTACCGGGGATCGGGGTACGTTCGGCCAGAATGATCGTTGATGCCAGGCGTTTCCGGCGGCTAAACGGTCAGCATCTTACTAAAATAGGCGTGGTGATGAAACGCGCCCAGTACTTTATTACCTGCAACGAACTGGCGGCACACCTGGCGAACTGGGAACCGGGACAACTGCGCCGGCACCTGATCCTGCAAAGCCAGACAAAAAGAAAGAAACCGGGCGATACCCAGCTCTTTTTGTTTGACGCCCCGACCAGGCTCACAGAACCGGTCAGACCGTTCCACTTTAAAGATTAAGAGTATGCCTTTTGTCGTATACGACGGAAGTTTTGAGGGTTTTTTGACGGTAATTTTCGAATGCTACGCCCGGAAGATTAACCCGACCGATATTTGCAGCGGGAAGGCATTACAGGAATATCTGTTTACCGAAAAACTGACCATTGCGCGGGACGAAGTTAAAGCCGGACGGGTGTGGAAAGCACTGTATACGAAACTCCATTCGCATAATAAGCACCTGCCTTTTTATGCGTTTCTTTCCGAAAACCCTGGGATTGAAATGAAATTGTACCGCTTTATCCGCCGGATGTTTGACTCGGACCGGAGCATTGAAACCGACTATGGCGATCCGGATGTGCTGGGGCTGCGAAAGATTCAGCGCCAGGTAATGCAGGAAGCCCACCGGGTCCATCAGTTTGTACGGTTTCAGCAGACCCGCGACGGGCTCTATTTTGCTCCTGTCGAGCCCGCTTATAATATCCTTCCGCTTGCGGTGAACCATTTCAGGTCTCGTTTCTCCGATCAGCGGTGGCTCATCTATGACCTAAAGCGGGATTACGGATTCTTTTATGACCTGCAAACGGTCCGGGAGGTCGTGCTGGCAGAGAAGCTTTTTTCGGCGGCTGACGGAAAAATACCCGATCAACTGGCAGAAGCATGCGAGCCGGTTTATCGGACCTTGTGGAAAGACTATTTTGACAACATCACCATTAAAGAACGAAAAAACCTTCGCATGCAGCGCCAACATATGCCTCAGCGGTTCTGGAAGTTCCTGCCCGAAAAATATTAATAAGAAAAAAAGCTCTCGTTTGAAGGCGAGAGCTTAAATATAAAGGTAAAAATATTTTTACTTTTTAAAGTAGTCTTTAACCATTTCATTCGGGACGATGCCTTCCTGAAATGTATAAGCACCGGTCTTTTCCGATTTGACCATTTTAACGACTTTAGCGTATCCTTTACCGGCACCTTTTTGCAAGGATGCAACTGCTTTCTTTGCCATATTACTAATTATTTAATTTCGCGGTGTACAGTAACTTTCTTCAAATTGGGGTTGTATTTTTTCAACTCCAGCCGTTCAGGAGTATTTTTCCTGTTCTTCGTGGTAATATACCTGGAAGTTCCCGGAACATTACTTTCCTTTTGCTCGGTGCATTCTACAATGACCTGAACCCTATTTCCTTTTTTTGCCATCGTCTGCTTCTTTTAAATATTCGTAACGAATCCTTTTGCTTTAGCTTCTTTCAAGGAAACACTCAGACCATTTTTATTAATGGTGCGCAGTCCTGCAGCAGAAACTGTTAACGAGATCCAACGGTCTTCTTCCGGAAGATAAAACTTCTTGTTAAATAAATTCGGAAGAAAGACCCGCTTGGTTCTTCTCTTTGAGTGAGAAACATTATTTCCCACCATCATCTTTTTACCGGTTATCTGACAAATTCTTGACATTGTCTTAATATTTATTCTTTCACACGTTTTTCAAAACAGTTCGCAAAATAAGCGCTTTTTCCTGAATTAATCAAATTGTTACGAAAGAAATTTGCTCTTTTTTTAACAACTCATTGTCAGTAACCTGTGCTTTGCAGGCAAACCCGGCCGTTCACGATGAAAAGCTCTACAAAATAAAGTGTTTTCCCTGGTTGCAAACAACAAAACTACTGCAGCCAGTTTTTTATTTAGTAAAAGAAACTTATTTTAGGTGTCAAATCAAAAGCATGGAGGAGGAACGGTTCAGATATTATCCAACAATACTTGGTGCGGCGCATTTGGTTATTCTATACCTGTTTATTCAGACTGTCGTTGATTTTCCTCTGGCGTTGTGGGACTACTACGAAGGCACGGAGTACCTGTCAAATCCGGTGAAGAACATCTTCTTGCAACTGGGTTCCATTCTGTTTATCCTGTATTACGGGTACCGGAGATCAAACGCAAAGCTAAGCGAGCTTTTCCCTGTTAAATCGTTTAATCCCCTAATTTTCATACCGGTTATTCTTTTTCTGGCCGGCGCTCATATTTTTCTGGAGGAAATCAACCTGGCTGTTGACCGGGTCATCCCCGCCCCACCATGGTTTATAGAATTATTTAACAGGATCTTCGAGAATGACTTCGGAATTTACGGCACTATCCTCAAAGTTGCCATAATCGCTCCCCTGGTTGAAGAGTCGATCTTCAGGGGCATCATCATGTATGGATTCATGCGTAATTATCCAAAAGCCGTTGCCGTACTTGTTTCAGCTCTTCTGTTCGCCTTGTTTCATCTAAATCCCTGGCAGTTCCCGGCCACTTTTCTGCTTGGGATCCTGCTTGGTTGGCTCATGGTTGTTACCCGCAACATTTTTGCCTGTATAGCAGGCCATGCCATTAACAACTTGATGGTATTGCTCAGCATCGAGTACTGGGGCGCCATTCATGAATTCTCCTTTTTTCTGATGGAGAAAGACCAGCAGTTAAAAATCAGTTACTTCTTAACTGCACTCAGCGTAATCCTGATGATTTTAGCTACCGTTTCAAAAAGAAAAGAAGCGTCAGGCGGTCGGGGCTGAAGCCTTCGTCGGCCGTTGCCACCAGCTCTGTAGACTGCTGCAGGCAGAACCGTGGGAAGTCTGTGAAAACGGTTCCACATATACGGCCGGGGATCTCATTCCACTTTAGAAACAAATTGTTTCCGGAAGAAACGAATATCGTTGATTATGTTTTACCTTTGTTTAACGAAAAAACCGATCAAATTAATTATCACCGGATGAACACGATGACTGCTGACCTGATCCCCAATGCGACCTTGCTTATCACATTGATCTTGCTGTATGAACTGCTTAGCCGGAAAATAATAAATTATTCGTATCTGTCGCAGATTATGAGCGGATTTTTGTTTGGCGGAATCGCCATTATAGGCATGAATATGCCGATCAACTATACACCAGGCGTTTTCTATGACGGGCGAACCATTGTGCTTTCGTTAACCGGATTATTCGCGGGCGGGATTACCACCGTGCTTTCGGTTGTTCTGTCCGGTTCATACCGGATGTACATTGGCGGCCCGGGTATTTGGGCAGGTCTGGGCAGTATCGTCAGTTCCGCGCTTATCGGATACCTTTTCCGTCGTCTGTTCAAAAGGAAACCGGAATCAATTAAGGAAACCGGACTGATTGCGATGGGCATGAGCGTCCACCTGGCCATGCTTCTCTGCCAGTTGGTTTTGTTACCCTGGCCTT
Organism: Prolixibacteraceae bacterium; assembly: GCA_038562555.1. Taxonomy (GTDB): domain Bacteria; phylum Bacteroidota; class Bacteroidia; order Bacteroidales; family Prolixibacteraceae; genus JBCFBK01. The sequence goes on along the minus strand of JBCFBK010000008.1, from coordinate 1,645 downwards.
CAGGACTGCTAACGGTCAAAAACATTTGGGGTCCCGTTATACTCATTTTTCCCGCAGCTACCTTAATTACCGGGATCTTCATGCGAAACGGCTTAAGGAGAATTAAGGCAGAGGCTAATATTCGCCGCAGCGAAACGCTTTACCGGACCACCCTTCACAGCATTGGCGATGCCGTTATGACGACCGATCAGAACGGAGATATCAATTTCCTGAATCCGGTCGCAGAGCGGATAAGCGGATGGAAAGAAAAAGAGGTTCTGGGCAAGCCTGTCGAATTTGTTTTTCACATCATTCATGAAGAAACGGAAGAGCAAGTCGACAACCCGGTGAGGATTGCTCTGAAAGAGGGTCGTACCATCGCGCTGGCAAACCACACGCTGCTGGTTACCAAACAAGGCCGAAAAATACCGATTGCCGACAGTGGCGCGCCGATCAAGGATGAAAACGAACGGATTACGGGAGCAGTACTTGTTTTTCGCGATCAGACCGACGAACGTGCCAAGCAAAGGCAAATCAGGGAAAGCCGCGAACGTTTCTTCCGGGCAGTTGAACATTTTCCGGGTTTGGTGATTATATGCGATCTTGATCTGAATGTCCAGTTTGTTAATGAAACAGTACAGGAGATTACTGGCAGACCGCCCGCCTGGTTTGTCGGGAAAAAAGAAGGCTTCCTCTGGCCCGAAGCATTAACAGACAAATACATGCCTGTCCTGCTTGAAACTATCCGCACAGGCAAAACACATTATCTCCGGACATCTGTTGTCTTTCCGCGGGTCGGCGAAAGACATCTTGATCTGACCTTCATTCCTCTGACTGATGAAAAAGGTACCATGCATGAAATCATGGGCATTGTCAACGATTTTACCAAAGAAAAACAAATTACCGATGAGTTGCGGGAAAGGGAGGTTTTATATCATACCCTGACAGAACTGTCACCTGTCGGCATTTTCCGAACGCTGCCCGATGGTTATACCACCTACGTTAACCCGAAATGGTGCCAGCTAAGCGGACTTACCCCTGATCAGGCGCTTGGAAATGATTGGCTGATGGCTGTCCACCCGGACGATCGCGCCGAACTCATCGAGAACTGGCAGAAAGCAGTACGGGATCATCGCCAATCTGTTGCACATTACCGTTTTCTTAAACCCGACGGAAGCCAAACCTGGGTGCTTGGCGAAACGGTCCCTGAGATAACCGCCGATGGTAATATTCTGGGATATATCGGTACCATCACGGATATTACGGAACAAAAAAAGGCAGAAGAAATGCTGGTCAGATCACGCGAAAACTTCAGACAGTCGATCGATGAATCTCCGCTGGGGATGCGCATTCTGACGGAAGCGGGAGATACGCTTTACCTGAATAAAGCGCTGCTCGACATATACGGATTCAGCAGTCTTTCAGAGTATCTCGAAGTTCCCGCCAGCGAAAAATACACTACGCCCTACCTGGAAAAGCATCTGGAACGGAAAGAACGCCGTCGGCGTGGCGAAAATGTGGAATCACAATATGAAATCGAAATTAAAAGAAAGGACGGAGGCATCCGCAATGTCTATGTACACCGCAAGATGATCTACTGGGACGGACAACCTCAGTATCTGGTTATCTATCAGGATCAGACCGAACGTAAACAAGCGGAGGAGGC
>JBCFBK010000007.1:50643-156016 GCA_038562555.1 Prolixibacteraceae bacterium | reverse complement strand
GCAAGATGCGAAACGAATTCAAATCGACACGTGAACTTTTTGCTTTTAATCAACTATTTATTAATAACTTACAAAGATTTTCAAAAAAATCTTTTGGACACTAGTGAAAAACTTTCTTAAAATGAATCTATTTAAAAGAACTTCAATATTACTGATTGCTGTTGTTTTGTCTTTTTCGCTGTTCGCGGCCGGAAATGAAAAAGAAAAGGTAAAAACCATCGAATTCAAGGTGTCGGGGGTATGTGAAATGTGCGAAAAGCGCATTGAAGATGCGGCCCTCATCAAAGGCGTAAAAATGGCTGACTGGGACAAGGAAGCACAGAAAATAAAAGTGGTTTATCGCCCCGATAAGACCGATGAACAAACGATTCATCAGGCCATAGCGAAAGTTGGGCACGATACCGAAAAAGTGAAGGCTACCGCCGAAGCTTACGATAAATTACACGAGTGCTGCAAATACCGCGAGGGGCAAGCTGTCCATTAATCCCGACCCTATGAAGCAGAAAAGATGGATGGTTCTGCTGCTGCTGATAATTCCCTGTCTGGGAGGGGCACAGGCCGTCTCTGAAGAGATTAGAGGGAAAGTAGTGGAGAACAATGACGACGGGAAAAAAGAACCGCTCGTGGGCGTAAATGTGTATTGGGCAGGTACCAACCTGGGTACAAGTTCGGATGAGCATGGGCTTTTTCAACTGAACAGCACCGGCAAAACCAATCGGCTGGTCTTTAGCTATGTTGGTTTCCAAAACGACACCATTGTAGTGACGCCTGGTAAAGAACTGCTGGTTGTACTTGATGCCTCTGTCGAGTTGGAAGGGGTGGAAGTGGTGCAGCGCCGGAAGTCGACCGAAATTTCCATGCTGAATTCAATCAAGGTGGAACAGGTCGGCGAAAAGGAATTGCTGAAGGCCGCCTGCTGTAACCTCAGTGAAAGTTTCGAAACCAGTCCGAGTATTGATGTGTCGTTTACTGATGCGGTGACGGGTACCCGCCAGATCCAAATGCTCGGCTTGTCCGGCCCATACGTGCAAATGACCCGCGAGGGTATCCCGGATATGCGCGGACTGGCCTCAGTTTACGGCCTCACGTTTATTCCCGGAACCTGGATCGAAAGCATTCAGCTCAACAAGGGAACCGGCTCCGTTTCGAACGGCTATGAAGCCATTGCCGGGCAAATTAATGTTGAACTGCGAAAGCCGGAGGAGGCCGAGCGGCTCTACTTGAACCTCTTTGCCAATACCGAAAGCCGGCTGGAGGCCAACCTGAACCTGGCACACCGGTTCAAGAACGACAAATGGTCGACGGCTTTGTTGCTGCATGCGAAAGATAACTCCCGTAAATTTGACGAGAACAGCGACCGGTTCATGGACATGCCCCTCGGAAATACCTACACGCTCTTAAACCGGTGGCAGTACTTTGGCGACGACGGTCTGGAATTTCAGTTTGGTGTTAAGGGAACGACGATGGATAACCGGGGAGGAGAAGTTGATTTTCAGTCTGAAAATGCGGGGTCAACCCATAAGTGGGGCATGAGCATGGAGGTGCAGCGGCTGGAGGGCTGGGGCAAGATCGGCAAGGTCTTCAGGAACGCTCCGGGCAGTTCGGTCGGGCTCCAGCTTGGAGGAACGACCCACGAGCAGGACAGTTATTTCGGACTGAATGTGTATGATGCGCGGCAGCAGTCATTTTACAGCAATCTGGCCTATGAACGGTTCATAGGTCACGACCATCATAAAATCAGGGCCGGGATCTCCTGGCAGTACGATAAATTCAGGGAGCAGTTAAACGATACGACCTTCCGCAGGGAAGAATCAGTCCCGGGACTTTACGTCGAATACACCTTCCTGCCCTCCGACCGGTTTACGCTCGTGGCAGGCCTTCGGACCGACGATCACAGCCTCTATGGAGCCTTTGTGACCCCGCGGTTGCACGTCCGCTATGCGCCCGCAGAGAAGACGGTCTTTCGGTTGTCAGCCGGAAGAGGCCAGCGAACAGCCAGTATCATTGCCGAAAACAGTGGTGTCCTGGCAAGCTCCAGGCAGCTTGTCATTCAGGGGAAAAACAATCGTGATCCCTATGGCTTCGGCCCTGAAATAGCATGGAACCTCGGACTGAACCTGACGCAGAAATTTACCCTCGACTATCGCGAGGGAAGCATCAGCTTCGATTTTTACAGAGCCGATTTTTCCAAACAGGTGGTAACGGATCTGGATCAAAGTCCGCAGGAAGCTGTTTTTTATGAGTTGGCCGGCGATTCGTATTCCAACAGCTTCCAGGCACAGCTTGACTACGAAGTGTTGAAGCGGCTGGATGCCCGGCTGGCGTACCGCTGGTATGATGTCAAAACAACCTACGGCGACGAGTTGCTGAAGAAGCCGCTGCTTGCCGGTCACCGGGCTTTTTTGAACCTGGGATACGAGATCCGCAATCACTGGAAAGTCGACTATACGTTGAACTGGCAGGGAAGAAAACGCATCCCGTCAACGGCATCGAATCCGGAACCTTACCGGCTGGCAGACTACTCGCCCGACTTTTTCCTGATGAACGCACAGGTCAGCAAAACATGGAACGAACGTTTTGAACTCTACGTGGGCATGGAAAACCTGACCAACTACATGCAGAGCAATCCGGTTCTGGCCAGCGATCAGCCCTTCGGACCTTATTTCGACAGTTCCCTTGTCTGGGGGCCCATTTTTGGACGGGTAACCTACTTTGGCCTGCGATTTAAACTGCTGTAAAAAAGAGGAGGCTGTCAGATACCTTTTTCTGACAGCCTTCATTTTAAGGCATTCCGGGTTTCTTATGAGCTGAAACCCCGGAATCAGATAGTTATTCGCTTTCAGTGTTTTCGGCGGAGTGTCAAAACACTTTTAGGGAACGACGATCGATTTTGATGTAACGGCGTAGGCGCTGAAATAACCCAATACGCCACCGCTGAAATTGGATAAGGGATTTGTTGGCGATGCGGAAAATTCTCCGCCCGATTCATCCAGTGTCCTGTAGTATTCGTATACGCCTTCGTCAATATTTTGCATAAAGACGATAACCTCGTCTCCCTGCTTTAATTTAATATCGTCTTCCTCATCCGGTTCGATGGAGGTCCTGATTGTATTTCCATCCTGCAGCCAGTCCTTATCGATGATGATCTCTTTTTGCTTTACATTGTTAATCAGATGCACAAAACGATAATAATTGTCAATTCCCTTTGGATCGACATAACGGGCTTCGACATAGCTGGTCTTGTCTCCAAAACCGATGCTTTGTTCCTCAATCGTGAGGGTATCGATGGCTACAGGGAGTGGCATGGTTGATACAGCCGTATACGTTTGTTCGTCTATCGTTACGTCAAGGGTGTATGTTCTTCCGGGTGTTCCTTGTAGCGAGACCGTGGTATAGGTGCCCGGAGAAGTCTCGGGCAGGATTTCTGAATTCCCGGCATCATCGCTGATCTGTACCGTCGCACCCGATATGGGAGGGAAATCATTCAACTCATCAAAATTGACGGATCTGGATAGCTTGACGGTATAGGGTCCGGTCTGGTCGGTGATGTTTCCCTCAATGACAATTTGCGGCGACGAGTCATTTAAATCGACATCAATTACTTTTTCACACGAAGTCAGGATCAATACCCCTGTCATAAAAAGGGCTGCCTGCTGTATTATTTGTCTTGTTTCCATTGCGCTTAGAATTTAAAATTATAGGTAACCGAGGGGATCCAACGAAAAAGACTCGTCTGTACGGCTTCGGTCCTGGACGGGTCTGATTCACTTTCCTCAAACCTGATGATATAAGCATTCTGACGGCCATAAGCGTTATAGAGCGAAAAGGTCCAGCTCGATTCGCCACGGCTGGCCTGGGATTTTTTCTTTTTCTGCCAGGTCACCCCCAAGTCCAGGCGATGATAATCGGGCATCCGGTAGCCGTTCCGTTCCGTATAATAATTCACGACTTCCCCGTCAATTTCATATTTGCCACTGGGGAAGGTCACGGCATTTCCGGTATAGTATACCCAGGTTGCCGACAAGGTCAGGCGGGGAGAAATGTTATAGATGCCAACAACGGAAACATCATGCATCCTGTCTTGTTTTGCCGGATAATATTCACCATTGTTGATCCCGGCAATTTTTTTCTCCGTACGCGAAAAGGTGTAGCCAATCCATCCGTTGAGATTCCCGTATCTTTTCTTCAGCAGAAACTCAATGCCATAGGCTCTCCCTTCCCCAAAGAGTAACTCCGATTCCACATCCTCATTAAACTGCAGTTCTGCCCCGTCTTTATAATCAAGCTGGTTGTGCATGTATTTGTAGTAGGCCTCGGTAGAAAACTCGAAGATATTCTTATTGAAATTCCGGAAATAGCCCAGTGAAACCTGGTCGGCAATTTCGGGTTTTACATTGTTGCTGCTCGGAATCCACAGGTCCGTAGGATTACCGGCAGTGGAGTTGGAAAGCAAGTGCAGATTTTGCGTATTTCTGGTATACGACGCTTTTACTGAACTCTTTTGGTTGAACATATAGCTGATGCTGGCACGGGGTTCCAGATTAAAATAGGTCCTCACAAACTTTCCTTTGCTGTAGGAAATCGTGTCGGTCGCATTTCCGTCGCTGTCATACGAATAAAAGTCGCCGGGACCCAGCACGCTGAACGTTGAGAGCCGGATCCCATATTCAAAACTTAAAGCTTCGCCGGGTTTAAACTGGTGAGAAGCGTAAACAGCGTTCTCCCAGGCATGCCTGTGGGAAATGTCAAGCTCGTTGGTATTATCGTCACTCTTAAGGGTGATGATACCCGGTATTATTTTATGATAGATCGAATTCAGTCCGAATTTGAATTTGTTTTGTGTGTTGAGAAAATATTGAAAATCCTGTTTCAGGTTGTAGTTCTGTATCCTTGATGTGATCTCTCCTTCGGTGCCCTGCAGGTCGATATCAATCTCGTAATTGTAGTTGCTGAATATCAGGGAAGTGTTGGAAAACATTTTTTCATTAAAAAGATGGTTCCACCGTAAGGTCCCTGTTGTATTTCCCCAGTTAAAGCCCAGCTCATCGCCAAATCCGAATACGTCCCGGCCAAAGTAACCCGAAAGGTAAATCCTGTTCCTGTCATTGATCCGGTAATTCGCTTTGGCATTCAGGTCATAAAAATAAAGCTTTGACTGATTGACGTCGTCATCGCTCGAAAGTTTCAAAAACAGGTCGGCATAGGTTCTGCGTGCCGAGACCGTAAATGAGCCTTTATCTTTTACCAGCGGACCTTCCACATTTAGCCGGGATGCGATCAGGCCTATTCCGCCGCTTACGCCAAATTGTTTATTATTTCCGTCATTCATTCTCATATCCAGCACGGAGGCAAGACGGCCTCCATATTCGGCCGGTTGTGTGCCTTTATAAAGTTCAACGTCTTTGATTGCATCGGCATTGAAAACAGAGAAAAAGCCCAACAGATGAGATGCATTATAAACGGTTGCCTCATCCAGTAAAATTAGATTCTGGTCGGCCGCCCCTCCGCGTACAAAAAAACCGCTGCTTCCCTCACCCGCCGATTTTACCCCAGGACGTAACTGAATGGCCTTTAATACATCTTTCTCACCAAGGATCATGGGAATATCCTGAATTTCCTTCATCGAGATCTTTTCGACTCCCATTTGGATTTTCGTGATATTTTCGTTTGGCTTTTCGGCCGTGACTGTCACTTCCCCGAGCTCACTCGACTCTTCCGTCAACGTAAAATTATGCGAAACATTTTGTTTCAGATTCACTTTAAAAGATTGAGGTTCATAACCCATATATTGTGCAATAACGGTGTAATTTCCTTCGGGAACGGTAACCGAATAGAAACCATACGCGTTGGTAGTGGCACCGGTGGTTAGTTCCGGTATGATAACTGTCGCACCAATCAATTCTTCTCCTGTAGCCGAATCCCGCACATATCCGCTCACGGTATAACGTCTCTTTGAAGGCGTGGTCGCTTTTGGTTTTAGGATAACCTGCTTGCCGTGGAACTGATACTCCAGGTTTAGATTTACTGCAAGCAGGTCCAACACCTCTCTCGCCGTTATCACCTCAGCGGAAGCATTAACTTCTTTATCCAGATCCAATGCCTGTTCATTGCAGGAAAGGTGGAGCCCTTCCACTGCTTTGAGCTTTTCAAGGAAAACGCGCGCCGGAGCACGCTTTGTGCCAAGGTTGACTTTTCCCTGCAACACATCATCCTGGCCATTAGCCTGCAATCCGGGTAAAATCAGGAATAGAATCACCCATGACGATAATGGTATTCCAAAACGTTGGAATACGTTTAAAAATAAGATCTTCATGAAAATTAAGCTGTTTGTTTGTAATTATTTTCTAAGAATATAGCCTTCCGCAGTTTCTTCGCACCGGAGATCCAGGGTCATGCTGATTACTTCCAGTACTTCTTCACTACTCTGTTTTTCGAAGCTGGCACTCAGCGTTAACGATTCAGGATTGGGTGTATCAATCGCGATGGGTTTATGATAATAGCCGGACAAAACGTTTGCAACTTCCGGAAGAGGGGTATTGTTAAAAACCAGAATGCCTGTTTTCCACGCCAGCAGATTGGGGTCCTCTATCCGGAATTTGGTGAGCAAACGGTTTGTCTGATTAAACCGGGCTTGCTCACCCTTTATTAGCAATGCCGAGTTACCGGCATCTTCTTTTTCCGAAAAGGAAACTTTTCCTGTTAACACGGCTATTGAGGCTTTATCGTTGTCTGTCCTGATGTTGAATGATGTTCCCAAAACGCGGGTCACCGTTCCCTGTGCTTCTACAATAAATGGTCTTTCCTCGTCTCTGGCAACTTTAAAAAATGCTTCACCCGACAGGAAGACCCTGCGTTCCTTCCCCGCAAAAGTTTCCGGGAACCTGACAGTTGTTTGTTGGTTTAACCAAATCACGGAACCATCGCTTAATAATATGGAATCGATCGTTGAGCCGGTCGTGAATTCCTTGAGCAAACCAGTGGTAAGTGTTTTATGATCGAAGCCTGTGTGTGTCACAATCCACATGATACTTACGGCGGCCACTAAAATGGCTGCGGCTCTGCCCGCCCATTTCCATGTTCTGAAGTTTGGCGAACGGATCTTCTGTTTTTGGGAAATACCTGTTTCAATGTTTTGCCAGGCCTTTTTCAGGTTGGGCGAATAGTTTTGATAAGCGTTGCCCGATGCTTTCCATATCGCTTTGAGCTGTTCGAGCCGACGCCTGTTGGAGCCATCCTGCAGCCAGACGTCCATTTGCTTTCGTTCCTCATCTCCACTCTCGCCTTTGAGGTAACGCACCATTCTTTCCAGTTCCAAATCTTTCATCTGTTTTATCTGTCTTCTACAGAATAAGGCAACAAATTTTGGGTATACCCTAAACCGGCACCCTCGTTTTTTTTAAATTTTTGGAAAGCCTTCGCTTTTTATTAGGAATAGCACAGCATCGCCGTTCCGATAAGAAAGATATAGCCGTGTTTTTCCAGAATTTTCCGGATGATCCGGAGCGCAGAACTGACATGGTATTCCACGACTTTATGAGATATGTTTAGCTTTTCAGCAATTTCAGGGTAAGTTAAGCCTGCATTCCGGCTAAACGTAAAGATCATCGCTGTTTGAGGCGGGAGATAAGCCAGGATTTTTTCGATAAGTACCGCCAGTTCCTTTGACTCCAGATCATCTGCTGTTACCCTAAAATCATTCACCACCTCTTCGTTTACCTTCATTTTATTGAGCTGGTAAAGCTTGCTTTTCAGATAATTGATGCATTTATTTTTAACAGAACGGTATAAATAGGCTTCGATTGAAGTCTTTATATCGAGCGAAGATCGTTTCTCCCATAAATAAATAAAAATATCCTGAACAATCTCTTCCGCAACCATTGGATCAGCGACATGACGAAGTGCGAACCGGGTCAGGTCAGTATAATACCTGCCAAAAAGTTGCTCTAAAGCCGTTTTATCATCATTTCTTAATCTTTCAAGTATTTTTTGAGTCATGAGTGTTCTGATGAACTAAGAAATGCCGAAGATATGCATTTCTTTATAAATGCCTTTTCAAACCGCACTATAAGGCGCTGCAACGCCTGACTCATTCGGGAAGGATTTTTGTTGCGATTGGGGTTTATCTCAACGTCATGCATATTGCCAATTCTTTGTACCTCAGTGTTATTCGAATAATAAACGCCATGGCCGAAAAAAAGCTGAGTCAATTGGGGCTTGCTTTTTTCCTGAACGTGTAGGTGATGCCAAAGGAGCCGTAGTGAAATAAGGCGAAATTGTATACTTCGTCATTATCGGCACCCCCTTCAAGAAGACGGTAACCCGCCCTGATGCCCAGATGATCGGAGAACTTCCAGGTGGCAGCAAGCTGAACATCTTCTGCTCTGCCTTGCGGTGCCGCGAGGGCGTCACCATCCAGGAGAAGTCCGAATTTGTCATTAACACTCCATAAAAGCCTGAAATTGATAATGGGTACAAACCCGACGTTTTCCTTCTCTGCTGCCAGATCAGACGATGAAAGAGCAATTCTGGCATCCCTGATCTTTGCGGTAAGTCCAAGCCCAAAAGTAACCTTTGGTTTGTTCACGAAATCGTAGCGGTAGGTTAATCTGTACGAATTGAATTTATACGAGCCGTCAAGCTGGGTATTTGCAGGAAATATAACCCCCTCAAAGTGGATATCATTTGGCACGCTGCCTTCCGATTTGGTTTCGAGAGGAGCATACAACAAAGAAAACGTATGCCGCGAAAGGTATATCCCGCCCTTACACGATAAAATAGTTCGGTTTTGGCGGTTAAATCATCTTTGAGGGAAAAAAGAGTTCCCTGATCACCCGGAATGCGGACATCACTATAACCCGTAAAAACAGGCCCTGATTCCACATCGATAAACGCCTGGGCCATAACCGAAACGTTAAAACAAATGACCAGAAAAAAAACTGAAGCCAGGCAAATTGTAGTCTTCATACGGATAATGTTTAGGTGTTGTTAGCTGTTCCTATTCTGATGCTGCCGGATCCGATCCCTCTGCCAGGATTTATCAAATATACTCTTTTTGAACGATTCGCCAGGCGCCGAAGGAACAAAGCGCATTCATAACGTGTTTTTTATCCTAATGGGCGACAGAGATTTATTCATCAAAAAAGCAGATTATGGAGAATTATCCTCTTCACAGGATCAACAGGCTTATGGAACCCGGTCCCATTGTGCTGGTAACAACCCGCTACAATGGAAAGCAAAACATCATGACCATGGGATTTCACATGATGGTTCAGCATGCGCCTCCTCTTATTGGCGCAGTCATTGGTCCGTGGGACTATAGTTACAAAGCGTTGACAGAAACGCGCGAATGCGTAATCGCAATCCCGGGAGCAGACCTGGCCCGGAAAGTTGTTGACATCGGAAACTGCTCAGGAGAGGATGTCGATAAATTTAAAAAATTCAGACTTACCGCAGAAAAAGCGCAACAGATTGAGGCGCCTTTAATCGTGCAATGTATCGCAAATATTGAATGTAAAGTAGTTGACACCCGCATAATGAACGAATATAACCTTTTTATTCTCGAAGCAGTTAAGGCCTGGTGGCAACCCGGCCGGAAAGAACAGCGAACCATACACCACCGGGGCGACGGTACCTTCAGCGTTGACGGAAAAACGATTGATCTGCGTGAACGAATGATAAAGTGGCAGGACCTTGTCGATTAAAAACAACGACAGCAACGACATATCGGGAGAGACATTCCCGGATTCATTCTTGCGCCGCTTACGGCTTTTCCCGCATCAGCAGTGCCAGAATGGCCAGCGACAGGATCAGCATCTGGATGTTCACCCACGTCCATCCGCCATAATGCCAGCACAGAACTCCGGTCAGCGTTCCAAGAGCTCCCCCTGCAAAGAACGAAGTCATGTAGATGGTATTGATCCGGCTGTGGAAGGATTCGTCGAGCATATAAATTTTGGCGACGTTGGTCACCTGGATCGCCTGGGCCGCTATGTCCAGCAGTAAAACAGTCAATACCAGTGCAACCACCGACACGGGGAAAACCAGCATGAGCAGGATTCCGGCGATGGTCATTCCGATTCCGGTGAGACGGATTCGTTTACTTCCGCCCTGGTCGGCTTTTTTGCCGAACAGCGGTGCCAGCAACGCGCCGGCAATGGCCACCAGTCCGAAGAGACCGATGGTGCTGCTTTGAAAATGAAAAGGCGATCCGCTCAAATGAAAGGTCAGCGTGGTCCAGAACGAACAAAATAATCCGAATTGAAGCATCCCGATTGCCGATACGTGGCGGAGCACGGGAAATCGTTTTACCTGCTCAATTGCCGACCCCAGTAACCGGATGTAAGTCCCGGAAAACGGAGTTTTCACATCAGGCAGATTAACTTTCAGTAAAATGGTGATCAGGGTAACTGCAATGGCCGAAAGCAGGAAAACATAACGCCACCCGAACCATGCAGCAATGCTGCCGCTGAATACCCGCGCTGCCAGAACTCCGATCAAAAGCCCCGTAAAAATTGTCCCCACAATTCTACCCCGGTTCTTAGGGTCCAGTCCGGCTGCCATGGGCATGATCACCTGCACCGATACCGAAAGCATTCCGATCAGGACACTTAATACCCAAAGCTGCGTCATGCTTTTCGTGAATACGATCAGCACGAGCACGAGTGCCAGCAGGAACTGCAGGTTAACGATAAGGCTCTTTTTGTTGACTTTATCGCCCAGCGGAGTGAGGAAAAATAACCCAAGTCCGTAGCCAACTTGTGAAAGCATGGAGATCATCCCGGCCTGCGCTTCCGTGGACCCGAATTCCGCTGCAATTTCGTTTAAAATCGGCTGATTGTAGTAGATATTGGCCACGGAAACCCCGGCCGAAACAGCCATCAGTCCGACGAGCATTCCGGATACCGGCCTGTTTTGTTCCTGTTTCCCGCTATTTATGTTTGTCATACTGAAATCCCTCAGAAAATTATGTGGTGTAGGTCAGGCTTGAAGTTGTTTTATGTGAGAATGCCGTCCGGCCCGCTTACGGCTATCTGCCGGTAAAGCTGGCAAACTTTTGGAGAATTCCACCTCACACAGGTGATGTTAACACGGTTTTTTCGGAAAAGTTTAACGCTGAACCGCCAGCGGGGAGGTCTTAATGCCGGTATCTTGAGCAGCATGTCCGGAAGTGGCGCAGCCGGAGTACCATTCGGTTCAGGTTTTGTAATGCCTGTGTTCCGTCAAATTTTTAACCCCATTGATCCGGCTTTGATCTCTTCTTACCTCATTCTTGTTTCAGTATTTTGTTATTTTTGGGAACATGAAACGATACATGCCCATTGCTCTCTTGTTCCTGGCTGCCCTGCTGGTGACTTCCTGCGCCACCAGAAGACAAATTCAATCAGGGAATGCATCGAAGGAGGTGCTTTCAGGAAAATTCGGAGTGAAGATTGACAAGAATGATAACGTTCAGCTATATGCTTATCTTGCCGGCTGGCTGGGAGTGCCTTACCGTTACGGCGGAAACACCAGGGCGGGAGTGGATTGTTCCGGGCTTGTTCTCAATGCTTATCAACAAGTTTACAAGAAGAAGCTGTACCGGTCGGCTTCTGAAATGCTGTACAATAATTGCCGGAAAATAAGCCGCGGCAAGCTTCGGGAAGGCGATCTCGTTTTCTTCCGGGTCGGGAAAGGGGGCAGAAGAACGGTGAACCATGTCGGGATTTATTTGAAGGATAACCGGTTTGTTCATGCCAGCACTTCGGCCGGGGTGATCGTTAGCAGCCTGGACCAGCCGTATTACCGCAAAACCTGGGTCGCTGCCGGCCGTGTACGCTGATTGTGACCGGCAATCGTCTGAAATACCTGAAGCGCGTTTTATTTTTTATGTATTTTTGATCACCAAATTTTTGTATATGCCCGAAAATGATCAGGTTGTCTGGGAAAGTGTCCGTAACGGAAATGTCGGTTCGTTGAGGCTGCTCCACGAGCGCTACTACTTTCAACTTTGTCATTTTGCAAACGGGTTCCTGAACGACATGACGGTGTCGGAAGAACTGGTTTCTGATTGTTTTGTAAAACTGTGGCTGCAACGGGATCAGATCTTCATCCAAAAATCGGTAAAAGCCTATCTCTATTTTATGGTCAGGAACGGAATGATCAATTATTCGAAGAAGAAAAAAAGAAACCTGATCCTGCATCCGGAATCGTTGCCTGATTATCCGGGAGAAGAGGAGGTGAACAAGCTGGATGCTTACGCGGAACTGTACCGGGCCATACAAAGGCTTCCCGGGCAACGGCGAAGGATTCTTGAACTGGCAGCCTTTGACGCCCTGTCGTACAAAGAAATAGCCGTCCATCTGAATATTTCGGTTAACACCGTGAAAACACAAATGGGACGTGCCTACCAATTTCTGAAGGAAGAGCTTGATCCCCGGAACTTTTATCTGTTTTTTCTGCTTGGAAAGAAATTGAGAATCCCTTAAAAAATCGATCTTCCTGTCACCCTGGTCCTTCTTTTTTGATGTCTTACAAGTAGAAATCGATAGAATGGATAAACAGCACAGGGATATTTGGCCATTGATTGCCTCGGGATTATATTCAGAACTTGAGGATCGGGAACAGGCTTCTTTTCGCGAACTGGAAAAAGAAAAGGAGACCGGGGAGCTACTGAAAAGGGCTGGGAATATACACCAGAAACTTCGCGAAATGGGATCGTTGGAGCATGTTAATCAAACGGCTTCCTGGAGCTCCGTTCACCGGCAGATCCGGTTCAGTGCAGTGAAAAGCTTCGGACTGAATGCTGTTAAATACGCGGCAGTTGTTCTGATCGCGTTTTTGGCAGGATATTTCCTTTACCCGCTCCGCACTGCAAACATGGAGACGCCTTATACGGTGCTCGATGTTCCGGCCGGGCAGACCAGTCACCTGACTTTGTCGGACGGCACGGAAGTATGGCTTAATTCGGGAAGTACCTTCAGGTACCAGGACCGGTTCAATCGGGCACAACGGGATGTTTACCTCGACGGCGAAGGTTTTTTTAAGGTGACTCCCGACAAAACAAAACCTTTTAAAGTGAAAACGGCAATGATGGAAGTGGAAGTGCTTGGTACGGCTTTCAATATTTCATCGTATAAGGAAAGCGAAAAGCAGTCTGTGGTACTGGAAGAAGGAAAGGTACAGATTAACGGGACTGACGGAAGAAAAGTCGTGGAACTTGCTCCTGGCCAGATGGCTGAACGCCGTACAGACTCCGGTAAGCTCCTGATCACGGACGTTCAAACAAAAGATTATACCGGTTGGAAAGACGGGGTTATTGTGTTTGAGTCGGAAACATTGGCCGGGATCTCACAAAAACTGGAACGCTGGTATAATGTGGAGGTTCGTTTCGGATCAGTCGAGCTCGGACAATACCAAATATCCGGAACTATTTTGAGAAACAAACCCATCTACCAGATTATGCAGGCCATCGAACTGCTGGCTCCCGTAAAATTTGAATATCAGCCGCGAACAAATCAAAAAGACCTGATAACCATCTTAAAAAAATAGTGCCTATGCAAAACAAAAAGGCGACGAAATGCCCTAACATTTCACCGCCCGTTAACTAAAACACAAGTGTTTCACATTAAACAGTCAAATTTATGAAAAAACAGCGAAAGTTTTACGGCAACTTTCAGTTGCACAGAAAAATTGTATGTATCATGAAACTAACCATTTTGTTCTCTTTTGTCTTTGTGATCAGCGCCAGTGCGGTCGGCTACTCGCAGTCGGCAAAGCTGAGCCTGAAGCTAAGTAATCAGTCGCTGGTGGATGCGCTGAAACAGATCGAAGACCAATCGGAATTTTATTTTTACTACAACAACAACGATATCGTGGGTATCCGGGGCATCTCGGTTAACATTCAGGACGCAGGCATTGAAAAAGTCCTGGATGAATTACTTTTGGATACCGGGTTGAATTACAAGATGATTGACCGGTATATCGTGATCAAGCCTGTGAATGAAGCGGTTCAGACGAATATGTCGGCGCAGCAGGGAAAGGTTGCCGGTGTGGTCAAAGATGCCGCAGGCATGCCATTACCAGGTGTCACGGTTTCCATAAAAGGAACAAGTACGGGAACCATTACGCAGAGCGACGGAAGCTTTTCACTGGCGGGTGTACCGGACGATGCAATCCTGGTTTTTTCATTTGTGGGGATGAGGAGCCAGGAGGTACCGGTAAACGGAAAGAGCCTGATCAATGTCTCCATGGAAGAAGAAACGATTGGCCTGGAAGAAGTGGTAGCCGTTGGATATGGTACGCAGAAAAAAGTGAACCTGACCGGAGCTGTCGTGGCAGAAGAAGGAGCGGAGATGCTGAAAGCACACACGCCGAATGTGGTCAACTCGGTGATCGGAAAACTGCCTGGGGTGATCATCAACAACCGATCGGGTGAACCCGGCAGGGACGATCCGACCGTGTATATCCGAGGACGGAGTACCACCGGTTCCACTTCCCCGCTGGTGGTGATCGATGGGGTCGTCCGGGACGGACTGGGGCAAATCAATCCTTATGATATTGAAACAGTCACCGTGCTAAAAGATGCGGCTGCTGCCATTTATGGGGCGCGTGCCGCGAACGGGGTCATCCTGGTGACTACCAAAAAAGGGGCTGCCGGAAAACCGACTCTGCAATTTTCGTACAACCAGGGATTTTCCCAACCTACCCGTTCTGTAAAAATGGCTGATTCCTACGAGTTCGCCACCGTGTATAATGAGATCGAGGTCAGCCAGGGACGTGATCCGTATTACACAGAAGAGGAACTGCAGAAATTCAAAGACGGGACGGATCCAAACTATCCCAATACCGACTGGTATGACTACATGACTAAAACCCTCACTCCACAGCACCGGATGAACCTTTCTGCAAGCGGGGGAAATGACCGGGTGGATTATTTCCTTTCCATTGGACAAATGGCACAGGACGGACAGTTCCGGGAGGGAACAACCAAGGTGAAACGGTATAATTTTCGCTCCAATATCGGACTGAAAGTATCGGATGCACTGAAAATCGGGTTTAATGTAGCAGGACGGTACGATGATAAACACTATCCCCGTGAAGGAGCGAATAATTTGTATAGCCATATTTACTTATACCATCCGACCTGGACCGCTTACTGGCCAGGTACCAACTATTTAAGGCCCAATCGCGACAGCGAAAACATATTGAACTGGGTGAGCGACAATGCCGGCACAAACGACCAACAGTATAAGAGTGTCGAAGCTACGCTAAACTTTGTTCTCGATATTCCCTGGATAAAAGGATTGTCTGTCAACGGCAGTGCAAACTGGGACGGCAACTATAATTATAACAAGCTGTTCCGGAAGCCGACTTATGTGTATTATAAAAATGAAACCAGCGGGGAGTATTATAAGGCCAGGGCAGGTAGCGGGGTCGACCTGGCAACTTTGTCGAATGAGGTGAATCAAAGCTCTACTTTAACTTCGAACGTGAATATAAATTATGAGCATCGCTTTAATCAGCATAATATCGGTGCGATGATGGGGTATGAACAGATGGAATACGATTATGATTATTTGTATGCTTACCGAAGCGACTTCCCCTCTACGGCTCTCCCTATCCTGAATGCAGGCAGCAGCGATAAAAACAAACAATCGAACAGTGGAACTTCATCAAAAATGGGACGTCAGAATGTTTTTGGACGGGCAACGTACGACTTCGCCGGCAAATACCTGGCCCAGTTTATTTTCCGGGTGGATGGATCTTCCAATTTTTCTCCTTCAAACAGGTGGGGATTTTTCCCGGGTGCTTCGGTGGGATGGCGCATTTCGGAAGAACCCTTCCTGCAAAGCTGGAGGCCGGTGGTCGACAACCTGAAGATCAGGGCGTCGTACGGAGAGATGGGAAACGATGCGGTAGATGCTTACCAGTATCTGATGACCTATGCCTACGGGAATAACTACGTGATCGGTAACAATGATGTGATCGGATTGGTACAAAGCGGTGTCCCGAATCCGGACATTACCTGGGAGGTGGCCAAAACCACCAATATCGGGCTTGAATCCACGCTGTGGAAAGGGAAATTAGGGATAGAGCTGGATCTGTTCAAGACGAAGCGTTCAAATATCCTGACAACCCGGAATGCCGTTATTCCGGATTATACGGGTTTGCAGTTGCCCGACGAAAATATTGGGGAAGTGGAGAACAAGGGGTTCGAGATCCAGTTGTCTCACCAGAATAAGGTAAGGGAAGTCAGTTATTCCCTGCAGGGAAACTTTTCCTTCGCCCGGAACAAGGTGCTTTTTACAGATGAGGCGCCTGCGGCAGAAGAATACCAGCTGGCTACCGGAAAGCCGATCGGATCAGGCCTTTACTACCGGGCTATCGGTATATTTGCCACCCAGGAGGAGATCGATGCATACCCGCATATGCCGGGAGCCCAACCGGGCGATATCATTTATGAGGACATCAACAAGGATGAAAGCATTAATTCAAGGGACATGTACCGGGAAACGGAAACGGTGGTTCCGGAGATCGTTTACGGATTAAGCGCTTCCGTGCAGTACAAAAATTTCGATCTTTCTCTGTTGTTCCAGGGACAAGCCAATGCGAAAGTTTTCATGGGCAGTTGGTCCCATGTTCTGAGCACCAGCCTGGGAAATTTCCCCAAATGGCGCTCGGATGATCACTGGACTCCCGACCGTATTCATGCAAGTATGCCCAGGGCTTCCTACGAACTTTGGAATAACAATTCGAACGAAACCTCCACGCAATGGTTGCTGGACTCTGATTTTCTCCGTCTGAAAAACCTGGAACTGGGGTACACGCTTCCTGCGGCTGCTGCACAAAAACTGGGCATCGGTAACTTAAGGTTTTATGTCAGCGGCAATAACCTGCTGATCTTGTTTGACCATATGAAGGACGCCGGCTTCGACCCGGAAACGTCCGACTATTGGTGGTATCCCCAGCAAAGGGTCTTTAACGCGGGTATTGACCTGACTTTTTAAATAGATCGCTTATAATCAACAGAATAATACTGGAAAAGATATGAAGAAAATACTTTTAAACATCCTGTTCCTATTGGCATTGAGCGCCTGCGAAGTTTTTGAGGAAGCGCCGCTGGATAAGATCAGCGAAGATGCTGTCTGGAATGACGAAACCCTGGTCAGATCGTATGTGAATGCCACTTACTCTTCCCTGCAGCACGGATTTACCCAGGCACTGCTAAGTTCCGCCTGCGACGAATCGTACAGTATTCATAACTGGTCGAATTACCTTTACATTCAGAAGGGCGAGCTGACACCTGATAATGTGGGCAGTGTTTCAACCTATATGAATTTATGGAAAACGGCCTATTCGAATATCCGGAATATCAATATTTTTTTTGAAAAGATCGGCAATTCCACCATTGATGAGGAGGCCAAACAAGAGACGACCGGTGAAATGAAATTTATCCGGGCATTTATTTATGCCGACCTGATTTGGCGTTACGGGGGAGTCCCGATCTTTAAAGACAAGGTTTTCGAGTTGAACGGTGACTATTCAGCTTCCCGGGATTCATACGACGACTGCGTCGATTTTATCTGTGATGAACTCGATGAAGCGATCGGCCTGTTACCCGACCGGCAGACAGGGGATAACCTTGGCAAGGCCTCGGCTGATGCGGCAAGAGCCTTGAAATCGAGGGTATTGCTTTATGCCGCCAGTCCATTGAATAACCCGGACAACGATATTACAAAGTGGGAGCAGGCGGCCGATGCCGCCGAAGCTCTGCTGAACAGCGGGTATGATTTGAACAGCGATTACCAGAGGACATTTTTAAGCGACAATAATGAAGCCATTTTTGCTCGGTACTTCACCCAGTCCAACTATCATTCAACTCATCTTTATAACGGGCGTAACGGTGATCATGGACAGGGCGGGAACGTTCCTTCCCAGAATCTGGTCAATGCCTACGAGATGATCAACGGAGAACTGCCTTTTCTGGACGTCGCACAGACCGTCATTAACCCGCTGTCGGGCTATGACCCGGCCAATCCTTATGCAAACAGGGATCCGCGGTTTTATGCATCCGTCCTTTATGACGGGGCTGAATGGATGGGTCGTGAAACGGAGACTTTTCTGGGTGGACTGGATTCTCCAAGCGGCAGCATCGAGCCCTGGAACGGGACTTTAACGGGATATTACCTGAAAAAGTTCCTGGACGAAAACATCCCTCCGCAGGGAAGCTCTACCCAATCAACGGCTCCCTGGCTATTTTTTCGCTATGCGGAGATCTTGCTGAACTATGCAGAGGCAAAATTTGAAACAGGCGATGAGATTACAGCCAGGGAATATGTAAATTTAGTGCGGGCAAGGACCGGTGTGCAGATGCCGGCGATCACAGCAACGGGAGAGGCCCTGCGACAACGGATCCGTCACGAACGCCGGATTGAGCTGGCTTTTGAAACACATCGTTTTTTTGACGTACGCCGTTGGAAGGTTGCCGGGGAAACTCAGAATCTGGATTTACTGAAGATAGATATCATCAAACAGGCGGACGGGACCAAATCATATGCTGTGAAAACGATGACAGGAAGGCAATTTGAGGAGAAAGACTACCTGTTGCCTATCCCCCGTACGGAGATCGACAAGAGTGAAGGTTCTTTGGAACAGAATCCGGGATATGAATAATACTTCACCAAAACACGAATAGCTGATCATGAACCGACTAATTATTCTTTTGATTTTTTGTGTCAGCGCCTGCACAGACCAGGATCCGCTGAAGAAGCCGTTTCGGGATCCTCCCAACGACTACCGGCCTATGCCTTTCCTTCACCTTAACGGGCATCTGACCCGGGAGGGAATTGAGAAAACAATAACAGGAGCAGGAGAGGTCGCAGGGTTTGGAGGGATCGCGGTTCTCCCTGTCAGTGAGGGGAAACAATGGGGTGGAACGGGGATTTCTCCGGGGATGACGCCGGAGTATCTCAGTGATGCGTATTTTGAACGCTATGCCGACATGCTGGAGGTTTCCAGGCAACGGGGAATGCAGATCATTGTTTATGACGATATCGACTTTCCCAGCGGATCCGCCGGAGGACGCTTGCAAAGAGAGTATCCTCAATATACCCGGAAATACGTGACCAAAGAGGAACATCTGGTTGGGGGAAACCGGCATGTCAGCCTGGATTGCCCGGTTGATGAACGGGACCCGCTCATAGCAGCATCGGCAATGAATACAAAAACATTGCAGGTGGTGGACCTGGAACCCTCGCTGAAAGGATCAAAGCTGGAATGGAATGCCCCGGCGGGTAAATGGCGGGTTATGTTTTTTCGTTGCGGACAGAAAGCTGACGGGGCTCATTCCAATCTTGTCGACTACATGCAGCCGGAGGCGGTTGCCAAAGTGATCGAAATGACGTATGATGAATATGGCAAACGATTCGGGGAATATTTTGGAAAAACGATCACCAAAACTTTTTTCGATGATGTGGGCTTTGTTCATCAGGAAAATACCTGGACTCCGGCTATTACCCGAATATTCCGGGAGAAATACGGGAAAAACCCAAGCCTGTATTACCCGGCGCTGTATTACGACATCGGCCCGGAAACCCAGGCGGCTCGCGTTGCTTTTTACGATATCCGTTCGGAACTGATGGCCGAAGGCTACGTGAAGCAGGTATCGGAATGGGCGGCAAGACATCAGGTCAGCAGCATGGGGCATCCGCCGGAAAACTACAGCCCGAATTCGGTCGTGGCCAACGGTGATATCCTGAAATATTACAGGCATGTGCAAATCCCCTTGCTGGACGCGATCTTCTTTTATGGCCGGGGCGTGCACGGGTTTAAGCAGGTCAGCTCTGCTGCAGACCTGGGCGACAAGCCCTTGGTAGGCGCTGAACTTTGCGGGGCTTTCCCAGCCGATATGGATTCGCTGACGCTGTTCAGAACCACCATGGAAGCTCTGGTTCGGGGTGTGAATTTCGTGGTCCCTCACGGTATGTGGTATGATCCTGAACCGGGAAAGATCCGGATCCCTCCGCTGATCTCCCCCGAAAATCCTTTATTGGCTCCCTGTCTGACTCGCTATAACGCTTATGTAGGCCGTTCCTGCTTGCTGCTGCAGGGAGGTAGAAGGGTCTCTGATATTGCTGTTTTGTGGCCGATCCATGCTATACAGGCTGAAACCTGGATCAACCGCGATGCCAATTCCGGGTTACCTGTGGCGAACTGGGTCCCGGAAGGAGTGAATCATCAGCAATTAAGTGATCTTTTGACCAATCAACTTCGTCGCGATTTTACCTTTATTCACCCCGAAGACCTGACCAACGGCAAAGTCATTGCTGAAGGGAGAGAACTGAAATTAAACAACACGGTTAATGAACAACATTACGAAGTACTGATCATGCCGGGAGGCGAGGTGATCTCGGTTGCCACGCTAAAAGCCATTAAAGAGTATTACGAACGGGGAGGAAAAGTGATCGTTACAGCATCGTTACCCAGCCGCTCGGCAGAATTTGGGCAGGACAGCCTTGTGAAAAAGCTGGTGGCAGATATGTTTTTTATTGATCCGGAAGGTGAAATTCCTCCATTCATTTTTGAAAGAAGTGTGGACGGGGGCCAATGTGCCTTTATAAAAAATGTGTCGACAGATGAACTGGAACGGTTGTTCGGGCAAATGGAGATCAGCGCAGATGTTTATTTCAAGGGGCAGCCGCTCCCCGAAAATAAGGTCGGATGCCTGAACTATATCCACAAGCAAAAAGACGGGAGGGATATCTGGCTGCTGACCAACACCACGGAGAACCTGTTTGAAAATTCCATATCCCTTCGGGGCTCGTTTGAAAAACTGGAATGCTGGGACCCGCATACCGGGAAGATTACCCCTGTTTCACCGGAAAGGAAAAAGACGCGGGAAGGGATGGTTTATACAGACGTGTCCGTTTCCCTGCCAGCTGTTTCATCGCTGTTCCTAGTGGGCTACCTGGGCATTGCGAAATGATGATTCTAAGAGAAGAAAGGTATCCGGAAAGTTTCGGTACCTTCTTCTTTTCAAGAGCGACTATCGACAAAATATACAGAACTTTATCATAAATATGAGATATTATATTTTAGGATTCCTGTTGATACTTATGTCATCCGGCAATGCCCGGACGTCGTCAGGGATACGGACTTCCGTATCGTTCAGTACCTCTGATAAAACCTTACAGCAACTGTTTAACCGGGCTGACGCTATGGCGAAGAGGAATATAGTCCGTTTCGGGAACTATCAGGTTCTTGTGGAAGGAGGGGGCTACGCCAATGTATGGCTGGAAACCCAACCGATGGGAGGCTATATGTATGCCAAACGAAATCTGGATGTTGCGAAGAGCAATGTCTGTATTTTTATGGATTTTCAGCGGGAAGACGGCCGTTTGCCCGGTATGATCAGTTACCGGAATGATACACTGATCCCACATTATGGCTGGTTCCAGGGGTATTGTTTTCCTATGCCGGCATTCGAGTTGTATTTCCTGCTGGGGAAGGATAAGGCTTATCTGGGCCGGTTGTATACATCCCTGGAGAAATTTGACAATTACCTGTGGAAAGTGCGCGATTCCGACGGCGATGGCTGCCTTGAAACCTGGTGTATCTATGACACCGGGGAGGATAACTCCACTCGTTTCGGGGAGGCTCCCAACGCCTGGCCTTTTGAGTTTCCGCCAGCGCAGGCTCAAATCAGTGCGATGACGGAAGAAGAAAAAAGGATCCATTGTCATAAAACCGGTTTTGATTTCGCGTCGGGAAGTTTTCCTGTACCCATGGAGTCGATGGATATTATGTCATATTCCTATGCCGGTCGGGATGTGCTGGCACGGATCTCAAAAGAACTGGGGAATGGGCAGGAGGCATACTGGCGGGAGCAGGCAGATCTTGTCAGACAAAAAATGAAAAGCTATCTGTGGAATGAAGAAAAGCATGCCTGCTACGACCGTGACCGGAATAACCGAGTGATGGACATTCTCCTTCACAATAATTTACGGTGTATGTATTACGGCAGTTTCGACCAGCAGATGGCCGATGCCTTTATCCGGTACCACATACTTAACCCGGATGAATTTTGGACGCAAATGCCTTTGCCTTCCATCGCGGTGAATGATCCGTATTTTCAGAATAATGCGGGAAATGACTGGAGCGGACAGCCGGAGTCATTGACTTATCAGCGGTCGATCCGGGCGTTGGAAAATTACGGTCATTTTGCAGAGTTGACCCTGATCGGCCAAAAGTTCTTAAAAGTGGTGGGAGATACGCTTCGCTTTACCCAACAGTTCGATCCTTTCAAGGCTACCGTCAGTAGTTCGGGGCAGGATGGTTACGGTCCGGCGATCCTGGCTTCCCTTGAATTCATCTCGAGATTTTACGGAATTCATATCAAGCAGGATAAAATTTACTGGTCCTGTCTGGATCGTGATGATTCCTTTCATTATACCCAAGAATGGGGTAACCGGCGGTATGAGTTGAAAACCACCGGAGATCAGGTTCTTTGTTCCATTAACGGACAGGAGGTTTTTTCCTTTACCAAAGGTATCCGTCTGGTGTCAGACCTGGAGGGAAAAGTGATCGAAGTCGTGGGGATTGAAAAAAAAACCTTCAGCACCGGGATCAGCTATCATGGAAAGACATACCGGGTCTTGGTCAAACCAAATTGGATTTATCAGTTTTCCAGAGAATTTCAGGAAAGCGGTGGTGTGGTGTTCTGTGAACCTCAGAGCAAAAAGTAAATACATTACTCGTATTGAGTCCTGAACCAGAATAGCGGACAGCCTGCAGAAGAAGGAAAACAACATTGAACATCTTTTTCATGTTGAATGGAAACATGTCTCGGCAATTGCCTAAGGCATGTTTTTTTTATGATGGCAACAGGCGTCGAGAAGATCTTTCTTTTGCTGCCGCTTTATGCTGTGTTTAGTGAGTTCTGATTTTCAGGGGAAGAAAATACACAGATGGGGCGTCAGGCAAATCCTGATTCTTTTATGATCTTTTATCCAGAATAAGCTCTTCGAAATTATCGTGGTGGATGACTCTGAAATTGATGTCGCCGTATGTGTTTTGAAATTGTTTGGGCAGTTTTGTATGAATGTCAGGGGCCCATTTGAGTTCGTAAGCGGTAAGCTTGCCATCAGATTCTTCTATAAAATTGATTTCCTTTTGTTCTTTTGTTCTCCAAAACCAATAATTGACCCAGGCGCCTGAATAATTCAGATGCTTGATCCTTTCGGAGATAAGATAGTTCTCCCATAACGAGCCAATGTCATTATGGCTTTCTATCTGTTCAAATTTTGCAATCAGGGCATTTCGAATGCCATTAACATAAAAGTAGATCTTTTTGCTGTATTTCAGTTCATTCCTCAGATTCCGGCTAAACGATCCAAGACGAAATATGACATAGGTTTGTTTAAGTAACAGGATGTATTTTCGATGGATTTTGAATCTAATCCGCATAGCTGCCCCAGCTCGTTGTAAGAGATCATCGATCCGACCTGAAAAACGAGCGCCTGTAAAAACTTCAGCAGTTTCTCCGCCTTTTTGACCTGTTCCCACATGAGGATGTCCTTATATAGGTAACTATCCGACAACTGATTAAGAATCTCTTTTCCTTCTCCCTGGTGGCTGACAACATCAGGGTAATACCCATAAATAAGCCGGTGTGGTAACAATCGCTTTTTTTCAAGTAATCCGTGGTGTCTGACCATTTCACCAAATGACAGCGGATAAAGCTGGCATTCCCATTTCCTTCCGGTCAGCGGTTCGTTTATTTTATTCGCAAGATCGAAGGATGAACTGCCGGTAGCGATCAGTTGCACTTCCGGAATGGTGTCTGTGATGAGCTTTAATCGTAAGCCGATGCTCTCAATCCGTTGTGCTTCATCAACAAGAATGATCTTTTTTCTCCGAGGATCGCTTTTAAACGGCTTGCCGAAAGGGTCGAAAATAAAGTTTGAACATACAACTCATCTGCATTTAGCCACAATGCGTCCGTCCTGTTTTGAAACAGTCCTCTTAATAAGGTGGTTTTCCCAACCTGAGGTGCTCCGACCAATATGATTGCCTTTTTCTTGAAAAGCTTCGAGCTGATCACCAATTCCAATTCCCTCCGTATCATTTTCGTCTTTATTAAAAGGCGAAAATTTGCGTCTGCGTGCAGCGCCGCATGAACGATTATTATTTGCGGTTTTCTCCTGAATTCCTAATTTTGTTGACCTTTAAAGCATTCGACCAATGGAAACAACGAGCCGGGATGACAGGATAAAATGGGATCGCTTCAGACAAGGGGATGACAATGTCCTTTCTGCGATTTACGCCGAATATGCCGGTTCGTTATACCTGTATGGTCAAAAACTAACGATGAACAGAGCGGTTATCGAAGATGCACTGCATGATCTTTTTATCGATCTGATCCGTAACCGGAAAGGGATTGGTGAAACAGGTAACATTCATTTTTATTTGTTAAAGGCATTTAGACGAAAGCTTATCCGGTTACTCAAACGCGAATCCCGTTACGGTGATGGACAAATCCCAGATAATATTTTTGATATTCGCTATTCAGCGGAGCAGAACATGATCGCTGAAGAAGACAGAAACCAGACCACCCGGAATCTGGCTCTGGCTATTGAAAAATTGAGTCCCCGGCAAAAGGAAGCGATTTATCTGAGGTTCCAGAAAGAACTGGACTATCCGGAGGTTGCGGAACTCCTTGGTATGGGTGTTGAGGCTTCCAGGAATCTGATTTACAGAGCAATAAAATCCCTGAAGGAGGCGCTTCAACCGACTGGTAACGGAATCGTTTTACTCACCATTTTGAAAAAAATCAGCTTCCGCATAAAAAAAGATCAAAATCAGTGATGATGTTTTTCATTGAACTGCCTTTTACAATCAGAAAGGCACAAGAATGAAACGAGCATAGTTGCGCCAGGCAGAAACAAAAGTAGAAGACTTGGCCATGCTGGTTCCAACCGGCCATTAAAAAGAAAATCATTTACGGATGAAAAAATATCAGGCATATGAGGTGGAAGATTTTGTTTTGGATCATGAGTTTATCCATTGGGTCAGATTCCCTTCCACAGCACAGGATGAAAAATGGGATCAGTTCCTGATTGAAAATCCTGAAAAAAAAGCGGACATCGAAAAGGCCCGCTCAATTATCCGTTCGCTTGAACCGGCTGATGAGTTTGCCCCTTCCGATCGCCTCGCGATGGTCTGGCAGGCCATATCCGGCAGCCGCGTGAGGCGGACTTCCTTTAAAGAGCAATTATTGCGATATGCCGCAGTCTTTCTGTTGGCATTCACCCTCGGATGGGGTAGTTTTCAGCTTTTTCCCGGTCGGAACGCTGACTTCTCGGAAATTTACAATGAGGTGAAAGTTCCATATGGCCAACGTTCGGAAATGACGCTTTATGACGGCACGAAAGTATGGCTGAATTCAGGAACAGAATTAAAATTTCCGCTTGTTTTTAACGGCGATCAGCGGAAAGTGTTTGTGAGAGGAGAAGCTTTTTTTGACGTGGCCGAAAACAAGGAGAAACCATTTGTTGTGAATGCCGGACAGATGAATATTGAGGTGCTGGGCACCCGTTTTAACGTTTGTGCTTATCCCGACGATCGGGAACTGTATGCAACGCTTGAAGAAGGGAAAATAAAGGCCGTTAATTCCGGGACGGGGGAGGAAGTGAGTTTGCTTCCCGGCACCCAGGCGACTCTAAATTTAAACGCTCAAAAATTCAGTATACAGCAGGTCGACACCCGGTTATATACTTCCTGGAAGGAAAATATGCTGCGCTTTGAAAATGCCCCCTTCGCCGAAGTGATTAAACGGATGGAACGCTGGTATGATATAAAAATTCATATGGACGAGCAAATTAACACCGGCGAGCGTTACACGATGACCATTAAGACCGAAAGTTTGAGAGAAATGCTCCGATTAGTATCATTCACAACACCCATCAGATATGAAATAAAAGAAAATCAGGTTTTCATTGAACAGCCCTGACGACGTTTCGGTTGAAACGTCTGAAACGAAAAAGGAAAGTGCTGGTAACACTTTCCTTCTAAGTAACAGTTAACCCCCACAGCAATGGGGATCAGTGTAAATTAGTAATTACAAACGTATGAAAAAAAAATGGTTTATCGATAAGAGGTATGCCCTCTTATTAAAATGGTTACGTATGATGAAACTAACCTTCTTGATTCTGTTTGTTTCGCTTGTGCACGTGAGCGCAAGTGTTTACTCCCAGCAAACAAAGCTGAACGTTTCCCTTCAGAACACATCGGTAAGGGAAGTGTTAAAACTGATTGAAGATCAGAGTGAGTTTTATTTTTTGTACAAGAATGAAGATATTGACGTAAACCGGAAGGTCAGCCTCGATATTAAGGATGAATCGGTCGAGTACCTTTTGGATCAGGTATTCAAGGGAACCCAGGTTACCTATCGCATAGCCGATCGCCAGATCGTGCTGGTGAAAAACGATAACGGTGCCTTTCCCGTCCAGTCACAACAGCAAAAAAGCATTAACGGAAAAGTGACTGACGCGGCAGGAAATCCCTTACCCGGAGCGACTGTCGTATTGAAAGGCTCAAGTGCCGGAACGATCACTGATCCCGGAGGTAATTATTCATTAAATAATATTCCTCCCGACGGAACCCTGGTGTTTTCATTTATCGGAATGAAAACCCAGGAGGTGTTGGTGGGAACTCAACGGGTTGTCAATGTTTCCCTCGAAGAAGAGACCATTGGCATTGATGAAGTCGTGGCCATTGGTTACCAGACCGTGCGTAAAGCCGATCTGACTGGTGCCGTAGCTGTTTTCAAACCGGAGATGATGAAGAGTACGGTGGTCACCGGTACGGTTGGTGATGCCCTGGGCTCAATGGCAGGTGTTTTTGTCCGCACAGAAGGAAAACCCGGCGCGGAAGGTTGGATTGAGATTCGCGGCACGAAATCGTTTGGATCGAGCGCTCCGCTTTATGTTATCGATGGTATCGCCGTTGAAGGTGGCGCCAACCGTGACTTCAACTTCAATGATGTCGAATCCGTTCAGGTGTTAAAAGATGCGTCTGCTGCCGCTATTTACGGATCCCGTGCAGCCAACGGTGTCATTATCATTACCACCAAACGCGGTAAGGCAGGACCAATGAAGATTGACGTGTCGGCCAAAACGACCTTGCAGTGGTTGCCCCGTTACGACCTGACCAATAGCGAACAGTGGATTGAACTGAACGACATGGCTTTTACAAACAGGGGGTTCGCTACTGCAAATCATACAGAAGCCGATACTGACTGGCAGGATGTCGCTTTTAAAACCGGCCTGATCCAGGATTATAATGTCTCGTTCTCCGGGGGCAGTGAAACCGGCAGGTATTTCCTTTCGGCTAACTATCAGGATAACTCCGGGACGACCATCGGAAGTGAGAGCAACAGAATCACGCTTCGTTCCAATACTTCGGCCGAGCGGAAATTCGGGAAGGCCCTGGTTCTTAGAGTAGGAGAGAATGTCATCATCAGTAATTATAAAATTGATGAACTCGATACCAATCCGATCGTTGATGTCTGGAGAATGTTGCCGACCATCCCGGTATACAATGAAAACAATCCGGGCGGATATGGATATGGTGACGGCTCACGCGATGTGACTTTTGGTACCAATCCGGTCGCCAAGGAAGCGCTGACCAATACAGTCAACGAAAACCTCAGACTGCGGGGAAATATTTTTACCGAGCTTGAGTTCTTTAAGGTTCTGAAATATAAATTCAACCTGGGATTTGAAACCAGCTCAGACAAGCATAAATTTTTAAGAGAAGAAGGTAACTGGACTTTTAACCAACCTTACGACCCCTCGTCCCTCAATAAGAATATGGCCCGCTTTACTTCGCTGGTTTATGACAATACAATTGAATTTAATAAAAAATTCGGTCAACATGATATCAGCGCCGTTGCCGGAACGAGTTTTATGGATATCGATTATGAACAGATCTGGGGAACCAAGAATGGCCTGCTCCGGCTAAGCGACGGGACCTATTTCGATCAACTCAATGCTGCACAGCGGGATCCAAAAACCGGAGGCTGGACGGATATGCAAAAATTATTCTCTGTTTTTGGACGTATCAATTATAACTACGCGGATAAGTATCTGTTGAGTGCTACAGTGAGACGCGATGCTTCTTCTAAATTCGGCCCTGATTACCGTGATGGCGTATTTCCTTCTATTTCAGGAGCATGGAAGATCGATAATGAAAATTTCTTTAGTGTGAACTGGGTCAATGATCTGAAGATTCGGGCTAATTACGGCGTTTTAGGTAGTTCCAATATAGGTGTTTGGGATTGGGTTCCG
This sequence comes from Prolixibacteraceae bacterium, assembly GCA_038562555.1. GTDB lineage: Bacteria > Bacteroidota > Bacteroidia > Bacteroidales > Prolixibacteraceae > JBCFBK01. Next base: position 127,691 of record JBCFBK010000007.1, on the reverse strand, counting down.
TTTATTAACTCTTTTCCTCAGGCAATTTTTGGCCAGGATCAGCATCTGGTGAACGGACAAACACAGGTTAAGCTGGTAAATGAAGACCTGAAATGGGAGGAATTGCACGAAATGAATATTGGTGTGGATGCTACGATACTGGATAATCGTCTGGACATTACAGCCGAGTATTTCCGTTCAACAACAAAAGATGTGCTTACCGGAATGCAGATCCTGATGTCGACCGGGAATAATGGAGGTAATCCAAATGTCAATGCCGCTTCCCTGCAGAATACTGGCTTTGAACTTTCACTGACGTGGCGTGAAAAACGGGACGAATGGAACTACAGCATCAACGCAAATATTTCCTCGGTAAGAAATAAGATAAAGGAACTGGGTTATAACAGGCAGTTCTTTACCCAATGGAATACAAAATCTTATGTTGGTGAACCAATAGGTGAGTGGTATCTGATCAAAACGGATGGCCTTTTCCGTTCTATGGAAGACGTGTATGCGCACGTCGATAAAGATGGGGATATGATCCAGCCAAATGCCCAGCCCGGGGATATCCGTTTTACGGACTTTAATGAGGATGGACAAATTACCGACGGAGACCGGCAGTATGCCGGGACACCCTGGCCGAAGGTCCAATTAGGATTAAATGCTTCTGTTGAATGGAAGGGACTCGATTTGCAGCTTCAGATGGTGGGCGCTTTCGGACATAAAGTATTCAACGGTCCGCGCAGCGGATTTGACCGTTTTGATGACAATTCCAACTATCGTGCAGATTACGATCCATGGAGCAATGACAACAAAGATGCCAAAGACCCGCGACCGATCTACCAGGACGGACGGAACACCCGAGGAGATCAGACCCGCTGGCTGGAAAACGGATCTTACCTGCGTGTCCGGCAACTGGCGCTGGGATACTCACTTCCGAAAACGCTGTTGTCAAGCTATTTTGATCAGGTCAGGGTATTTGCAAACGCTCAGAACCTGATTACATTCACTGGCTATACCGGATTGGATCCGGAATTCAGGAATTCCAGCATTTGGGAAAGAGGTTATGATTACGGTGCCTTCCCCAATCCCAAAGCGGTCACCTTTGGTTTACAAGTCACCTTCTAAAAACACATGTCATGAGAAAAATACGATACGCTTTTATTTTAATACTGGGACTGATGATCACCTCATGTGAAGTTGATGTGACCAATCCCAACGACCTGACGGTACAATCATTCTGGAAAAGTGAAGCAGATGCACAAAGCGGTGTAGATGCCATTTATAACATGTTCTATAAGCCAGGGACCTATTCACGCTGGATCTGGTTCCGTCTCGATCTGACGTCGGACGAGGCACTGAGTTCAAGTCCGTGGATCGATTTGGCCGACTGGACGCGATTTATGTACAACAACTATAACTTCTGGGAAGGAAATGCATGGACGTACCGTGATTGCTACGAAGCGATCTACCGGGCAAATCAGGTTCTTTTTTATGTTCCCGATATTGAATTCGCCGATGAGAATTATAAAAATCAATTACTGGGACAGGCCTATTTCCTGAGAGCGTTGTTCTATTATGACCTTACGATTTTGTGGGGAAGTGAAAACAAAAGCCTTCCGATCGTACTCGAGCCTTCCAAACCGGGCGATACCCCTGAAGGCCATACGGACACAGAAGTCTGGACACAAATACAGAGCGATTTGACTCAGGCTGTAAGCATGTTGCCTGCCGAATGGGATGACGCCAACAAGGGAAGAGCTACCAGGGGAGCAGCATATGCACTCCGCGCAAAAAGCTATATGCAACAGCATAACTGGGAAGCAGCTAAAACTGACCTGGATTGGCTGGTCAAAGGAGATGGGGCCTCTTATTATGATCTGGTCGCCAACTTCCAGGATAATTTTACGCATTTTAATGAGAACAATGCTGAGTCAGTTTTTGAAATTCAATATTCTGATATTCACAAAGCACCTGCCGGTGACGGTGACTTTGATATTGATCCGAACCTGGGACTGAACCGCGGACAATTCTTCGCACCTCCGGGAATCGGATGGACCGATGGCGAAGTACGTCCCTGGCTGGTGAATGAATTCAAAAAGGAGAGGAATCTCGATGGCGGTTATGATATCCGGCTTAGACACAGTGTCTTTTATAAGGATATGGCTGCGGACTTTCCGGGGAATAATAAGATTTACCGTTTTGGAATGGAGGTCTGGAATCAGGACAACTATAAAGACAGAGTATTCTTTCGTAAATACGGGACGGATTATTACCGGGATTATGACGATTACCACAGTCCGGTCAATGTTCGCGTAATCAGGTATGCCGATGTGCTGCTGATGTATGCCGAATGTCTGGCCAATCTTCCTTCCGGAAGCCTGGGCGAAGCAGTAGCTCTGGTTGATCGGATCAGAGGCCGGGTTAATATGCCCCCGCTGGCGGTGAATTATCCGGCATCTGTCTTGTCTAAAGAAACATTTTTGAAACGGTTACAGATGGAGCGAAGCCTGGAACTTTGCCTGGAGGGACATCGCTGGGCCGATATTAAACGGTGGGGCCTGACTGATAATGAGGCTGGAGTGAATGAATTGAAGCAGCGTGATCCTGATTTTAATAATTTCCAGATCGGGAAACACAAGCGTTTGCCCATTCCTTCGAATGAGATTAATAATAATGCCGGATTGATTCAAAACCCCGGTTATTAGTAGCCGGTCACAAGTAGTGAGTAGCGAGTAATGCGTGTTTCAGGGGTTCCTGCCTTTTTCTCACGACTCACTACTCACTACTAATAATTTTTAATTATGAGACAACTTTTATTTTTATCATTTCTTCTTCTTCTCACGTTCAGCGGACATTCCTGCTCGAAAGACGAACCAGGACAGGTTCCGGAGCCGGTGGTTTCGAAGGTTCCGCTGGGTGACCCGTTTATCATGCTTTATGAGGGACAGTATTATGCTTATGGTACACTGTCTGAAAACGGTATTGCCGTGTTTGTTTCGGATGACCTGCAGAACTGGAGTGCGCCCGATAACCTGCCGGGAGGACTGGCCCTGAAGAAGGAAGATGTTTGGGCCGATCGCTGGTTCTGGGCACCTGAAGTTTATCATGTGAACGGTAAGTTTTACATGTATTACTCGGCCGACGAGCATATTTGTGTGGCAACGAGCAATTCTCCTCTGGGACCCTTCACGCAGGAAGTGCAAAAACCCATGATCGCAGACGAAAAATGCATTGACAATTCCCTGTTTATTGATGATGATGGTAAGCCTTACCTGTTTTTTGACCGTTTCAACGACGGACTGAACATCTGGGTGGCTGAACTGGAGGAAAACCTGATGGATATCAAATCCGAAACCATGCGAAAATGCATTAATGTGTCGCAGGAATGGGAAAAAGTGTGGCCCCGGGTGAATGAAGGATCGTTTGTGGTTAAACACAACGGCGTTTATTATATGACATACTCGGCCAACAGCTACGAAAGCCCCTTTTACGGGATTGGCTTTGCGACGGCCACGTCAGTGACGGGTCCCTGGACCAAGTATGAAAATAATCCCATTTTTCAAAAGCCCGGAGAGTTGGTGGGAGTGGGGCACAGCGCCATGTTCACCGACAAGGCGGGAAAACTGAGGATCGTGTTTCACGCGCACAACAGCAAAACAAAGATCCATCCGCGCCACATGTACATCAGCACGGTCAGCTTTGAAAATAAAGATGGCCGCGAGGTGATGGTGATCGACAAGAATTACGTGACACCGGTCTTAAAGACGAAATGAAGACCTGCCGGTACAGCAATTAGCATTTAAAAAAACAGAAACTCCAGTGAGTAGTCACGAGCAGGTTCCTGTATGTTTAGGGAGCGACTTTGCTAACGGACCAGGAATGAATAAAAACTGAAATGAGCAATAAAATGATCGCATCTGCTATATCTCTGTTGATTTTATCTTTTCTTGGGAGCTGTGGCGAAAGCGACAGCGCACCTGACCCGGCCATCGGAGCAAAGGGTGAGCCGGTTGAAGGAATCCGCATCGCCTGGGACTACAGTTCCATGCAACGATTGGCCCCGCTGGGCGACCGGCAATTGGGCTGGGCAGGCTATCCCCGCGTCCGGCGGCTGAAAGACGGCACCCTCATGGCCGTGTACGAAACAGGAGGGAATGGTGAAATGGTTTACAGTACCGATAACGGTGCAAGCTGGAACGGTCCGTTCGTTACCTTTCGGAAACACACGGTTACCAATGCCGGCGGAACGACCGATGTCAACATCGCCAACAGCGAACTGATCCAGCTTCAGAACGGTGACCTGGTCATGGCCTGCAACTACCGTCCTGCAACGCCTGAAATTACTCCCTTCGCCATCGCGGTAAGACGAAGTTCGGACGGGGGAAAAAGCTGGACAGACGATCAGGTGATCTATGAAGGCGGTCCACGTTTCACGGATGGTTGCTGGGAACCGGCTTTTCTGCAATTGCCTGATGGCGGGTTGCAGGTATATTTTGCCAACGAGACGCCTTTTCAGACTTCCAACGAGCAGAACATATCCATGATCGGCTCGCCCGATCATGGAGTAACCTGGAGCAAAGACGTTAAAACGGTTTGCTTCCGGGCAGGCCGTCGCGACGGAATGCCGGTGCCTTTACTGGTCGGTGATGAAATTCTTGTGGCCATCGAAGATAACAGGATTGGCGAGTTCAAGCCTTACATTGTCCGCAGTAAAATCGCCGATAACTGGAAATCACCGGTGCTGGCCGATTCGCCCAACCGGGAGTATGCCCTGGAAAAGCCGCTTCAGGATGGGATCTACGCCGGCGCGCCTTACCTGATGCGCGTTCCTTCAGGGGAAGTGCTGCTTTCGTATCAGACCACCGGCGGACGCACGGCCGACTGGGAACGGTCGACCATGGAGGTGGCTGTGGGCAATAAGACCGGACGTCATTTTGCGAAGCTGAGCCGTCCTTTCGATGTGCCGTTGGACCGGGAGGCCAAGTGGAACTCCCTTTCGCTTTGGGATGAAAACACAGTAGTGGCTGCTTCGACCACCAGCTTCCGGAGCCCCAACTGTGAAGTATGGATCATCAAAGGACACGTGATCCCGGAGCTGGAAGCACTAAGCGGAGTTATTGTCGCAGACGGCCGGATTACTGAAGAAGAGTGGGGAGCCGCCTTCCCTGTTTTTATCGGTCATAAAGGACCTGCAAATCTTCGGGCAAATTTCCGCTGCGATGAGCAAAATTTTTATGTTTGCGCCGCTGTGACTGATTCAAAGCTGGTGCAGGGCGACCGACCTGATCAATCCGACGGGGTCTTCCTCTATCTCGACAGCGAAAACTCATGTCAGTTATTGCCGGGGCCCCGGATGTACCGGATTTTCTGTGATACCAAAGGAATGGTTAAGGTTGAAGAGGGAAGGGAAGGGAAGTGGAAAGCTATTCCTTCCGGTGAGATTGGGGCAAAAGCAACAATTGTGGAAGGATCAGGATATCAGATCGAATGGTCGGTGCCTTTTTCGGCAATCGGAAAGAATGGCCGCTCAGACATCCGGATCAATTTCGGACTGAATGAATTTGGCGGGCCAGTTAGCGGTTACGAAGAAAATATGGCTAACTCGGTTGCTGCATCATCGAACACCTGGTGCCGGCTTCAGCTCAAGTAATGATCGGATTCTGTCATCCGGGAAGAGATCAGGTTTTGAAGAATGGCGAAAGGCCGGTTATCCCTGGTTGCCGCCTAAAGGAAACAATAATGCTACGATCACGAACATCAGGAATGTCGGTTAATGGATGAATTTTTCCATCTTTACAGGCGAAACCCGGAAACCAGTAAGAAATACCTTACCGGAGAACGGATTGATGAGCAAACGGACGTTTTATACGATAATGACTGGAAGATGAAATTGACACGATTCTACAAACATCAATCAGGATGTATCTAAGTTGAACATGTCAATTCCATTTGGCCTTAAAAAACAAATTATATACAAATGAAGAAATTGAATGTACTGGCAGCCTCGATCCTCTTTTTTGTCTCCTTTGCCCGCTGCGGGAATACGGAGACCACACCTGAAGCGGAAGTGAAAACAACCTTCAGCAATCCGGTGTGGAACGGTGCGGATCCCTGGATGGTAAAGCAGGGAAATGATTACATCTACTGCTTTTCAGGAAATAATGCCATCTCCGTTTCGCGGTCAACGTATATGACCAAAAGGGGGGAAACGAAGAAAATCTGGCATGCTCCGCAAACCGGCTGGAATCGCGCTTGCCTGTGGGCGCCTGAAATTCATTTCATCGACGGGCGCTGGTATGTCTACTATGCTGCAGGCGAATCGGGTCCTCCCTTTATCCATCAACGCACCGGCGTCCTTCGCTCCAAGACCTCCGATGTGTTCAGCGAGTATGAAGATATGGGCATGCTGTATACCGGCGACAACCCGGATGATCTGTCGACAAACGTTTGGGCGATTGATATGACTGTTCTGGAACATAAGGGAAAGTTGTATGCTGTCTGGTCGGGTTGGAAGGAACAACGGGATACCGACGCAACGCCACAACATTTATATATGCAGGAAATGGAGAACCCCTATACGCTGAAAGGTAAAAGGGTGTTGCTTTCGTCTCCCGAAGAAAGCTGGGAAACCGGCGGTCCGCTGAACTTAAATGAAGGACCCGAGGTTTTGAAGAACGGCGAACGGGTATTTATTATTTATTCGTGCCGCGAGTCCTGGAAAGTCGAATACCGGCAGGGTATGCTGCAATTGAATGACCCGGACGGCAACCTGCTCGATCCGGGAAACTGGACCAAAAAAGGTCCTGTTTTTCAGGGAAATTCTCAGGTATATGGTGTCGGACACTGTTCTTTTGTCAAATCGCCCGACGATACGGAAGACTGGATCGTCTATCATTCCAAAAAGAGCACAAGCGACGGTTGGGACCGGGACGTGCGGATGCAGCCTTTTAGTTGGAAAGCCGACGGAACGCCCGACTTCGGACAAGCCATTCCTGCGGGACAGGCCATAGACAGGCCCTCGGGCGAAGTGGAAATCGAAGGAAGTAGTGAGTAGTGAGACCGGAAACCGGAGAAAGGAAACCGAAAGACCCCCTGCTCCGTGCTCTATGCCCTGTGCTCTATGCGTTCTAACCCTGCAACCTTGTAACCCTGAAATCTTGTAACCATTAAATATTTCATCAATGAAAAGAATCTCTTTATTTTTACTGGCAGTTGCCCTGACTTTTGCGGCTTGCCAGAGTCCTAAACCTAAAACGGAAGAAGCCGAAGTTGTTCCGGCAAAATGGACAACCGAACAGGCGCAGGCCTGGAGTGCTGAACACGGCTGGCTGCGTGGTTCCAACTTTAACCCCAGTACGGCCATCAACCAGTTGGAAACCTGGCAGGCCGAAACCTTTGACACGGCTACCATTAACCGGGAACTGGGCTGGGCCGAAAACATCGGCATGAACTGTATGCGGGTCTACCTGCATCACGTAGCCTGGGAGGTTGACAAGGACGGCTTTAAGGACCGGATGAATCAATACCTGACCATTGCTGATAACCACGGCATCAAAACCATTTTTGTCTTTTTCGACGATTGCTGGAATGCCACTTATCAGGCGGGAAAGCAGCCTGAGCCGAAACCCGGGGTGCATAATTCCGGATGGGTGCGCGATCCGGGCGACCTGCTGCATCAGGATTCAACCCTGATCAATGTACTAGAAACCTATGTGAAAGACGTGCTAACGACTTTCAAGGATGACGAACGCATTGCCATTTGGGATCTTTACAATGAGCCGGGAAATTCGGGCTACGGAAACAAATCGCTCCCGCTGCTGAAAAAAGTATTTCACTGGGGATGGGAGATCCGTCCTTCGCAGCCGTTATCGGCCGGCGTGTGGAGTCTTCCGCTTTCAGACCTGAACAAGTACCAGATTGAAAATTCGGATATCATCACCTACCACAATTATGAAGGGCCTGAGAAACATCAGGCGGCTATCGATACCCTGAAGCAATACGGCCTCCCGCTGGTTTGCACCGAATACATGGCGCGCCGCAACAACAGCTTGTTTACCAATATTATGCCGATGCTGAAAGAAAACAACATCGGAGCCATTAACTGGGGATTGGTTGCCGGCAAATCGAACACCAAATACGCATGGGATGAGCCCATTCCCGATGGTGCCGAACCACCACTGTGGTTTCATGAGATTTTCAGGCCCGACGGCACTCCCTACAAACAGGAAGAAGTTGACCTGATCAAAAGCCTGACACTGGGGCAGTAATTTATCTGTCGGAGCTATACAAAGCAGGGTTGTATCAAAATGAATTGATACAACCCTGCTTTTTTTGATCAGAAGAAAGCCAATATATGCAGTACCGGATATAACTTGTCAAAACCCCGGTAACAATGAAAATTAGTCTGAAAATAAATGGTAACTTCATCAGCTTAAACGATCAATACCTGAACCTGATGAAATGGCTTTTATTTTTGTCCGTGATACTGCTCGCCTCTCCGGTGTCTGCAAAGCATAAAGACATATTTCGGGAAAAACTTATCGCGCAGCTCCGTGAAAGCGTAATTGCAAAGGCAGACTCACTTTTGAAGGTAGCTCCAAAGACGGTGACTTCGTATCCGTGCGTGCGCAGCGCGGGCGGAATTCATGATTTTTATTCCGAGGGCGATTACTGGTGGCCCGACCCGGCTAATCCGGGTGGACCATACATCCAGAAAGACGGACAAAGTAATCCTGATAATTTTTCAGCACATCGTCATGCCCTGATCCGGTTGAGTGAAATCACCGCCACGCTCACCTCTGCCTGGTTGCTGACTAAAGAGCCGGAATATGCCGAAAAAGCGTTGGAACATCTGACAGCCTGGTTTACCGATACGACGACACGAATGAATCCACACATGCTTTTTGCCCAGGCCATCAGCGGACGGTACACGGGCAGGGGGATAGGACTGATTGACGCCTATCATTTGGTCGAGGTTGCTCAGTCAATTAATGTTTTATCTGAAAACGGTTGTATTGCTGCCGGCGAATCGGAAAAGATAAAAAGCTGGTTTGGTGATTTCCTGCATTGGATGACCACTCATCCGTACGGAATTGATGAAATGAACGCGAAAAATAATCACGGGACCTGTTGGGTGGCAACGGCTGCGATAATGGCGGTGCTGACCGGAGATCAGACCGTTGTCGAGTTGTGCCGGAACAGATTTAAGAAGGTCTTGCTGCCCGGACAAATGGCTGCCGACGGCAGTTTCCCCCTTGAGTTAAAGCGGACCAAGCCTTACGCTTATTCGCTTTTTAATATGGATGCTTTCTGTACCATTGCACAGATTTTATCGACGCAGGAGGATAATCTATGGAAGTACTGCACCCCTGACGGACGATCATTGAAAAAAGGAATGGACTTTATCTATCCGTACATCGCCGTTAAGGAAAGATGGCCTTTCGCCAAAGACATATATATCTGGGAGGAATGGCCGGCAAGGCAATCTTCACTGCTTTTTTCAGGATTCGCGTGGCAAAACGAAGTTTACCTGCAAACCTATATGAGTTTTCCGGCCAATCCGACCCATCCGGAAGTAATACGGAATCTGCCTGTCCGGCATCCTGTCATCTGGCTGGCCGGACAGGGAGTCGACGGTCCGGGCCATTGATCTGCTGTAAACCGGTATATTATTTCCCCGGTTCATAAAGCATCAGTTCATCAAGGATATCGGCTATTTTTTGGTAGGGATATTTATGGACTAAAAAATAATGGCTGGCATCGGTTTGCGGGTCCCACTCATTTCGGCCGTCAGGATGAATGACGAATCTCCCCGGACCCTGCACGTAAAAGTATTTTTCGGGGTCTCTGACAGCGCATAACACGGCCGTCTGATCCCAGGATTTTCTTTTTTCAAGCGGTTTTTTCTCGTAGGTGGCCAGATTATACCGGAAAGCCCAGGCTACCGGACTGTCTGCCGAACCCTGCTCGGCCAGTTTGCGTCCCGTAAAAATACGATCGCCAATTTCGAAACCGCTGAAGAGGATGGGTGTGGGCCAGTTCCGGAAGGCTTCCAGAGAGGCTTCAGGGTGCTGGTTGACGTTGAATTCACTTCCTTCAGGGAAGCCTCCGGCCATGGTTACCCACTGCTTTACTTTCTTCCGGACGAGGTCAATACCAGTTAAGGGCGAATACTGATCAGGAGCCGATTTGAGCAGGGCGGCCAGATTACTGATAAAACCAACACTGATAATGGTAACACTCCTGTCAGGTTGCGCCGCCAACGTTTTGCGGTAAACTTCAACGGCCGGCGGGTAGTCTGCATTTGTTTTGGGTGCCGGCAAAAACCGTTCTGCGATGGAGTCATTCCAGTGATTGGGACATGAAAAATCAGGTGCACCCGCAACTGCCGCTCCGACAGGAATTTCAGGACGACCGAAATACCTGTTAAACGCGTCGATGGTAGGAGCGATGGTCGGATACCGGTCACTGGCGGCGCAGGCCAGGATTTCACATTCTCCATTGGCAGCGAGGGCATGCAGCACGGTGATCGCTCCGATATCATCAAAATCAGGTCCCATGTCCGTGTCGAAAATGACTTTTACAGGTTTGGCTGAATATGCCGGGTTAAAAGCAATCATTAAAACAATCGCTGCGAATAGAAAAAAACTGTTCCTTTTCATCATTCTTTAGATTCGGTTATACTTTTGGAATGGTTTTGCCGACCCTGCAGAATCGCTTTTACCGTTTATGTATAACAATTATGGTTAAACCACGATCAGTTCAACGCCGAGTTCCTCGAGACGTTTTGCCGTTGCAGCCGGTAAACCGGAATCGGTGATGATCACATCGATCTCATCGAGATTACAGATTTTACCAAAGCCGCGCTTTCCGAATTTACTTGAATCGGCAAGAATAATCGTACGCAGTGAGGCCTCCATCATCTTTTTGTTTAATATGGCCTCTTCAATATTTGAATTCGTCACCCCGTTTTCAAAATCAATGCCGTCTACACCCAGAAAAAGCTTGGAGCAGGTCAGCACATCGAATATACGGTTAGCAAAATCACCAACTACCGAGAAGGAGTTTTTCCTGACGATCCCGCCCAATTGGATTACTTCCACATTGTCCAGGTCGGTAAGCAGGATCGATGTCTTCAGTGACGCCGTGACCACGGTGAGGTGGCTGGTTGGTTTTAGCTCTTCTGCGAACGTTTGTACGGTCGACCCGGATCCGATGATGATGGAATCGTTGGGTTCAATCAAATGGCAGGCCGCTTCGGCAATCCTTTTCTTTTCACCGATCTTTATTTTTTCCTTCACATGCAGGTCTATATCCGAGGTATGCGGATTGACCGGGCTTGCACTGCCATGGGTACGATACAGTAATTTTTTTTCCTCCAGATATTTGAGATCTTTTCTCACAGTCACCGGCGTTACATCCAATTCTTTTGCAATATCCGATACCGTAATAAAACCATTCCTGTGTAAGGAATCCAGAATGTATTTGTGTCTTTCTGCAATGCTTAACATATTCGTATCTATTTGTGCTTACTACAAATGTATTACTTTTTGAATTCTTCACGAATCTATTCATGCATATTTATTTTCCTTTTCGGACGAAAGAAACCCTAAAGAAGTTTCGTTTTCGCTCACTGGTTTAAAATATCTTCCGTTAATGAAAAAATCTTTCGTATTCTAAGGATGCCTGAAGAAATAGTATGCAAAAACGATTCTTGTTGTGGGGATTTTGACTTGAAAACAATCTAAAAAGTATATCAAACGAAATTTGATGAATTTTTATTTGTTCTTTAATATCGATTTTGATATCTTTACGGTCATAAAACGAAAGTGTAGACCTCAGTCTTGTTGTAAACAAAATATCATGAATGAATAACTGTCAAAGATAATGAAAAAGGAAAGAGCTGGTCGGTGTATTTGAACAGAAGGAATAAGAAATGAAATTGGCAATATAAAAATATAAATAAAGCAAAACCCAAATTTATGAAACAAACGTGTTTTTTGATTCTTTTTATTGCAACTGTTTTCCTGACAGCTTGCGATGATTTTGAAGATCCTGCATATCCGGAGATTAATGATTGCAGTTTCTCCGTGGTGAATAATGAAAGTGTTTCCTTGTCGGGAATTTGGCTGAAGTTATATTACAGCGACCGGAACCCCGGTTTTGTTGTCGATTCTGTTTATACTTCAGTACTGGGGAAAGGCAGTATTAAAAGCCTTGAACCCCGGGATTACATCCTTAAAGCGTTTAACGCAGCCGGTGAGGAATTGGGAACAAAGGAAATCACCGTTCAAAAGGATAATTCGCTGAATGCTTTTGAATGGTCGATTGACGTATATGTGGAAAACTATGATTTTACGGTCACCTTGGCCGATAACAGGCAAAACCCGATTGCAGACCGAAAAGTCGCTTTATATACCACCGATGCCAATCCCGTATTGATAAAAGAGGGACAGTCTGACACGCAAGGCAAAGTCATATTTGCCAGGACGGTGGTTGGCACTTATAACGTTTATGTTTATGACGAGGAAAACAGTTCTGTTTTCAAGCAGGCCGTATCCAATGTCGGCGCTGAATCTGCGAATGCTGAAACCTTTATTATCCGCAGGATCTTTCATAATACTGCAATTGTAATCACAGGTTTCGTAAATGACCCAAGAGGATCTGACAGCCCGAAAACAGGAGCCGTATCCGGCGATGGCTTCGTTCATCCGGGTCAGTATGAATATGCCCAGCTTCTGGCTTTGAAAGATATTGATTTTACGGTCGACCCTTACAGTGTTGTCTTTACCAATTCGGGAACACCGACAGCGTACGGTTGGGCTGACGGCGTTTATGATGCTGCAAGTAAAAAAGTCTACCAGATCAATCTGACCAGCGGCTCGGTCAGTAAGGGGCAATACTTCTATGTAGGCGGTAATTCCCGGATGATCTGCAGTTATTATCTGCTTGCGGGTAGTCCGCAGCTTGGCCCGGATAAATTCTGGGGAGTTGACTATGCCGTGACTCCGGGTGGAAATGGTAATGGCGCACCAAAAGATGGTGGTGGCCTTCTGGGTAACGGATCAGGAAAATCACAACTGACGGTTACCAAAAGCTCCCCTGACGGCATAGCTGTATTTAAAGGAACACAGGTCGACGAAAGCACAATTCCGGCCGACGCCATCTTCTTTGGAACCCAGGTCACCTACGAGGCTTATCAGGTCCCCGACAACGATATATACAGCCGGACCGGCACCGATGGCGCTCAGACGATGTTCGGGCAGGGAACCAACACCTTTTTGTTCCCGGTTGCTGCACAGGATGTGGGTGTTTTCATCAAGCTGGGCGGAGAGGTAACCCCAACCGAGTGGCTTATCCCCAGAAGCGGAACGCCCTTCGTATTTAACCTGAAAGATCTCCCGGGAGCTTCTGTCTCGGATATTGAAAATGCTTCCGACTGCACCATGTTTACTGATAAATAATTAAAATTCATTTTATGCATTTCATGAATCAGAATATAAAACTCTAACTGACTATTATTATGAACTTTAAATACAGATTACGGAAGTATTTTCCTGTTTTTAGTTTCGCGGTCGCCTTCTTCTTTGCCGGAAGCATGATGCTTCGTGCAGAAGAAAAAGGGTTGGCCGGGACCAGGGCTGAGTCGGTTTCTCAGCAAACCCGCCCGATAACGGGGGTTGTCAGGGATAGCGATGGTTTGCCGCTGATTGGTGCTACCGTTTATATTACCGGTACAACAAACGGAACTATAACCGACGCAGACGGAAAATTTACCATCCGCGTTCCGGAAAATCAGTCCACACTGACCTTCTCTTATATTGGTTTTGTTGCAACAACCCTGGACATCACCGGCAAATCGGTACTGGATGTTACATTGAAGAGTGATCTTTCAAAAATAGATGAGGTCGTGGTAATCGGATACGGCACGGCTAAAAAGAGGGATCTGATCGGTGCGGTCGACCACATTACCTCCGAGGCGATCGAAGGCCGTCCCAATCCAAGTATTACCCGCAGTTTGCAGGGCCAGATCCCAAACCTGAACATTACCATGCGCGACGGAAAACCAAGCCGGAACGCATCGTATAACGTAAGGGGTGAAACATCGATCGGCGCGGGCGGGAGTGCCCTGATCCTGATCGATGGCGTGGAAGGCGATCCCAGTACGATCAACCCGCAGGATGTGGAAAGCGTATCTGTACTGAAAGATGCGTCCTCTGCTGCTGTTTACGGTGTCAGGGGTACCTTCGGTGTCGTGCTGATCACGACAAAACGCGTAAACAAGGGTGGCGTAAAAGTGAACTATGACGGGAATATGTCGTTTCTAACAAGAACGGTAAAACCTTCTTTTGTCACGAACGGGTATGACTGGACAACCTCATTCTTAAATGCCTATTATGGCTATAATGATTATTCCGCATCAGATCCAACAACCATTAATAATGTGTTTCCTTTTTCAAGGACCTGGTATGATGAGCTGAAACGGCGCAATGACAATCCGGAGTTGCCCCGCACCCGGGTAACCGACGACGGGCTGTATGAATATTTTGGCAATACGGATTGGAATAAGTTACTCTACAAGGACTGGACCCAGAGCACGGATCATAAAATCAGTATCAACGGCGGTAACGACCAGTCGAGCTATTATATTTCTGGGAGGTATTTCTCGCAGGACGGGATTTACCGCTACAATTCGGATGATCTTGACCGTTATAACCTGAGGGCCAAGGGCCAGATCAAAATCAGTCCGAAGCTGACGATCGACAATAACCTGTCGCTCGATTATACCACGTATCGTTACCCGCTGATGTCGTACGCCGACGAACTGGTTCAGCGAAACCTGGAGCACCAGGGATTCCCGGTAGCGACCTTGTTTAATCCCGACGGAACCTATACCTACAACGCTATTTATAATGGCGTGGGTGATTTTCACAACAAAACCTCTTTTCAGGATGATAATACCCTGAATGTCAAAAATACACTTGGCTTAACCTATGTTCCGGTAAGAGATGTGCTGACCCTGAAGTGGGACGGTACATACAGCTACAAAGATTATCAGCGGACCCGCGTTAACCGGTATGCACCTTATAGCCGGGGACCGGAAATTTTCGAGGAAAAAGGACAGTCGCTGCGAAGGATGTGGAATCAGGAAACCAATTTTTTTGCAACCAATTTTACAGCTAACCTGACGCCGAAGCTTGGCGCGGATCACGTGTTAAATGTTCTGCTGGGGGGAAATATAGAATCCTCCAACCGGAGAAATCTGTACAACCGGCGGGATGGTTATTTATACCCGGATAAACCCAATTTTATCCTGATGGACGGGATCAATTACGTGATGGAAGAACGAAGCGAGGACTGGGGATTTATCGGTGTTTTTGCAAGGGCGAATTACGCCTTTAAAGGCAAATACCTGGTCGAAGTAAGCGGGCGTTATGACGGCTCTTCCAAGTTTCCGGTTAATGAGCAGTGGGGCATCTTCCCGTCGGCATCGTTTGGCTGGCGTATTTCGGACGAAGCTTTTATGAAAAATACCAGGAACTGGCTCGATAATTTAAAAATCAGGGTTTCTGCCGGTACTTTAGGAAATGGAAATGTTGACCCGTATGAATTCCTGGAGCTGATGGATGTGGCCCGAACGTCAACCCTGCTGAACGGTGGTTTCCAAACATCGACATGGATGCCAAATCTGGTGCCTGCGAATCTGACCTGGGAGAAGGCGACCACTTACAATATCGGACTTGATGCCGACTTGCTGAACGCCAGGCTTAGTCTGGGCTTTGACGCGTACCGCAGAAATACGACTGATATGTATGTTTCCGGACCTGATCTTCCCCAGGCGTTGGGTGTCGGTGCACCGAAAGGGAACTATGCCGATTTAAAAACCCTTGGCTGGGAACTGACCGTTGGCTGGAAAGACCGATTTGATCTGGCTGGCAAGGATTTTTCTTATAACGTGAAGTTTATGCTTTGGGACAGCCAGAGCTGGATTACCAAATATGTGGGCAATGAAATCAAGTCGCTCAGCTCGTACTATGACGGACAACGTATCGGAGACATCTGGGGTTATACCATCGAAGGATTATTTACCAGTGCTGAAGAAATAGCAGGTCATCCCAGTCAGTCCAAAATTCCGGTTTCAAAAGGGAAAATTCTGCTTCCCGGTGACCTGAAATTTAAAAATCTGGATGGTGATGAAGAAATCTACAGGGGACAGAACACACTGGATGACCACGGCGACCTGAGCATCATCGGAAATACGGAACAACGTTACCAGTTTGGATTAAACCTGGGAGGAAACTACAGCGGTTTTGGGCTGAATGCATTCTTTCAGGGCGTGGGAAAACGCGACTGGTATCCGGACATTGAATCCGGTTATTTCTGGGGACAATATAACCGTCATTACGGTTACTACCCAACCGACCAGGTGGGCAATATGTGGATCGAAGGAGTCAATGAGGACCCGAATGCATACTGGCCGCGTCAACGGACCTACATGGCCAATTCAACCAGTAAACCTATGGGTGTGAAGAATAACAGGTATTTGCAAAATGCGGCATACGTCCGGTTGAAATCGATGACGATCGATTATTCGATTCCTTCGGCATTGGCCTCTAAACTTAAGATATCGGCACTTAAAATTTACGTGTCGGGAGAAAACCTGTGGACCCTTTCCGGGCTGACCAAACACACCACGAATTTCGATCCTGAAGTGATCGAATCGGGTGACGGTGACGTGGCCGATAATACAAATATGGAGGACGGCTACAGCTATCCGATGCTGAAAACCTATACCGTTGGAGTTAATATTACATTCTAATCTCATTGGGACAACTATTATGAAGAAGATAATCCTATACTCAATACTGGCTGGCGCAGTTGCTTTCACCTCCTGTGAAGACCTGCTGGAAAAAGAGCCTATTCACAAAATAGATGCATCGGGGTTCTTTACAAGTGAAAATGACCTGAAAATCTATTCTTACTCCTTTTATGACCGTGATCTTCCAACTGCCGATAATATCGCCAAAGGAGACGGCACATCCGACTACGCAGCCGTTAATGCCCCAAGTACGTTTCTTTCGGGCAACTGGAGTTCGGTCGATCAAACCGGCTGGTCAGTCAGTAATTGGAGCGCTCTGCGCAATATCAATTATTTTTTGGTAAATGCGCCGAAAACGCCTGTTTCGGAAACCGTTTTAAATCACTATATCGGACTTGCCCGGTATTGGCGGGCTGTTTTTTATCTCGACAAAGTACAGACCTTTGGTGCGGTACCCTGGTACGATATTGCCCTTGATCCGAGCGATCCGGATCTGAATAAAGCCCGCGACAGCCGTGAATTTGTGATGGCGAAGGTTTTGGAAGACATTACTTTTGCGGCCACACATATCAGCGAATCAAAAGACAGCTACAGCAGCCTGATTAACCGATTTACGGCACTGGCGATGAAATCGCGGATCTGCCTCTACGAGGGAACCTACCGGAAATACCATACGGAACTGGGACTTACCGATGCCAACGTTTGGCTGGGGGAAGCTGCCGATGCCGCCAAAGAACTGATGGATGCCGGTCAATACCGCCTGTACAGCACAGGCAATCCCGATAAAGACTACCGGACCTTGTTTACTTCCGAGAACCTGGCAGGTATGCCGGTTATTGCCGGCGAGGTCATCCTGGCCCGGAATATGAACACCGAGTCGAGGGTGTGGCACGATCTGACCTGGAACTTCAACTCCCCCACAAACGGGAGTCGCTGGTCACTGATCAAACAGTTTGTCAATACCTACCTGATGCGCGACGGCAGCCGTTTTACCGAGAAGGCAGGCTATGATCAGATCGAGTTTTACACGGAAATGAAAAACCGCGATTACCGGTTAAGCCAAACGATCCGTACCGAAGGTTACTACCGGGAAGACGGGACCATAGCTCCTCCGGATTTTGCAGTAACACTGACCGGTTACCATATCAAAAAATGGAGCCTCGATGATTCCTGGCACGACGGACAGGGGCAGTGTACCAATAATATTCCGATTATCCGTTACGCCGAAGTTCTCCTGAATTACGCAGAGGCTAAAGCCGAGCTGGGTGAATTCAGCGCTTCGGAATGGAATCAGACCATCAAGCTTTTGCGCGACAGGGCAGGAGTGAGCAGTTCAGAGCCTGCTTCAGCTGATGTTTACCTGCAAAATAACTTTTTCCCGGACATTTCCGATAAATACTTACTGGAAATCAGACGGGAACGGGGCATTGAGCTTTGTTTCGAGGGTCTCCGCTATCAGGACCTGATGCGCTGGAAATGCGGCGATTTGCTCGCTACCGAAAAGCTGGACTGGAAAGGGATCTATGTTCCTGCAAAAGGTGTAAATTACGATCTGAATGGAGACGGGAAAGCAGATGTATGCTTTGTGGATAAAAAGCCTGATACCACAACACCGGGGGTGAAGTATGTCATTATGGGCGCCAACATTAAACTTTCGGAAGGAACAAAAGGCCATTTGATCTGGGCCTGGGGGATTGAGCGGAAATGGGAAGATAAGAAATACCTCCGGCCGATACCTGAAGGTGCGGTGATGCTGAATCCGAATTTATTACCTCAAAACGACGGATGGGAATAGTTTTCTTTACGATGCAGGAGGTTCGCTTCCTGCATCGTAAAATTTAAAGAACAGCGAATATGAAGAAGGTGTCAGGGATTTTTTTCGGGATGATCCGGTTTGTCCGGTTTTATTTTATTATGGCAGGAATGATCCTGCTGTTCGCCCAATGCGGGAAGGATACCGTTGGTCCGGATGAGGATGATCCGAATCCTCCGGTTGAAGAGATAAAACCAGGTCCGGGTATGGATCTCTACGGACTGGTTCTTGACGACCAGGGGCAGCCGGTCAAAAATTTGGTGGTTAGCGATGGCTTTTCCTGCACGGTGACCGATCAGGATGGAATTTATCAAATGAAAAGAAATGCAGAAGCTGACTTTGTATTTTATTCAACGCCGTCGGCATATGAGGTGAATACGGCCAGCGCATCGGTCAGGATGGCTTCGTTTTATGCCGCCCTTAGTGCGTCAAAGCAGCGGTACGACTTCAGCCTGAAAAAACTTCCGGCTGTTGAAACTAATTTTACGCTTGTTTGTGTCGGCGATCCGCAGGTAACCAGTACCGCGGAAGTGGATCGTTTCAGAACGGAAACCATGGCCGATATCAAGACATTTGCGGAATCTTCAGTGAAGCCTTGCTACGGGCTGGTTATGGGAGATATGGCCGGAGATAAACCTGCTTTTTTCGACCAGATGAAAGCGCTGGTCGGTTCGGCAAACATGAAGGTTTTCACAACCATTGGCAATCACGATAAGGTAGCTACTTCGAATACCAATGAACCGCGAACTACCGATGCTTTTACGAAGGTATATGGCCCTTTAAACTATTCCTTCAACAGGGGAGATGTCCATTTTATTTGCCTGGATAATATTGTCTTTGCCAATGCTTCGGACTATTCCGGTGGATTTACAACCAGCCAGATCGAATGGCTGAAAGAGGATCTGAGCTATGTACCCAAAAGCAAAATGGTCATTGTTTATTATCATATTCCCATACGGAATTCCTCCGCTATCAGCAACAGGGCGCAGCTTTTAAGTGCGTTGCAGGGTTATGCGGAAGTCCATCTGATGTGCGGGCATACCCATTATTCGGAGAACGTGAAGATAACCAGTCCTGTGGCCGCTTACGAGCACATCCATGCAGCGGCCTGCGGTTCGTGGTGGCGGTCGACTGTTAACGGCGACGGAACTCCGAACGGATATGCTGTTTATGAGGTTAGCGGAACCAAAATTACAAATGGTTACTACAAACCGACCAGGTTGAGCAAAGACTTTCAGATCCGCCTGCACAAAGGGAATGTCGTATTTGGAGGTGAATATGGTTATTTCACGTTCAATCAGGCCGATAATACCATTGTGGCGAATATCTGGAATGCCGACAGCAACTGGAAGGTGGAAGCCTGGGAAAATAACGTCAAGGTTGCTGACCTGGCGCCACTGCCTACATCCTTAAAAGATGCCTGGACGTTGGGATACCACATCGGTGTGCTGAACCGGAACCCCGATAATTACAGCCCTGCTTGTAAACACCTTTATCTGCATACCCTGGTGAATCCGGCTGCCAGTCTGGAGATCAGGGCTACAGACCAGTTTGGTAACGTCTACCGGCAGTCTGAGATCACGGCCGGTTTTACCACAGCGATTTCTTACACGTACCTGAATTGATAAAGGATGTTGATGAAGCAGGAAAGTGTATAAAAAGAAATAATAAGAATATAAAGCAATGCAGACAGTAAGACAAATCCTTTGGGGAAAAGCCGGATCATTTCAGTTCCTGTCTTGGGGCTATCTGGGAATCCTGATTTTTATGATGGGCGATGGGATTGAGCAGGGGTGGTTAAGTCCTTACCTGGTCGACCGTGGATTGAGCATCCAGGAATCTGCGGCCCTTTTTACGGTTTATGGCATCACAATTGGCCTCTCATCCTGGCTTTCAGGAGTCCTGGCTGAAACGTATGGCGCCCGGAAAGTCATGTTTTATGGTTTGTTGCTGTACTTACTCGGAACCGTCGGATTTGTCGGGTTGGGTATCCCTGATCTCAATTATCCGGTGATGTTGCTGACCTATGCATTCCGGGGGTTGGGCTATCCGTTGTTTGCTTATTCCTTTCTGGTCTGGATTGCCTATAATACGCCCAAACAACAACTGGGAAGGGCCGTAGGCTGGTTTTGGTTTGTATTTACCGGCGGACTGAACGTCCTGGGAGCCTATTATTCCAGTTGGGCCATTGTCAGGTTGGGCCATATCGACACCCTGTGGACCTCGGTGCTATGGGCCCTGATCGGCGCCTTTTTTGCGCTGGTAATCAACCGGTTCTCAAAGGTGGAACGGACCGGTGCGAAATCAAAGGCAGAAGACCTGATGAAGGGCATCACCATCATGAAAAACGAACCCAAGGTATTGTTGGGTGGGATTGTCCGGATCATTAACACAACAGCTCAGTTTGCCTTCCCCGTTTTTCTGCCCATGTATATGATGGAACATGGTTTCAGCACGACTGAATGGCTGCAGATCTGGGGAACAATTTTTACGAGTAATATTATTTTCAACTTGATTTTTGGATATGTGGGCGATCATGTTGGCTGGCGCAACACCGTGATCTGGTTTGGAGGCGTTGGATGTGCTGTCGGTACACTCCTGTTTTATTATTCGCCCCTGTTATTCTCCGGGAGCTTCTGGGTCGTTATTTCTGCCGGTGTTTTCTGGGGTGCCATGCTGGCAGGTTACGTGCCGTTGTCGGCCCTGATCCCTTCGCTTGTTCGGGAGGACAAAGGGGCTGCCATGTCTGTGCTGAATCTGGGCGCCGGACTTTCGGTGTTTGCAGGCCCGGCCCTGGTCGGATTATTCTACGGAATGGTGGGGAGTGAGGGAGTGATCTGGATACTGACCGGATTATATCTGTTGAGTGCATTTTTAACAAAATTCATCACCCTGCCGGATCCGGTAAAATCCTGATGATACTAAAATGATTCAAGGGCTTGCATTTAGTACTTGAGAATGATCTGAAAAGTATGTAAAACGAAATTTGTTTGTTTATATTTGCTATCTTTAAAAAGATGAGATATATTTACAGTTGTAAAACGAAATAATATTTGAATAATATAGACATAAAACGATACTTTTAATAGATACATAACCATTTCGCCTTGATAGAAACCAACAAACACCTAAAAATTATGAAAGAAAAACGGGCTCACGACAGTAGTCTTTTAATTTGTGGAATTTTGATCAAAATGAAGCCAGTGATTTGCTTGTTATTGGCTTTTTTCATAGGGAGCCAGGTAATTGGAAATCCAACTGCTTCCTTTTTTGCAGAAAGCGCAAATTCGGAACAGCAACAATCAAAGACAATTACCGGGAAGGTGACCGATTCAAATGGCGCCCAGTTACCCGGAGTGACGATCGTTGTACAGGGAACCGCCATTGGTACGGTTACCGATTTTGATGGCCAGTACCGCATAACCAACGTGAATGAAAACGGGACACTGGTATTTTCTTTTGTCGGCATGAAAACAGTCGAATTGCCTGTTGCCGGTAAAACAACCATCAACGTGGTCATGACAGACGATGCCATTGGTATTGAGGAAGTAGTGGCAATCGGTTACGGGACATTAAAGAAAAAGGATTTGACCGGATCGATTGCAACAGTCGACGGTGCGATGATCGCTAAACGGCAATCCACCCAGTTATCACAGGCGTTGCAGGGAGCCATGCCGGGTGTTACCGTGACGAGAAGCAATTCGGAACCTGGCGCCGGTGCAACGATACGGATCCGGGGAATTACAACTATTGGTGAAAGTGATCCGTTGATCATCGTGGACGGGGTGCCGGTCAGTAACATCAATGATATAAATTCAAACGACATTGAAGATATTTCTGTGTTAAAAGATGCGGCATCTGCTTCGATTTACGGAGCCAGAGCTGCTGCCGGGGTGGTATTGATTACGACAAAAAGGGCCAAAACCGGACAGTTAACCATGGAGTACAATGCCAGTTTCGGAATTGAAAAGCCAACTGCGTTTCCCGAGGTGGTCGGGGCCAAACGGTACCTCGAAATGTCGAATGAACAAACCTGGAATGATGCGGGAAATGATGAAGGAGGTGAATACCCGCTCTATACGAAAGATGAAGTGGATAACTGGCTGGAATGGAATAAAACAGATCCGAACAATTATCCTGTTACGGACTGGGTTGATTTATTGATGAATGATTATGCTACCAGGCAAAGTCATCAGATTTCCATCACGCATGGAGGTGAGAAAATAAAGTCGAAAGCATCGATTAATTATGAAAATATCGACGCGCTGTATGATCACAAGAACTATGAAAGGATATCGACAAGGCTAAATAATAACATTACCATTAATAGCTATTTGTCGGCAAACTTAGATGTTTCGTTTAATTCTTCGATTGACAGATCACCGGTTGATAACCCGGTTTATGATGCGATCAGATACGCGCCGGTATATGCAGCAGTTTGGGAAGACGGAAGGATTGCAGGAGGAAAATCCGGTTCAAATGAATATGCCGTATTACACTATGGCGGATTCAGTAATTCCAGGCATAATAAATTAATGGGAAAGGCTTCCATCGATTTTAAACCGGTGAAGAACCTGACCATAACAGGTGTCCTGGCCCCGCAGTTAAATTTTACTAAGAATAAGGAATTTATCAAACAGATTCCTTATTACGATGCCGAGGATCCTGCATTATTTTCAGCTTATATCGCCGGGCATCAGCGTACATCATTGTACGAGAACCGAAACGATTCAAAGACATTAACCAAGCAACTGCTGATCAATTATACGACAGCGTTTCAGGGGACACATCATTTTAACGTCATGGCCGGCTATGAAGATTTTAGTTCATTTAGCGAATCGCTGGGGGCTTCCCGCGAGAATTATATTCTGTCAAATTATCCTTATTTGAGTATTGGTCCGCTTGATTACCAGTTCAATTCGGGTTCGGCGACCGAATCAGCGTACCGCTCCTATTTTGGACGCATCATCTACGATTTTAATAATAAGTATTTTCTGCAAGCGAATATCCGTTACGACGGTTCTTCCAGGTTTCATCCGGACTACCGCTGGGCCTCCTTTCCATCCATATCGGCCGGATGGGCGATTTCAGAGGAATCATTCATGAAAGATCTGTCGTTTCTTTCGTTCCTGAAGCTCCGGGGCTCATGGGGGACACTCGGAAATGAGCGGATTGGAAATTATCCGTATCAGGCCTCTATCGGGTTTTCGAATGCATTTTTCTACGAAGGAAATCAGATCATTTCGAATATGACTGCGGCGCAATTTCAATATGCCATTCATGATATCACCTGGGAAACCACGGAAACCTGGGATGCAGGGATCGATGCACATTTCCTGAACAACCGGCTTATGTTTACCGGTGATTATTACATGAAAAAGACAAAGGATATGCTGCTTGCACTTGAAATCCCGGATTTTATGGGATTTGAAAATCCCGACCAGAATACCGGTATTATGGATACAAAAGGGTGGGAGGCTCAGTTGACATGGAAAGATAAAATTGGAGACTTTCATTACTCGGCGTCTTTTAACCTCTCGGATTATAAGTCTAAAATGGGTGATCTGGGGGGAATTGTTTTTCTTGGAAGCCAGATTAAGAAAGAAGGGAGCGAATTCAACGAATGGTATGGTTATAAGTCAGATGGGCTTTTTCAAACCCAGGGAGAAGTGGATGAATCTCCGTTATTGTACGAGTCGGTGAAGCCCGGTGATATCAGGTATGTTGACATTAGCGGACCGGACGGCGTTCCTGATGGTCAGATCACACCTGATTACGACCGTGTTTTGCTTGGCGGGTCACTGCCGCGGTTTCTGTATGGCGCCAATTTTAGTTTCGATTATAAGGGCATTGATCTGTCTGTAATGCTTCAAGGGGTTGGTAAACAAAACAGCAGGGTTGTTCCGCAAATGGTACAGCCATTTTTGAGCGGATGGACGAATGCTCCTGAAATCATTGATGGAAACTATTGGAGCCACTATAATACCCAAGAACAAAATCTGACGGCAAAATATCCACGGCTATCCTATGTGGGGGCTGAGAACAATAATTATGAAATGTCGGATTACTGGTTAATTAAAGGAGCTTACCTCCGCGTGAAAAATATTACGATTGGCTATAAGTTGCCCAAAACTGTTGTCGAAAAACTGCGGTTACAGGGGATAAGGATTTTTGCAACCGGAACTGATCTGTTTTCGTTCAACCATTATCCGAAAGGTTGGGATCCCGAAGTATCCTACACTTCCTATATATCGAAATCATTCAATTTTGGACTTTCCGTTAAATTTTAATTGAAATTAGCAATGAAGAATAAAATTATAACAGGCTTATTCGGCATCTTACTTTTTACCTCTTGCGCCGATCTGGACTTGAATCCACTTTCTGAAGGATCAAGTGAAAACTGGTATTCTGATGATACGGAAATTAATTTGGCCTTGAATGACCTTTACCGGGAATATCTGTGGGACAGGGAATCTAACTTTGAAATGGACCGGATGACGGACGACTGGACTCAGCGTCAGGCAATCAATGGCTTTGTTGAGGGAACGATTACCAGTGAGTGGAGCGTAGCAAGGGATCTTTGGCTGAATACGTATAAAGGAATTGCACGGGCCAATACCATATTAAATAATCTTCATAAAGTGGCCAGCGTCATTCCCGGGGAAAAATTGGCACAATATACAGGGGAGGCTCATTTTATGCGTGCCGCCTTATATGGGAGACTTATCTTTCATTACGGGGATGTTCCTTTTTATACGGAGTCTCTGACGATTGAAGAGGCATTCAAAATGGGACGGACGAACAAGGACGTGATTCTGGAAAAAGTCTATGAAGATTTTGACATCGCCATTCAAAACCTGCCGATTAGCTACGGAGGCGCTTCGCTGAGCAGAGCAACAAAAGGAGCTGCATTGGCATTCAAAGCCCGCACAGCCTTGTACATGTCAGACTGGAATATTGTACGCGATGCTGCGAAAGCCTGCATGGATCTGGGTGTATACTCCCTTTACCCTAAATTTGGGGAATATTTCCTGTCCAAAACTAAAAATGCCGGGGAAACGATTTTCGCACTCCCGCGTTCCTTTGAACTTGGTTCGTCCTGGTCATGTAAAAATTTCTTTACAAGGATAGCCGGCGGTTCAGCGGTTGCTCAGCCTTCCTGGGATTTGTTTTCATCCTTTACCTGTACTGACGGGCTTCCGATCGACGAATCCCCCTTGTACGATCCGAGAAATCCTTTTGCCAACCGTGATCCGCGTTGCGCGATGACCATTGTTGAATTCGGGACAGCACACCTGGGTTATATCTATGATCCAAACCCCTATACTACAAAGGTCCTAAATGTACTAACCGGGACAATGGTGTCGAATAAAGGCAACAGAAGTGTTGACCGGTACGCTTCATATAATGGTTTGGAATTAAAGAAATGGGTAGACGAAGGTTGGTCGGATGACTATCAGACCGATTTCGATATTATCATTATGCGCTATGCCGATGTACTGCTCATGTTTGCTGAGGCAAAAATTGAACTAAATGAAATCGATCAGTCAGCTTTGGATGCAATTAATCAGGTCAGGGCTAGGGCTTATGGAGTCAATGTTTCTGCAACGGGGAGTTATCCTGCAGTGGTTTCAACCAGTCAGGCTGCGCTTAGAACGATCGTCAGAACGGAACGCCGCAGTGAATTCGCCTGGGAAAACAGGAGGTTTTACGATCTGATCCGTTGGAAGATCGCTGAAAAAGCGCTGACGAGGCCTATATACGGAATGCTCGATGTAGCTGATTTGAAGAAAAAGGTGGTCGATAAAGGTTTATGGTTTTTCCCTGGCATACCGGCAATCGATGAAAATGGAATACCTGATTTTAGTGCCATGTACCAGGCAGGTCTTATTAAGCTTTTGGTTGAAAGAAATTTTGACAAGACAAGGCAGTACCTTTGGCCAATACCATCGAAAGAGATACAAATAAATGATAATATCAAGCAAAATACAGGCTATTGATCACCTGGTCACACGCATCTCTCACCCCTATTTTCTAGGGTGATTGTAAATTTTCAATGCCTCTAAATAATTAACGGAGTCTAAAATATGGCTACATTTATAAGTGCGGAAAGAAGGAGATGGTTTATCGTAGCGATCATTTTTATCATTACGGTTTTCAGTTATGTGGACAGGCAGGTTGTCTCCATTCTGAAGCCAATTCTGAAGGAAGAATTTTCGCTCGATGATGTGGGATATGCCTTGGTAATTAATGTGTTCACAATTTGTTACGCACTCATGTATCCCGTTTCCGGTTGGTTGGTCGATAAGTTTGGTGCCGGTAAAATCATGTTTTGGGGCGTGCTGACGTGGTCGTTGAGCTCGATAGGCAGCGGTCTGGTAAGTAAGCTGTTGCCCTTTGTCTTTTTCAGAAGTCTGTTAGGTTTGGCAGAGCCAACAACCTACCCGGCTCAGATAAAAGTTGTGACAAAGTGGTTCTCCGGACGCCTCCGTGCAACAGCCAACAGTATATCAGTTGCGGGAGGTACGATCGGTTCAGTTATTGCGCCTCCCCTGATTGCCTGGCTGGTGATTTCCTTCTCGTGGCATGCCGCGTTTATTATTCCTGGTGTTGTGGGCCTTGCAGTAGCATTTGTCTGGCTTTTGCTTTACAAAGAACCACCCAAAGGATATGTGACCGATGTGGTGTCAGGCGACAAAGAACCGGCAGCATCAACGGCCTTTACCTGGGGGCAACTTTGGGGCAGAAAAAGCTTATGGGGGATTGTCCTGATCCGTTTTACCACCGATCCCGTCTGGTATTTCATTCTGTTCTGGCTTCCCGGCTACTTGATGGAAGAATCGGGACTGAGTTTATCCCAGTTAGGGATCGTGGGCTGGATCCCTTTTATGGCAGCCAGCATAGGAGGAATCGCTTCTTCGGCGTGGTCCGACTGGATGGTTCGGCGCGGAAAACCGGCCTTGCGTTCCCGTAAAGTCATGTTGAGTTATGTCGCATTTTTAGCACCGGTAATCTTAATTCCGGACAACCTGGGAGTTGCAGTGACGATCATTAAATTCAGCATTCTGGCCGCTGTTGCCTTAAGCTGGATATACACGGAAAGTGTCTTGATTGCTGAGACTTTCCCGCTCAATAATGTAGCGAGCGTGTTGGGTATTGCCGGTGGATTCGGAGCCGCAGGAGCTGTTATCTTTAACTATTTTATCGGACAGTATATGGCAAGCGTTGGAACCACCTGGATTTTTATGGTTATGGCTGTTCTTCATCCGCTGGCCCTGTTCCTGCTGTGGAAAATGATCCGGCCGGAGATTCCTGAAGAAAATCAATTAAAATTATAAGACATGCATAAATTACAATTAACACCGAAACTGCTGGCATTTTTATTTTGCTGCCTGACCAGCGGGAATCTTTTCGCTCAGGCAGATACCCTGAAGATTCTGCATATTACCGATCTCCATGTAATTTTCAATCAGGCTGGTTACCACCCGGATATGATCGAAAGCCGGAAATTAAAACAATATGATCAGGGAGAAAACAGGCTAAGACAGTTTTTACAGGAAGTTCCTGAAAAGACAAACAGCGACCTGGTCATTGGCACGGGTGATCTGGTTGATTTCTTCGAAGCTGAAACGAAAGATATCAAAATGATGGACCTTCAGGCAGAGCAATTTTCCAGGCTTATCAATGACTACCGGACCCCCGTATTGCTGACGCTTGGGAACCACGATCTTTTTACTTTTTACTGGAGGGATTCAAAGTTGACACATACCCAGAATTTTTCGGGACGTGCCCGGGCAGCCTGGACGAAAAATTTCGATTGTTTTAAAAACGGGACGTATTACAGTAAAATTTTTAATGTGGACCAGACCACCTACAGGTTGATTTTTCTGGATGATAGTTTTTACCAGTTTCTTCCTGAAGATAAATTTGAAGTTCCCTATATCGATAAGGCTCAGTTGTACTGGTTAAATGATCAACTAAATGAATCGGAAAACGATGTGGAAATTATTTTAATGCATATTCCGTTAATGGATCCGGCCATTCACCCGAAGCAATCGAAAGAACTTTATTCGGCCCTGGCAAAACACCCGTCGACCAAACTGATTCTGTCCGGACATCATCATAAAAACCTTGTCGCTGTTTTTCCCTCCGCCGATAACAACGAGTTGACGCAGGTTCAGACCGGGTCACTTGTTCAGGACACGGAAAGCTGGAGGTTGATCAGACTGACGGAAAAAAATATTTTAGTTTCTGTTCCGGGAAAAACGGAAAACGAATTAGTAATACCTGTAAAATAAGTGCAAATGGAACGTATCATTGAGCCTGAAAGGGAGTTACCTGTACGCATGAACGTTGATGTACTGGTTGTAGGAGGAGGACCATCGGGGATTATTGCGGCTCAGGCGGCCGCAGAAGATGGGTTAAGTGTAGCTTTGATAGAGAATCGTAGTTTTTTGGGCGGCAACCTGACAATTGGTTTGCCCATATTAGGCTTTCTGGGACAGAAAGGGAACCAGATCATAACGGGTCTTCCGCAAAAATTCATGGATCGCCTGTCAGAACAGGATGCCGTAAGCGAACACCGGCCGTGCCCGCTTCATATGAGCATTACCTTGGTGGAGCCGGAAGCTGTAAAAGGCGTCGCATTTGAGATGTTAAAGGAACGGGGTGTCCACGTGCTGCTGTACACAAGTTTTGCCGGCGTGGTCAAGGACGGAAACCTCTTGAAGGGGATCATCATTGAAAGCAAATCAGGACGCGAAGTAATTCTTGCCAAAGTGATTATTGACTGCACCGGTGATGCCGACGTTGCTTTTCGGTCGGGCGCTCCGTGCGAACAGGGTGATGAACAGGGCGGAGTGCAACCGCCAACCCTGATGTTCAGCCTTGGGCAGGTGGATACCGATAAATTACGGATGAGCATTGCCGATGAACCCCGGACGTATATAACCGATTTCATTCCAAATGAATATTTTGGGAAAAATCCGCAGTTTATCGTTGTCGGACTAAGAAGCCTGATCAGGAAAGCCAAAGACGACGGTTTGCATTTACCAACCGAGCGAACCATCGTGATCACGGGGTTGCGAAAAGGGGAGGCATGGATCAACATGACGCGGGTAAACGGCGTCGACGGGACTGATCCTTCCAGCCTGACGGAGGGCGAGTTTGTTGCGAGGCAACAGATCGCCGATATTTTTAAATACCTGGTCAACTATGTTCCGGGATTTGAAAATGCCCAACTTTTAAGGACGGCGCCGTTTCTTGGTATTCGCGAAACAAGGCGGATCGTCGGGAAGTATATCCTTAACCGGGATGATATTTTAAGTTGTGCACGGTTTGATGATTCCGTGGCTGTGGCAAGTTATCCGCTCGACATTCACCATCCGGTGGGCGGAGGTTGTACCCTGGAATGGAGCGGAGATTGTTACGATATTCCTTATCGTTCGCTGGTTCCGTTAAAAATTGAAAACCTGCTGGTTGCAGGCCGCAGCATTTCGACTACCCACGAGGCCATGTCGGCCATACGCGTTATGGCGCCCTGCATGGCGATGGGCGAAGCTGCCGGTCGTGCGGCGAAAATGGCGATCCGGGACGGTGTGCCTCCTTCGGAGATCAATGTCGAAAAACTGCGTCAGGAATTAATTGAAAAAGGCGCTTATCTGCGTTCCTGATTTTTGTGCGTGGATTGTTTTTACGGAATTGTGTGGAGTGAAGGGTTAATCCGGACCCGGAGAATGTGTTATTAACAGTAATAAAATAAATATGCGATCTGATTTACAAAAAGCGTTAAACTCAGCACGGGATACGCGGGCCCTGGAGATCGGCCAGGGCATCATCCATGAGATCCCGGCATTTTTCAGGAAGCAGTTTCCTCAGAAGAAGGCGATTGTGGTGTGCGACCAGACCACTTTTGATGTGGTTGCCAAAGCGGTTTTTCAGAGCCTGCACGCGTGCGGGCTGACTGAACTTGAACCGTTTGTTTTCCCTGAAAAAAGGCCTTATGCCGAGTTTGGCAATGTCCTCTTGCTTGATGAAGCATTGAAAATGAATGATGCCATTCCCATTGCCGTTGGATCGGGAACCATCAACGACCTGACGAAATTATCTTCTTTCAGGAATAGCCGTCCTTATATGTGTATTGCCACCGCCGCTTCGATGGATGGTTATACGGCATTTGGCGCGTCCATTTCTTTTGAAGGCAGCAAGCAGACTTTTTCATGTCCTGCACCCCAGGCGGTATTTGCCGACATTGATATCATCCGGAAAGCACCTGCGCTGATGACTGCTTCGGGTTATGCCGACCTGTTTGCCAAGGTCACGGCCGGAGCCGATTGGATACTGGCCGATGCACTGGATATTGAAACGATTGATCAGTGCGCCTGGTCGATTGTCCAGGACGGGCTGAAAGATGCGCTGGCCGACCCAAAAGGGGCCAGCGAAGGGCGAACGGGCGCCATTACGCCCCTGGTCGACGGACTGATCCTGGGAGGCTTTGCCATGCAGTGGTCCCAGTCGAGCCGGCCTGCCTCCGGAGCTGAGCACCAGTTCAGCCATTTATGGAACATGGAACACCACACCTATGAAGGAGAAATGCCGTCACACGGATTTCAGGTGGGAATAGCTACGCTGGCGGTGACCAGGCTTTATGAGAAAATGCTGCAGACACCCCTGGACCGGCTGGACGTGGTGTCGGTGTGCGCGCAGTGGCCGGAATGGGAAAAACAGGAAGCCAATATCAGAAAACTGTTTGGAGAAACCGATTTCCTGGAAACGGCGCTGGAGCAGTCGCGGGCAAAACACATCTTCCGTGACGAACTGGCTGTTCAACTGGAGAGCCTGAAGAAAAACTGGGGAAAAATTACGAACCGCCTGTCGTCGCAACTGGTTCCGTCCGAAGAGGTCAGAAGAAGGCTGGAACTGGCCGGAGCTCCTGTAGACCCCGAACAAATCGGTATTTCAAAAGAAAGAATGAGAGCGTCGTTTATAAAGGCTCAGTATATCCGGTCCCGGTTTACCATTCTGGACCTGGCTGTGCGGACGGGTTATTTGGAAGAATGGTTGACTCAGATGTATTAAAATGATAACAGACTCGCTGGTACACGTTACCGCATTTAAAACCAAAAAGATGATGCTTGAGCGGCTTAGAAAGGTGAAACATGTTGCTTTGGACATGGATGGAACGATTTATAACGGTGACACCTTATTCCCTTATACAAAGAATTTTTTAAACAGCCTGGATGAAATGGGGATCAGTTATTCATTTCTGACCAATAATCCGTCCAGAAGTACAACGGACTACCTGTCCCATTTAAGTAAAATGGGACTAAAAGTCTCGGAAAACGAAATCTATACCTCGGCACATGCCACCATCTCCTATTTGACCGATCATTATCCGGATGTGCAACGGATTTTTTTCCTGGGCACCCCGAGTATGATCAGCGAATTTGAGCAGGCAGGCTTCCATTCAGTGGCTGATGACCCCATGGATGAACCCGATGCCGTTGTGGTTGGCTTCGATCCGGCCTTGTCGTATGCCCGGCTTACCCGTGCTGCCTGGTGGATCCGTAAAAAGAAGATATACCTGGCCACCAACCCCGACTACGTCTGTCCGACCGATCAGCCTGTTGTGCTGATCGATTGCGGATCCATCTGTGCGGCGCTTGAAAAGGCGACCGGGCGGACGCCTGATGTGGTCCTGGGGAAACCCGATCCCGAGATGCTGCATGGCATCAAGCGGGGAAACGGGCTGAAACAGGAGGAAATAGCGATGGTGGGTGACCGGATCTATACCGACCTGCTGATGGCCCAACGGGCAAATGCACTGGGCGTCCTGGTACTCTCGGGTGAGTCGACCCTGCAGGATGTGGATACGGCCGGCTTTGTACCGGATATCGTTACCGACAGCATCGAAAGCTTTGGGGAACTTTTGATCCGGTCGCATGCCACGGTTGAGGAAACGGAAAATTAACCGTGCAAATCCGGGTTTTTCTTCAAAATTTATACAAATTTGGATCAAACTAAAAACAGGTCCGTGATGACCTTAACTCAAACTGATGACCACGATCTTTAACCTTTTAAAACCAGCTCCTGCAAAGGAGCAAACCATCACCGATTCTGACGAATTAAATAAGACATACCGGTATTGGCGAACCCGGATTATGTACACGACCATGATCGGTTACGTCATGTTCTACTTTGTCCGGAAAAACATTTCAATAGCCATGCCGGCCATTGAAGCGGATCTGGGGATTACCAAAGCGGAACTGGGACTCTTTTTAACGCTGCACGGGGTTTTGTATGGCGTTTCCAAATTCGTGAATGGATTCTGGGGCGACCGCACCAATCCGCGTTATTTTATGCCGCTGGGTTTGATTTTGTCGGCCACCATGAGCTTATTGTTCGGATTAAGCAGCGGGGTTATTTCGTTCGGCATATTCTGGCTTTTAAATGGCTGGTTCCAGGGCATGGGTTTTCCACCGTGCGCAAACAGTCTGACCAACTGGTTTTCGGCCCGCGAACGCGGGGTGAAATTCTCACTCTGGAATACTTCTCACTCGGTTGGTGCCGCTTTGGTGCTCGTGCTGAATAGTTTTCTTGTGGTTTATGATTGGCGCTATTGTTTTATTGTCCCTGCGGCACTGGCATTTATGGGAGCCTTATTTATGCTGAATCGCTTAAGGGACAAACCGGAATCGCTCGGGCTGCCTCCTGTTGAAGTATACCGCGGCGAATTGCCGGAGACTGACGCGAATGAGCATACCGACGATCTGAACTTTAAACAATTCGTCAGGAAAAAGGTCTTTGGCAATCCGGTCATCTGGTTTCTTTGTCTGGCCAATCTCTTTTTATACACCATTCGTTATTCGATCCTCGACTGGGGACCCACCTTCCTGACGGAGATGAAAGGGGTGGAATTACAAAAAGCAGGCTGGCTGGTTGCCGCTTATGAAGGCTTTGGCGTGTTGGGTATGCTCACGAGCGGCTGGATGATGGACAAGGTGTTCAAGGGCCGGGGTGGCCGGGCTGCATTGATTTATATGCTCATCTGTACAATAGCGGTATTTTTATTCTGGAGACTGCCGGCCGAATCGCCTTTCTTTTATGGCGGCCTGCTTTGCGTGATCGGATTTTTTATCTATGGTCCGCAGGCCCTGGTCGGGATTATTGCTGCAAACCTGGGAACGAAGCGCGCAGCGGCAACAGCCATTGGTATTACGGGTTTATTCGGCTATCTGAGTACCGTCTTGTCGGGCTGGGGGCTTGGCGTCATCGTCACCAAAGGCGGCTGGCAGATGGGCTTCCTTACGCTGGTGGGTGCAGGGGTGCTGGCTACCTTGTTCTTTGCCTTTACCTGGAATGCCGGTTATATCAAAAGTAACGAAGGACGTACTAAACGCTAAGACGCAAAAGCAGACACAAGACACAAGTATCAAGACACAAGACAGGAGAAGTCACGAGTAGCGAGTAATGGGTCGGGAGGTCAGGAACTCAGGAATCAGGAACTTAAGCGTTCGGGAACTTCTTCAATCGTTAATCATTAATCTGTAATATGAATAAATCATCGATTTATCGGACGGCAATCGCATTATCATTGATGACAATTGCCGGGGGTTGCGGTCAGTCCACCCAAACAGCACAAACCTCTGCTCTGCAGGAGAAAGATCTCCATGCGCTATTCCGGTATACCGGCGACAGTTCGATCCTGGTCAGCGGACATCGGGGCGGGATTGAAGAGGGATTCCCTGAAAATAGTCTGGAGGGCTTTGAGCATATTTTGAGTAAGATGCCCGCCTTTTTTGAAATTGATCCGCGCCTGACAAAGGACAGCATACCTGTCCTGATGCATGACGCGACACTTGACCGGACTACAACAGGAACGGGAAAGCTGGCCGATTATACCTGGGCAGAACTTCAAACCATCAGGCTGAAAGATCATGAAGGAAACGAGACCGCATATTTAATTCCCCGACTCGACAGCGTCATTCAGTGGAGCAAAGGTAAAGCCGTCATTAACCTGGATAAAAAAGACGTCCCGTTTGAAATGATTGTTGACCTGATCAAAAAGCTCGATGCCGAAGGCTATGTGATGCTGACGGTTCACACCGGCGCACAGGCGCGGTATTATTATGATCGACTGCCGGGTATTATGATGTCGGCTTTTTGCCGGACCCTGAAGGAGTATGAGGATATGAAAATTTCGGGTGTACCCTGGCATAATATGATCGCATACGTAGGACCTGCCATCAACCCGGAAAACGAAAAAATCGTGGAACTGCTGCATGCACACGGGGTAAGATGTATGATCTCGGTGGCGCCGACCCATGATAAACTGGCAACGCCCGAAGAACGCGAACCTGCGTACCTGCAGGAGATCGCCAAACATCCGGATATCATCGAATCGGACCGGCCTCTTGAAGTGGGAAAACTTATACAGAACCGTTAATATTTCGTCTTGCTGCAATAATAAAAAGAGGTTGTCATGGGATTAATTCCCGTCGACAACCTCTTCTGCTTTGGACCGCCTGTATCAATAATGAATGTCGTACCGATCAAAGCTTTCAGTTCGCCAGGCCAGATGGCGGGTGGAGGGTGAAGCCCAGAAGAGCGGTGAAAAGGTGTGAACCTTGATCGTTTTACCATCGGGCAGAAACTCCAGGATCCGTAACCAGCCGTCGCCTCCGTTACCATGCCAGCCGCCGCCTTCGCGCTGCGCGTTAAACAGCATCTGGTGGACGTCTTTCCCTGCCGCATTTTTATCTTCCTGATAACTCACCATTCCCTGGTGCAATTCGCTGTCGGCAATGTGGCCGCAGAAAACAAATCGCATGTTGCCTGCAGGCTGTACAAAATCTTTCCAGATCACCGCACCGTAATTGGCATCGGTCAGGGCATACTTCTCGTTATTGGTCAGCTCATTTTTTGAATTCTGATAGCTGTGGGTGAGCAACACACCGAGGTGGTTTTTGTATTCAGGCCGTGCCGCCACTTCTTTCGCCCATTGCAGCATTGCCGCGCGGGGGGCAAACTCGAGCGAAAAGATCAGAAAGGATTGGCCGAAAGGTGATTTCCACTTATAACAGGCATTTTCAAGGGTCTGAACGCCGGCTGCATTGGCAGCCATTTCAACCAGCAGCGATTGTGTCAGCGGATTGCCGTTGGCCGGGAAATAGCTGTTGAACTGGGAGTACCGGTTTTCGGCGCTTTTCACGCCATAATCATGATTGCCGGTGCATAAGATATACGGGACCCGGTTATTTAATTTGCTGAATGCCGTGCGGACGGCTGTCCACTGTTCGACGCTGTTTTGGTCGCCGTTTTTCCCTTCCGGGACAAGAATATTATTTTGCTCAACCAGATCGCCTACACAAAGGACCAATTGAATGTTCAACTCCTTTTTCTGATCGGCAATCCAGCTGGTCATCAGTTGAAACAACGGCTGATTGCGTTCGAATTTGTTGTAGGTCTGGGGATCCGGAAGCAGCACCCAGGTGTACGATTTCGGGTCCGACAGCCGTGGAGCCTGCGGAGTTTCCTGTGCAATGGCCGAATGAAAAAAAAGTACAGCTAAAAATAGAAAGAAGATCTTTTGCGCAGCGCGCAAAACACTTGTGCCTGGCAGAGTCTTAAACAAGTTTGGACTCTGCTCTCGTTTAATCGTTTTTTTCATAGACGTTATTAATTTGTTTTTTAATGTTCGTAAGGGACTTCACGTTGCTGAAAATTATTATCCTGCTCTTCGGTGCCGTGAAGCAATATGTTCCTTTTTTCTCACTCACAGCTAAAAGCTCATAGCTTCTTTAATCAGTTACAAATTTTTATTTTATCCTGAGGCGGATAGCTAAAGGTATTATTAATCAGCCAACGCGCTTTATAGATTTTCAGTCCCTGTTGAAAATAAATGCTGTTGCCCTGAGCGTCCACAACTTCGTCGGTCCACCACGACGTTTTGGGTTTGATGATGGCGGTTGCAAAACCGGCCGGTCCCGACGAGACGCTTTTTATGTTTTCATGAAGAGGGGTACCGGCCTCCGAAACCGTTTTTGTTGCCAGGTCGAACTTGTAAACCTGGGAAGCAGTTGTCAGCCACAGTGCCTGTTCTCCGTATACCGGAAACAGATCGTGCGCGTGGTTATCCGGGAGCGGGATTGTTTCGGCCAGCGTCAGATTGGGGCCGGCACAATCAAAGTTGTACGCAAACGCCTTCAACTCATTTCCTGCCGCCGACCACAGCAGCTTGTTTGTTTTGTCCCAGACCACGTTATGTCCCGATTCAATGGGAATGTTTTTACTGTATACATTCTCCGGAAAGTGAAGCGTATCGACCTTGAAAACAGTCAGGTAGTTGCCGGTGCTGGAAGCGCTGACCAGGTTGCCGTCAGGCAGAATTTCAACGGAATGGGTGTTTCCGCCTGCCCAGGCATAAAACAAGGTTTTCCGGTCGGCAATCCGGATCAGGGCCACTCCTCCGCCCGAAGCGCAGGCGATCAGGTACTTTTCGTCATAAACCAATTTGGCGTCGCTGATATTCGTAAACCAGCCCAGATGCTCCGTCTTTACATTCGATTCTTCCGGCTTCCATGACCAGATCACGTTTTTGCCCTTCACATCGGCAATGGCAACCTGTGTTTGGGCTTGCTCGGCCAGGATCAGGCACTGTTCACAATCTTCAACTTTAATTTTTTCAGGCGGATCATCCGGAGGAGGAATGTCTCCTGGCGTATCGCCGCCCTGGCCACAGCCGGCGTTTAAAGTAAAGGAAATCGCCAAGGTATACAGGAAGGAAATCATATTGGATTTCATTTTGTCAATTGCTTTTAAAAGTATTGAATGCTGCTTTCTTTTCCAAAATAATCCTGGTATTTTAAGGAAATGCCGGGACTTGTGGAGGTCCCGGCATTTAACCAGAGAAAACTATTTGAATTAATATGGGTCGTTTTGTTCCAGATTTTCGTTCAGGTCCAGCTCTGCCTGCGGCAAGGGCCACCAGTAGTCTTTTGCAGCAGTGAAGCTTCTTGTTACAATGGGCGCATTTTCGGAGGTATAGACGGTGGCATTCATGACTGTTTCGGCTGTTTTCCACCTTCTGATATCGAGGTAATACAGACCTTCGCCTGCGAATTCGATGCGCCGTTCATGCCTGATTGCTTCCCGCATTTGTTCCTTTGACAGTCCCGAGGGCAAAG
Organism: Prolixibacteraceae bacterium; assembly: GCA_038562555.1. Classification (GTDB taxonomy): domain Bacteria; phylum Bacteroidota; class Bacteroidia; order Bacteroidales; family Prolixibacteraceae; genus JBCFBK01. The sequence goes on along the minus strand of JBCFBK010000007.1, from coordinate 89,893 downwards.
CGAACGGATTCAATCCTGCCCGTTGCCGGACTTTGTTGACGGCATTGTATACATTGACATCCGGTCCCGCAGCCTCGTTTTGCGCTTCGGCATACATCAGGAGAATATCGGCATAGCGGAGAACGATGTAGTTGGTCTCAGATTGCTTGGTATTCAGGATGTTGGATGAAGGGTTCTCGTCGTAGATATTGTATTTCTGAAAGCTGTAACCGGTTAATTTAAACGGGTTAGTTGGAGTGGTCACGTTTCCCATAAATACCCGTCCCGGATAGATGATGGTCTGGTAAAACCGGGGATCGCGGTTCTCGTATGGACTTGCCGGGTTATACAAAGGTGATTCGCTGATTGACAAGCCGTCTTTCATCGGGTATGCATTAATGAGATCTCTCAAAGGTGCGTTCGTGTTGTACTGTCGGTTGATCAGGTCAAACGAGTTTCCGTCCTGCTCGGGCGCCATAAACTGTACGTCGAAGATCACTTCTTTGTTATTTTCGTAGGCCGGGAGGAAGAGGTTCCGGTAATTGGCATACAGGTCATAGCCGGCGGTAGGGGCGAGATCGATCACGGCTTTGGCTGCTGCTGCCACCTCGGTCCAGTTGGCGGTGTTGTTCAGCGGACTGGCTTCGAACAGCAAGACGCGCGTTTTGAAGGCCAGCGCGGCTCCTTTAGTGGCCCGTCCAATATTATTACCGGTGTAACTTACCGGCAGTACGGCGGCAGCCTCATCCAGATCTTTCAGAATTTGCGATACCACTTCCTGGCGGGTATTGCGGGGTAAGAACGACTGATCGAGGTTTGGTGCATTCAGGATCAGGGGAACGCCTCCGTAATACATTTCGAGCAGGGAATAATAGACCGCCCTGAGGAATTTGGCTTCAGCCTTCATCCTGGTTTTCAAGGCATCATCCATAGGGACCTTGTCGATATTGTCGAGCAGGGTGTTGCAACGGCCAATTCCGCGATAGCTATCGGGATAGCGGGTGTTAATGATGCCTGAATTGACTGCGGTCTGGATTCCCTGGGCGATTACATTGAAACCCATCGAATTGTCGTAGTTGTAGGCATTTGGAGTGGCGGTTTCCTCCCACAGGGGCGTCGCATCACCGCCAAAAGTGCCGTCGGCCCTTAGCATGGCATAACATCCGCTTAATGCCGCGACTGCATTCGCCTCTGTAGTCCAGTATGTTTCCTGAGTATAACGATCGTTCGGATAAGTATCGAGTACATCTGAGCATCCGGCCAGGAATGCCGCCGTTATGAGGAGTAATATTAACGTTTTCATTTTTCTCTTTTTTGATTGTCATATGGTTAAAAAGTGGCTTTGAATCCGAAACTATAGGTTTTCAACGAAGGGTATTCGTACAGGGTGTCGTTGGTGATGTCTTTTTCCGGATCAAATTCATCGAATTTGGAAAAAGTGAGCAGGTTTTCACCATTGATAAACAGGGTAAACTTACTCATGGATAGCCGTGACAACCAGCGGGCAGGCAGATCATAGCTTAGCTGAACATTCTTCAGGCGCAGGTAGGAAGCGTCCTTGAGCCAGAAGGTTGAGTTTTGGTAATTTTCGGGAGCGCCCTGTGGTGTGGTCAGGAGCGGCAGTGTTGCGCTTTTATTGCTGTCAGACCAGGTACCTGTTGCCCATTTCTTCGTGATTCCCGCACCATTGTTGATAGGATATGCCAGGTTTGCCGTGGGATAAATATCAACATCCTGAACTCCCTGGAAAAATGCGTCCAGTTGAATCCCTTTATAGCCCAGGTTTACATTAAACCCGTAGTTATACTTCGGAATAGAGTTGCCTGTAATGATCCGGTCATCGCCATTGATCTTGCCATCGCCTTCACCCTGATCTTTGTATCGCAGGTACCCCGGTTTCACATTGGTACTTACGGTTGCACTGTTGGCTATTTCTTCAGCATTTTGGTAAATGCCTTCAGCTTCATACAGGTAGTAGGCATTAATGGGATGTCCTTCCCTGGTGATCCTTCTTCCGCTGATGATTTCTTCCCCGTTCAGATCGATTACTTCATTTTTGACGTAGCTTAACTGCGCCGAAATACCGTAACGGAAGTCTTTTATTGTGTTGCGATGGCTGATCTCAAGTTCAAAGCCCTTGTTGTCGACAGTTCCGACATTGGTCGTTGGTCCGGTCAAGTCACCTACCTGCGAGGGTATGGCAACCGGGCGCAGAATGTCGGAGGTGCGTTTTTTGAAGACATCGAACGACACTCCCATTTTGCCTCCCCATCCCGAAAAATCGAACCCGGCATTATAGGATGTGGTTGTTTCCCATGAAACCCTTGGATCGGAATAATTGGTAATCGCCGAACCGGCACTGATTTGATTATTAAAAGAGTAGTCGTGACCGAGGTTAACGGTGTTCAGATAACTATATAAGCTCACTGCCTGATTTCCCAGTTGTCCGTATGAGGCCCTTAATTTTAGCAGCTCGATAAAATCAAGCCCGGCACTCCGGAAGAACGATTCCTTGTCGATGCGCCAGCCGACAGAGGTTCCATGAAAGAATCCCCATCGGTTTCCGGATCCAAAACGGGAAGAACCATCGAGGCGGAAGGTGACGTCGAGCAGGTATTTTTCGTTAAAATTGTAGTTAATCCTGCTGAAGTAAGACAGTAATGCGTCTTCAGTAACATCGCCTGAGACCTGTGGATCACGCGAGCCGGCGTCAATATCAGTCAGGGCATTGTCGAAGTATCCATAGTTCCGCGCTGTGAACTGACTGTCGTCAAACTTCATGTAACTGTTCCCTGCCATGAGTTCAAGGTTATGTTTGCCGTTGAACTGATGTTGCCAGCTTAAGGTGTGGTAAAAGGTCAGATTCATGTCGTTATCATCGTAATTTTGCGCATACGGGTTACTGCTGTAATAGTAGGGGACCTTGGTTTTCGGATTGTAGGTGGTCAGAAAAGGGATGAATTGCCGGGCATAGCCATCCAGTTTATCAATACCGAGGTTCATGCTGTAAGTCAGATCAAACGGAAGGCGGAAATCTGCGAACACCTTGGTCAGAATGCGCTGCGCCACGTGTTCGTTTTTCCCTTCCTTGACCAGCATCATCAGGTTTTCGACAGCATTGCGTCCCGGAGTGGCAAACACAGCGTTCCCGTACCGGCCATCTTCCAGATATGGTGTAAAGATGGGCAGTACCCGCATGAAACGGTTAAAAAAGTAACTGGTCCCGTGCGCGTTTTCATCGTATTTCCGGTAGTTCGCTTTTATGGTAGCGCCAACCTTTATCCGGTCACTGACATCAATGGTGTAATTTAAATCCATGGAATAGCGGTTGGCATGATTATTTTCGATCAGGATCCCGTCCTGATCCATGTAGCCCAGGGTGAGACTGTATTCCGAGCGTTCGCTTCCTCCTGAAATTCGCAAACTATGCTGTTGCAGGTAGCCATTTTTGGTAACCAGGTCAAACCAGTTTAACTGCGGATATGTATAGTGATCCGTTGCCATTCCGGTGCGGTATTCTTCAATCTGCGCTTCACTGTAGGTGACCTGCGTTTTTCCCTCATTGAGCAGGGCCTGATTTCTGAGTTGCATATATTGGATTGGGTCCCAGACCACATCGGGCAGGTAGGTGATATCCTGAATGCCGTGTGAAAAGTTATAATCAATGATTGTTTTTCCCTTTTTGCCTTTTTTAGTCGTGACCAGAATCACCCCGTTGGCAGCCCTGGAACCGTATATGGCCGCTGATGCATCTTTTAATACGGTTATGCTTTCGATGGTCGCCGGATTGATCTCGTTCATGTTATATTCAATTCCGTCTACCAGCACAAGCGGGGCGCTGTTATTTGTTGTTCCGACGCCCCTGATCCTGATGGTAGCAACATCCTGCCCGGGTTTTCCTCCCGCCTGATTTACCCAGAGGCCTGACATCCCGTGCAGTGCCTGACTGGCATTGGTGATCGGTGTATTTTCTTTTTTCGCCATATCGAGCATCGAAACTGAACCCGTCAGGCTCTCTCGTTTTTGGGTGCGATAACCAATGGCGACTACTTCTTCCAGTCCCAGCGTTTCTTCTTCAAGGGTCAGATTAATCTGACTGCGGTTCCCTACGAGTATTTCCTGGGTTGTCATTCCCACAAATGAAAAAACAAGGGTGGCGCCGGCGGGCACGTTGGGCAGTGAATAATGGCCATTGACGTCGGTGATCGTTCCCTGTGTGGTGCTTTTAATGACTACCGAAACGCCTGGCAAAGGAACTCCCTGTGCATCCAGAACCTGTCCGGTGACTTTCATCTGGCGGGATTGGTCTGTGTTTCTGCTCAGGCCCGAGAGCAGGATCTGCCGGTCGATAATCTCCCAGGAGATGCCGTTTCCGTCAAAAAGCTGTTGCAGCACGTTTTTAATTGGCTGGTTGCGGATGTCGATCGAAACTTTCTGTTCCACATCGATCAGGGTACTGTTATACAGAAAAAAATAATCTGTCTGTTCTTCAATCGTGTTCAGTACATTTTTAATGGAGCTATTGTCCATTTTCAGTGTCAGACGCGTGTTCTGGGCGCCTGAATTAAGAGCAAAGCCCTGAAATACAGCCAGAAGCAAAGCAAGCAATGTTAATCTCATCGTAATAAATAACTTGGATTTCCAGACCATAATCAGCCTGGAAATCATTAAAATTTCTAATTTTTTCATAGGTTTGTAACTGATTTGTATAACAATTCATTTTTAGCCTTTTGGGCTGAAATTTCTTAAAGGGGAGATGGGCCAACATCTCCTCTTTTTCGTGAACTTTTTTGGTTGGATCAACGTGTTTATCGCATAGGCATCAGATTTACCGGGGTTTTAAAATTATTCGCTGTTTTCCGAAGCTGCCGTCATCATTTCGCGGAGCCGGGATCACGGTGTACTGAACAGGAGAGGTCCTTTTGAACAGGTCCAGGATCTGCTCGATGGTTTCGTCACTGAAGGTTGCCGTGTACACGTATTGGGCTATTTCCGAATCCGGAATTTCTATTTCAACATTGAACCAGCGGTTCAGTCGCCTGATTACTTCAGCCATGGCGTCATCCCGGAAAACCAGCCGGCCGTGTATCCAGGACGTGTATTTGTCGGTGTCCACCCGCTGGATGGCTATTTTGCCGGACGACTCCCTGAAAATCGCTTTTTCGCCGGGGGTCATTTCAGTCACAAGCCGGCGTTTATTACCATGTTGATCAAGAAGATTGATTTTCCCAGAAGTCAGGATCACCTCGGTTTGTTTTTCGCCGATATAGTTGATGGCATTAAACGCGGTTCCGGTCACTTCGATTCCGATCTTGCCCAAATCGACACAGAAGGGTTGCCGGCTATTTTTCACCACTTCAAAGAAGGCTTCACCTTCCAGTTTCACCTGGCGTCTGTTATGGGCAAAGGTGACCGGGTAGCTTAAGCGGGTGTCTGAATTGAGCCAGACCTTTGTGCCGTCGGGAAGCTGCGTCTGTGATTTGACGCCTGGGGGAGTGGAAATGGTTTGCCAGGCTGCCGTCCCGCTGTCGGTTTTGTCGTTGATAAAATAATAAGCGATGCCAAAAAAGATCACGGGGAGGAGTAGAATGGCCGCAATGCGCTGCCAGTAAAAAAGGAATCCCTTATGCCGGATTGTTTGAAAATCTCCTGACTTCTCGGGTTGGCCGGTTTTTGAAAGATGTGGTTCCCTGTCGGCAGGGTATTCCATGGTTTGTCCTTGTCTTGCCCGTATTGAAAGCCTTGCCTGTCCGGCAGTATAGGGCAGTGTCTGATTATGGTCAGGCTCAATCTGAGCATTTCCCGAAACATTGGGATCCGGTAGAGCCTGTTCGCGAAGAATCGCGGCGTGTACTTTCAACAGCGCCCGGCCGGTATCATAGGTCCTCATTTCCCGAAGCAGGTCCAGTCCTTTCCAGACACTCTCCGCTTTTTTGAAAATAAGACCGTTTTCTTCCGAAGCGTTTTTCCAGGCTTCGATGATCTGCTTCTGTTCCGGACTCAGCTTCCCGCAAAAATAAGCGGGAAGTATGGTGTCGATATGATCGGATTGTTTCATCCTTTTAGTCGTGTTATATTCTTACGACAACTCAGAAGGACAAAACACATATCGAGGGAATGATTTTCTTACCTGATTATCCAAAGGAGTAAAGCCGACGGAAGATAATCTTTCAATTCCGTACGAAGAACCTTTAACGCATTGCTGATCTGCAGTTCCACGGTCCTTTTCGATAGCTTCAATGTTTCGGCAATTGCTGCGTTGTCCTTTCCCTCAAACCGGCTCATGATGAAGATCTCCCTGCATCGCGGAGGCAGCTTTTCCAGACCTTGTTCAATCAATTCAATGAGTTCCGGTTCTGAAAACTCCCAGCCGGCATAATCGTGCTCCCGGATCTCCTGCATGATCCGGATTCCATACTGCTCCTTTACCCGGACGTGTTTAAGATGATTTACGGCTTTATTTTTCACCGCGGTGAACAGGTAAGATTTAAGCGAAGTATTGATCTTTAGGCTTGAACCATCAATCCAGAGCCAGACAAAGAAATCCTGAACCAGATCTTCCGCGATATCGGGGGCGGTGACCCACCTCCGGGCATAGGCGCAGAGTCCTGAGTAATAATAGTTGAAAATAAAGTCAAACACGACTTTGTTTTGGCTGTTTAATCCGGATATCAGGTGCTTCTCGTTCAAACCAGTTTTCAATATAAGCTTCGAAGATAGGAAATTTCCTTTTTTCGCATCCGACACAAAGGAGGCAATGTCCTAAATTAACCGATTTGTAATTGAAACCTGTCCTGGTTCATTTAATTGCAAGCTGTCTAAAAACATGCCGTTGTCCCATGTTTTTTGTATTTCCGTATTTATTTCTGGTTCAAAATTGATACTTTTAAGCCAAATTTTATTTACCTAAAACAACTAATTTCTATAACAAATGGAACAAAACGAATCGTCAAGGCGCATTTTTTTAAAAAAAGCGTTAACGTTAACGGCCGTGGCTGCCGTTCCAACTATTTTAACCAGAACGGTTTCGGGAGCTGTTCTTCCTTTCTCAAAACCGGTAAGTGCAGGCGAGCGGGTAAACCTGGCCTGTTGCGGTATCGGAAACCGCGGAGGTGAAATCATCAGGGCCTTATATGACACCGGCCTGTGTAATATTGTTGCGTTGTGCGATGTTGATATGGGCGCTCTGCACACGGAGAAAGTATTGAGTATGTTTCCCGATGTTCCCCGCTTTCAGGATTTTCGCGTGATGTTCGATAAAATGGGCAACAAGATCGATGCAGTAAGCGTCGGTGTTCCTGACCATTCCCATTTCCCCATTACCATGCTGGCCATGAGCCTGGGAAAACATGTTTATGTTGAAAAACCAATGGCCCGGACCTTCAATGAAGTGCAGTTGATGATGGACGGAGCCAAAAAATACGGTGTTGTAACCCAAATGGGGAACCAGGGACATTCGGAAGGGAATTATTTCCAGTTCAAAGCCTGGAAGGAAGCCGGAATTATTAAAGATGTTACAGCCATCACGGCTCATATGAACGGCGCCCGGCGCTGGCACGGCTGGGATCCGAATATCAGGAGTTTTCCGCCTGCTGAGCCTGTTCCTGAAACACTTGACTGGGATACCTGGCATTCGGGAGCGCAACTTCATGACTATAATCACGACTACATAAACGGACAATGGCGTTGCTGGTACGACTTCGGCATGGGGGCGCTGGGCGACTGGGGAGCGCATATTATGGATACCGCCCACGAATTCCTGAATCTGGGATTGCCTTATGAAGTTGATCCGGTTAAACTCACCGGGCATAATTCATTTTTCTTTCCGATGTCATCGACCTTATCGTTTAAATTTCCTGAGCGGGGCGATATGCCGCCAGTCGAAATTACCTGGTACGACGGCGTAAATAATATTCCACAGGTGCCTGAAGGATATGGCGTATCGGAACTTGATCCGAACATTCCGCCGGCAAGTAACGGGAAGATACAACCAGCCAAGCTGAATCCGGGTAAGATCATTTACAGCAAGGACCTGATCTTTAAAGGCGGTTCACATGGCAGCACGCTGTCCATTATCCCGGAGGAAAAAGCAAAGGACATGGCTTCGAAATTACCCGAAGTGCCCTTGAGCCCTTCGAACCATTATGCTAATTTCCTGCTGGCATGCCAGGGTAAGGAAAAAACGCGTTCTCCCTTTGAGGTTGCCGGCCCGCTGAGCCAGGTTTTCAATCTGGGTGTGCTGGCGCAGCAGATGAACACAAAACTGTTATTTGACCGTAAAACAAAGCGGATCACGAACAATAAGCTCGCCAACGAATTGCTGGTGGGTACGAAACCACGCAAGGAGTGGAAGGAGTTTTATAAATTGTAAATCAGTATCAAGTATCAAGACACAAGACGGGACCAGACGAAACAGGAGTTTTGTTTCGTCTGAAAGTCTGAAAATCTATCAATTATGAAGAAAAGCATTTTATTTTTGTTTATCCTGTCGTTCGTTTTTGCAAGTGCGCAGGAGCGCCCGGGGCAGCAGCCCGTCCCTGAGACGGGTGAACCGTTCAAAGTAGGAATGGCCGGTTACACTTTTGTTAAGTTTGACCTGGATAAGACCCTTGAAACGCTGCAAAAGGCCGACGTCCATTATTTGTGTATCAAGGATTTCCATTTGCCCATGAACAGCACGGACGAGCAAATCGCTGCCTTTCATGCCAAACTGAAGGAAAAAGGCGTGACCGGTTATGCCGTAGGTCCGATCTATATGAAGAGTGAAGAAGATATTGACAAGGGGTTCGAGTATGCCAAACGGGTGGGTGTGAAGCTGATCGTGGGCGTTCCGAACTATGAACTGCTTCCATATGTCGACAAAAAAGTGAAGGAATACGGTTTTAATTATGCCATTCATTTGCATGGACCCGATATCAAACTTTATCCGGATGCCGACGATGTGTGGGATCATGTGAAAGATCTGGATCCCCGGATCGGGATGTGCCTGGATGTTGGTCATGACACGCGTAATGGCAAAGATCCGGTTGCTGATCTGAAGAAATACCATTCACGCGTATTTGATATTCATATCAAGGATGTTACCGGTACGACCAAGCTTGGTTATTCGCTCGAAATAGGACGGGGTGTCATTGATTTCCCGGCGTTTGTAAAAATGCTTCGGAAGGTGAACTATACCGGTGTCTGCAGTCTGGAACATGAAAAAGACATGACCAATCCCTTTATGGGAATTGCTGAATCGATCGGCTATTTCAGGGGAGTGGTCGAGGCTACAAAATAAACCCCGGCAAGAAGTATAATTATGAGACGAGGAATCATCAGACCGCTGTTTGCTGTTTTGCTGCTGTTAAGTTTTTTTACCGGTAGCACTCAGCACGCACCCGACACGCTGCGGTTATTTCTGATCGGCAACAGCTTTTCTCAAAATGCCGGACGTTACCTGCCTCAGCTGGCGGCCGAAGGTAATCATCCGCTGGTCATCGGCCGGGCCGAAATTGGAGGCTGTTCCCTGCAAAAACACTGGGAATTGGCCGAACTGGCGGAGAATAATCCGGACGATCCCAAAGGTAGGGCGTACAAAGGGAAATCGTTACGGATGCTTTTGTCGGAAGGGAAATGGGATGTGGTTACCCTGCAACAGAATTCAATGAACTCTGGCGATCCGGATACCTACCGGCCATATGCTCAAAAGTTGTATGATTTTATTAAATCGATCCAGCCGGATGCGAAAGTCGTTTTTCATCAAACCTGGGCTTACCGGACCGATTCGAAGGATTTCACGCAGATCGCAAAGAACCGGTATGCCCAAAGCGCGGAGGAAATGTGGAAAGCCTCGCGGACAGCATACCGTACGGTTGCCGGTGAGCTGGATATTGATCTGATGCCTGTGGGAGATGCTTTTTGGAAAGTAAGCGCAGACAAAAAGTGGGGATATAAACCGGATAAAGAATTTGACGAAAGCAGTGCTGTCCGGCCCGCTGTGCCGGAGCAGGCGAACTCCCTGCACGTTGGTTATTTCTGGAAAAAAGATTCGACACTCGGGTTTGACTCTCATCATGCCAATGAGGCCGGCTGCTTTCTGGGTTCGCTGGTTTGGTACACCTTTCTGTTTGATGAATCACCTGTCAGGCTGAAGTTCGTGCCGGAGAAAGTGCCCGCCGATTTCGGAGCGTATCTGAAGAAAACCGCAAATTCGGTTGTGAAACGATAGGTAAGCCGAATTAAAAATTTCCCGGTCGGATCAGACTGAAGCGCTGTTCCGGCCGGTTTCGTTCAGCGCCTTTCTCCAGGTATGCATAAAGGCTGAAATAAACCCGCGTGTATATTTTCCGTCCTGATCGAGATCCGGGTCCAGGATGGTGATCTCCATGCCCATGGCCTTCGGACTTGCAAGCAAGGTGCCAAGCAAGATGTCCAGTTCTTCGTATTCCAGTCCGTCGGCTTCCCGGCTGTCGACTGCGGGCATAATACGGTCGTTCAGGACATCCACATCAAAGTGAATAAAAAAGCCATCCAGCTTGTTTATTTCAACTATTTCCAGAAATTGAGCGGCACAGCTTTCAAGGCCTCTTTCCCGGAGGCTTTTCAGATCGACATAACGGATTTGTGAGTCCAGTATAGGCTTTATGTAAGCCGGATCATATTCTCTGTTTCCCACGCACCAGATATGCTGCTCGGTCAGATAAGGTTTGAGATCGAGGATGTTGGCCAGTTTTTCATGTCCGTAGCCCGTTACAATAGCCAGATCCATTCCTGCTGCTCCACCGGTATGGGAAAGCTCCGGCCAGATGAAGTCGGTGTGCCCATCCAGGTAAAACAGGCCGTACGTTCCGCTTTGTTTTAATGCCATTGCGGTTCCGATCAGCATACTGCAATCGCCGCCGATCAGGAGCAGAAAGCTGTCGGTTCTCAAGTGTTCCATCAGCAGGGCCGCCTGGTCTTCGGAATAATGAATGATCTTTTCCGCATTCCTGACGCCTGAATCCAAATCCTGCTCCATGGAATATTCGGGAGCTTCCAGATTGAAGATCTGTTTCGGTCCGATCGCGTCATAAAGTCCATGCTTTTTCAGCCAGGCGGGAAGAAAGCGAACGCCCGGTTCAACTGCTGTTTCCGTTTTTTTGAGGCCTAAATTGGATGGGAATTCAAAAATTTTAATCTGCTGACTGTTCATAATCGTGAGGATTTTCAGGTTAACGTACTTTATTTGTAACAATCACGGGTGTATTTTTCCTTTTAAAAAATGTGCCGGTATTTCCGATGCCGGACGGAGCAGGATGCGGGTCTGTTTAATTTTTGTGATATTTATATGATCCTAAATAACTGGCAATGAAAAAAAACTTATCCGTTTCCGTCATCATTCTCAGACAAAATTGGTTTTTCCTGATGATCGTCCTGCTAACCGCGTACGTATCATTTAGCCAGTGCACAATCAGTACCTCCGATCCGCTAAAGGCATCTTTTATCAATCCTCCGGACACTGCACGCCCTGGCGTATACTGGTATTTCATGGATGGGAACCTGAGCCGTGAGTCCATGACAGCCGACCTGGAATCGATGAAGGAGGCCGGTATCGGCTATGTCCTTTTCCTGGAAGTGAATGTAGGTGTCCCTCGTGGTAAGGTTGACTTTCTCAGCGATGAGTGGCAGGATCTGTTTGCCCATGCTGTGCACGAATGCGAAAGGCTTGGGATCAGGCTTATTCTGGGATCGGGACCCGGATGGGCTGGCAGTGGCGGCCCTTGGGTGAAACCGGAACAATCGATGATGCATCTTGTTGCCAGTGCAACTACCGTACAGGGGCCCTCAGTCTTTCAGTCGGTCCTTCCGGTGCCTGAGCCAAAAAAGCCATTCTTTGGAGAGCGGAGTTTGACACCCGAGCTGAAGCAGATCCGTGACAAGTGGTATGAAGACGTCGCGGTTTTGGCCTATCCTACACCCGGGAAAGTTAAGCTTATTCCCGATATCGACGAGAAAGCTCTTTACTATCGGGCACCGTATACATCCCAACCGAAGGTAAAGCAATATCTTCCGTCTGTAACTGATTATCCGGATCTGCCCGGCGGTGCTGTTAAGCGATCAGAAATCGTCGACCTGACGGAGATGCTTCAACCCGACGGCAGCCTGAAATGGGATATTCCCGCCGGGGAATGGACCATCCTGCGGTTCGGGAAACGCAACAATGGGGCAGTTACGCGCCCGGCGCCAATGCCGGGACTTGGATTTGAATGTGACAAATTCGATACCGCCGCTTTCGACGCTCACTTTGATGCGTATGTCGGGAAGTTACTGGACAAAGTTGGTCCCCGTCAGCTTGCTGAAAAAGGAGGGTGGACGATGATCCACATCGATAGCTGGGAAATGGGATCGCAAAACTGGACCGGCGATTTTCGGGAGCAGTTTAAAAAGCGAAGAGGTTACGATCCTTTGTTGTATCTTCCCATCTATTCTGGTCAGACGGTGGAAAGCACTGAGCTCAGTGAGCGCTTTTTATGGGATGTAAGGTTAACTTCCCAAGAACTCGTTCTTGAAAACCACGCTGGTCGATTTAAAGAGCTTGGCCGTCGCTATGGTTTTACCCTTTCCATCGAGCCTTACGATATGAATCCCACCGCAGACCTTGATCTGGGAAGCGTTGCCGATGTTCCGATGTGTGAATTCTGGACCGACGGGTACGGTTTTAATTCTTCTTTTAGTTGCATTGAGACAACTTCTATTGCCCATGTCCAGGGAAAGCCTGTGGTTGCTGCTGAGGCCTTCACAGCCGATTCGCCTGAAGCCTGGAAAAAGTATCCCGGCAACATGAAGGATCAGAGCGACTGGGCCTTTTGTGCCGGGATTAACCGGTTCGTGTATCATACGTTTGCCCATAAACCTTACGGTAATCATCTCAGGCCTGGCATGACCATGGGCCCTTACGGCGTACACTGGGACCGGGGACAGACCTGGTGGCCGATGGTTCATGCCTACCATCAATATGTGGCGAGATGTTCATTTCTTCTTTCGCAAGGGCGGTCCGTGGCCGATATTCTTTATCTGACACCCGAAGGGGCACCGCATGTATTCCGTGCACCACAGTCGGCTTTTGACGGAACGGAAGTACTGCCCGATAAACGCGGCTATTCGTTCGACGGCTGTTCGCCCGCATTGCTGAAAGATGCTGAGGTGAAGGACGGTCGGATTGTTTTTCCGGGCGGTGCTTCATACAGACTGCTTGTGCTGCCGCAGACCGAGACCATGACCACCGAACTGCTTGCGAAAATTGCGTCGCTTGTGAAGGACGGGGCCGCTGTTGTGGGTAATCCCCCTTCAAAATCGCCTTCACTGGTGAATTACCCCGCCTGCGACGAACAGGTTCAGGCGCTTGTTTCGGAGCTTTGGGGAAGCAAAAGGATCCGGCCTATAAAAGTGTCAGGGGAAACCTGTCAGACGCAGGCCGGGCAAATGGTGACCGAACTCTATCCGTCGTATGACTCGACTGCTGTTATCCTTGCAGGGATGGGTGTTGTGCCCGACTTCACCGCCTCTGGTGCGATCCGGTACATTCACCGCAGCCTACCCGACAGGGAAATCTATTTTATTTCGAACCGGACCGACCGGCCCGTGGAAGACGTTTGCCTGTTTCGGGACGGTACTGTGAAAGCGGAATTGTGGGATGCTGTCACTGCAGAATTCCGCCCTCTGCATGAGCTGACTCAAACAGAAAACGGCGTGTCGGCGAGGGTGAAACTGGATGCCTCACAAAGTTTCTTCGTCGTCTTCTATAAAGCGGGCGAGGGAGCAAACGAGGCAAAGTCAGACTTCCCGACCCTTGAAGACATGCAAGTTTTGGATGGCCCGTGGAAGCTGAAGTTTGATACCCTGATGGGCGGACCGGCAGAAGTGGTTTTTGAAAAACTGGACGATTGGACTAAACGTCCGGAAGAGGGGATCCGGTATTATTCGGGAATAGCAGGCTATTCCAAAACGTTTGACCTTATTGAACTGGGGGACGAGCTTTACCTTGATCTGGGAGAAGTAAAAAACATAGCCCGCGTCCGCCTGAACGGCGAGGATCTGGGGGTAGTTTGGACTGCTCCCTGGCAGATCCGAATAACAGATGTCGCAAAGAAGAAGGATAACATACTGGAAATAGAAGTGGCCAATTTGTGGGCGAACAGATTAATCGGAGATGAGGCCTTGCCCGACGACGGTGTGAAAGACGGTAAGTGGCCGGAGTGGCTACTGAACGGGACGCCGCGGTCGTCCGGGCGCTATACCTTCACCACACACCGTTTTTATAAGAAAGGTGACCCGCTGCAGCCTTCCGGATTGTTGGGGCCGGTGAGGATTCTGCAAGTGATTAATAAAGCCGAAGATTAACTTGCCAACGGCTATAGAAATCGAACGACGCAAGGATTCTGCGCCTTTTAGTTCAGACCGGCATGTGCTAAATTTTCATCGATCAGGATCAAATGTGGTGAATATATTTAACTTTGGAACGACGTGACTTTCTAAACCTAACTCTTGAAAAGAAACCAGTATGAAAATGGAACTGAGTAGAGAGACATCTGAAAAAAGCATGGAGACGGATCTTGATTCGATCAACAAGCTAAATAATGGCGATCCTAAGGCTTTAAAGCTCTTCTTTGATGGCTTTTATCCATCGGTCTGCGTTTATGCGATTAAATTCATCAAACAATCTGACGTTGCAGAAGATATTGCCCAGGATGCTTTTGTACAGTTTTGGAGAATCAGGGATCGCTTTACCAGTGTCCGGAAAATTCGGGCATTTATTTATACCACAGTACGGAATGCATGTATCAATCATCTGAAACAGAAAAGGACGCGAGAGGATATCCTTATCCATATTCCGGTACTTGAGGCGATTTCCTATGAATTGTTGGTTGAGGAAGAAACTTACCGGTTATTGGATGCTGCCATTCAGCAATTACCAACTCGTACCAGAGAAATTATTTTGTTGGCTCTTGAGGGGCACAATAACCCGGAGATTGCAGAACTGTTGGGCGTATCAGTCAATACAATTAAAACCCTGAAAAAGAATGCTTATGCCGACTTGAGACATATGCTCGGCAATCAGACTTATCTGCTTTTCTTCCTGAGTCAAATGTTAATCTGAGCAAAAAATATAGATTTTCATTCACCCTGTTTTTCAGTTTGACTGTTCATTAAGTGAAAAACAGAACGAATGAAAGATCTCAACGAAAATACAGAAGAGATTTTAGCTATCTCAGAAGTTATTGCCAGAAAACTGAGCGGTGAAGAATTGAATGATGAAGAAGAAAAAAAATTAAGCGATTGGATTTCTTCTTCCGGACGGAACCGATCTTTATATAACCGGATAAAGGATTCCCGGAATTTTGATCAACGCAACGAACTGATCAGGCAAATCAACACCGAAGGAGCGTGGTTTCGGTATAACCAAAAGATAAACGTCGATCCTGGCCGAAAGCGTTCTATACGATGGTGGCAATATGCTGCGGTCATCTTTGTTCCTTTTTTTCTGGCGATCCTGTTTTATATTTCTCAGCAGGAAAGAAAGCATGATCCGGCTCAGATTGCAGAAGAACAGATCCTTCCCGGTTCAAAAAACGCCGTATTGGTATTGGGAAGCGGGAAAAGTATCAATTTGGAGAGGAGTGATTCGTTAGACATCAAGGAAGAAGATGGTACCCGGATCATAAAAGACGATCAATTGCTGAGCTATCATCGAGCGACCGAAGAAACTGACATGAGGGTACCCGATAATACACTGATTGTTCCTCGTGGTAGTGAATATAGTTTAGTTCTTTCTGACAGCACCAGGGTCTATCTTAATGCGATGAGCAAGCTTGTCTTTCCTGTTAGTTTCTTAAAAGAGACCAGGGAGGTATCTTTGGAAGGGGAAGCTTGCTTTATGGTAAAAAAAGATCAGGGAAGGCCGTTTATTGTCAACGTGAACGGAACGCGCATCGAAGTCCTGGGGACTACTTTTAACGTAAATGCTTATAAGGATCAGGGAAAGATCATCACGACGCTTGTGGAAGGAAAAGTTCGACTCTTCACAGGGGCTGATTGTTCTGACGAGCACATTTTATCGCCCGATGACCAGGCAGTTTTTAATGCCTCTTCCGGGGGAGAGATTCAGATCCGGCAGGTTAATGCCTCAAATTATATCCAATGGATTGACGGAGTATATGTTTTCGATCAGCAATCGCTGGGAGAGATCATGCAAACTCTTTCGCGCTGGTATGACTTTAATTATTGGTTTGAACAGCAGGAACTGGAATATATC
Source organism: Prolixibacteraceae bacterium (assembly GCA_038562555.1). Taxonomy (GTDB): domain Bacteria; phylum Bacteroidota; class Bacteroidia; order Bacteroidales; family Prolixibacteraceae; genus JBCFBK01. Next base: position 73,641 of record JBCFBK010000007.1, on the reverse strand, counting down.
CGGTTTAAAGGAGGGCTGAATAAATATGAAAGTATTGATCCTATTCTTGAAATCATTGAGAGTACAGGAAAGGTTAAAACAACGATAAAAGGAAAGAATATACTATTTAGTAAAAAATAAAAGAAGCAGGAAATGTTTGCCGCATTCCCTGCCTTCCATTCCCGTTTGTAACAGAAATGTTTAATTAAAAAGAGAACACAAATTTATGAAAAAAAAACGAATTGACGGCTTTCCTTTATGGGGAAGCAGGTTAAAACTGTTCAGGGTTATGAAACTCGTAACTTTTTTGATGCTCGCCGGATTCCTCCAGCTTTCAGCAAGCATCTATTCTCAGACGACTAACATTAAGTTAGCTGTAAAAACTTCAAGTCTGGACGATGTCATCCAACGAATACAGAGGCAGACAGACTTCGTCTTTTTTTATTCTCCTGCCGACGTAGATGGAATCCACGTCTCGAACATAGCACTTGACGGTGTGAGTCTGGAAGAGGCTTTAGACCAGTGTTTAAAAGGCACTGATTTAAAGTACAAAATTAGTCACAATGCAGTTATTCTTCGAACAGCCGAAGATGAATCGCCTGAAATAGTCCTTCAGGCACAGTCGAGAGTAAAAGGAAAAATTACCGATGAAACAGGAGCCCCGCTTCCCGGTGTAACAATCACTATTGTTGGTACAACCATGGGAGTGATCACGGATACGGACGGCAGCTATTCTATAGAAGCCGGACCGCAGGATAAGCTGGTCTTTTCTTTTGTCGGTATGGAAAGCCAAACGATTGACGTTGGCGGCCGGAAAGTCATTGATGTTATCCTGAAAGAGAAAACAGACGAGCTGGAAGAAGTCACCATCGTAGCTTTCGGAAAACAAAAAAAGGAAAGTGTGATCGGATCCATTACGACTGTGAATACAAAAGATTTAAAAACACCTTCGAGTAATCTCACCACAACATTGGCCGGTAATATGGCTGGTGTAATCGCCTACCAGCGAAGCGGGGAACCCGGACAGGACAATGCCGATTTCTTTGTCCGTGGCATAACAACTTTTGGGACAAACACCAACCCATTGATATTAATAGATGGTGTAGAACTCACATCAACCGATCTCGCCCGCCTTCGCCCGGACGACATTCAAAGTTTTTCGATACTGAAGGATGCTACCGCAACAGCTTTGTACGGCTCCCGCGGTGCAAATGGTGTTGTTTTGGTAACGACGAAACAGGGAACTGAAGGTCCTGCAAAAATTTCATTCCGCTTCGAAAATTCGATATCGGCTCCGACGCAAACTGTTGATATAGCTGATCCCGTGACTTATATGAAAATGCATAACGAAGCGATCCTTACCCGTGACCCCCAGGGGGCTATCCTGTATTCGCAAGAAAAGATCGAAATGACAGAGGCTGGCAAGTACCCCCTTATTTATCCTGCAAACGACTGGAAAGAAATGTTGTTTAAGGACTATACCATGAACCAGCGAATAAATTTAAATGTCGGCGGCGGCGGCGGGGTTGCGCGTTACTATGTTGCCGGCTCATTCAATCGCGACAACGGTATCCTGAAAGTGGACCAACGCAATAATTTCAATAACAACATAGCCATTAACAATTACGATTTACGTTCGAATGTAAATATTGATATTACCAAAACCACGGAATTGATTGTCCGTTTGAGCGCTAATTTCGAAGAATACAAAGGCCCCCTGCTCGGAGGAACCGAAATGTATAATTTAATGGTACATTCCAACCCGGTGCTTTTTCCCGCCTATTACCCTGCGGATGAGGAATTCAAGTATGCAAAGCATATTTTGTTCGGTAACTATAACAATAGTAAAACCAATCCCTATGCAGAAATGGTCCGCGGGTACAAGGAGAAGTCGCGCTCGCAGATATTGGCTCAATTAGAATTGAAACAGGATTTAACTTTCATTACCCAAGGGCTGTCTGCCAGGGGGATGTTGAATGTCAGCCGTTTATCGCAATTTGGCGTGAACAGGTCTTATAATCCGTTTTATTATGAAATCAGCACCTATAACCGACTGAACGGGGACTACAAATTGTTTGAAACTTATATTGGAACGGAATATTTAGGATATAATGAGTTGAGCTCTGACAGGAAACAGAGCTCCTCGTTTTATTTTGAGGGAAGCTTAAACCATGTTCGTGATTTCGGGAAACACAACATCAGCAACTTGTTGGTATTCCAGGCCCGGGAGACCCTGAATGCAAACGAAGGTTCATTGCAGCTTTCGCTTCCTTCCAGAAATGTTGGATTGTCGGGGCGTTCAACCTATTCGTATGACTCCCGTTATTTTGCCGAATTTAACTTTGGATATAACGGAAGTGAACGTTTTGACAAAAATAACCGTTTCGGCTTTTTCCCTTCTGCAGGCGCCGCCTGGCTCATATCCAACGAACGGTTCTGGGAAAATATAAAACCCGTTGTGAACAACCTGAAACTGCGCTATTCCTACGGTTTAATCGGGAATGACCAGATCGGCTCTGCTTCCGACCGGTTCTTTTATCTCTCGGAAGTGAATATGGATGACGGTGGCCGGGCAGCCGTATTCGGACAGGAATATAATACGAGGTATAACGGAATTACGGTTAACCGATATGCCAATCCATCTATAACATGGGAAAAATCGTATAAACAAAATTTTGCACTTGAATTAGGCCTGTGGAACGAACTGAGTATTATTGCCGAGTATTTTACCGAAAAAAGAGACAATATCCTGATGACCCGGTCAAGTATTCCCAATACAATGGGCTTGACTGCAACCCCGAGGGCAAATGTCGGCGAAGCGTCGGGCAAAGGTGTGGATATGACTTTGGAATACCAGAAAAGCTGGAACAAAGATTTTTGGACATCAGCACGCGCCAACTTTACTTATGCCACCAGCCGGTATGATGTGTATGAGGAGCCCGAATATAATGAACCTTGGCGCTCAAGGGTAGGCTTGTCGTTAAATCAGGCAACCGGGTATATTGCCGAAAGGCTTTTTGTTGACGATGAAGAAGCCTCCAGTTCGCCGCCACAGGAGGTAGGTACTTCCGAATACGGCGGAGGTGATATCAAATACCTGGATGTAAACCGCGATGGTAAAATAGATGCTGCCGACCGCGTACCCCTTGGCTATCCGACAGTCCCGGAAATTGTTTATGGATTTGGGATTTCAATCGGATATAAGGGATTCGATTTTTCTGCATTTTTCCAGGGGGCAGCCCGGCAATCGTTTTGGATCAATGCATACAGTACTGCCCCTTTTATCAATGATGCCCAGATTCTCCAGGCTTATGCCGACAGCTACTGGTCGGAAGAAACACAAAATATATATGCTATCTGGCCCCGACTTGACACACAAATCAACACAAACAATGTTCCGGGGGCCTATATAGATTCAAATGGCGCATTACAATGGGCCTCAGACCAAAGGAATACATGGTTTATGCGAAATGGCAGTTTTCTGCGCCTCAAACAGTTGGAGTTTGGCTATACAATACCCGAACAAGTAACTAAAAAAATAGGAATGAATAATCTCCGGTTCTATGTCAGCGGGACCAACCTGCTCCTTTTCAGTAAATTTAAGATGTGGGATGTGGAAATGGCCGGTAATGGTTTGGGGTATCCTATTCAGAGAGTGATTAATCTCGGCGTAAACTTTAGTTTTAACTGATTAAGAATAAGCAATATGAGAAAATATAGTATTATAATATTTGTCACCATACTGAGCTTAACTGCTTGTAGTAATTGGTTGGACGTAGTACCCGACGGTGTCGCTACCCTGGATATGGCTTTCAATTCGAGAACGCAGGCCCTTAAATATTTGTCCACCTGCTATTCGTATATGCCAAAAAACGGAGGCTCGGGCGACCCTGCCACATTGGGAGGAGACGATATATGGACCAGAAACACGACTCATTTTTCTAACCGTTTCTCCCTTGCCGGTCTTAATATAAGCGAGGGAAGGCAGAACGCTAGCGATCCGGTACTCCCGAGATGGGGCAGTATGTATCAGGCGTTACGTGTTTGCAACACTTTCCTGGAAAATGTCGGTTTAGTTCCCGACCTTCAAGCTTGGGAACGGGAACAATGGACTGCCGAGGCAAAAGTTTTAAAGGCCTATTACCATTTCAGCCTGGTACAGATGTATGGCCCGATACCCCTGACCCGTGAAAATATGCCGGTAGATGCAGATGTATATGCTGTGAAGGTAGAACGCGAACCGGTTGACGAATGTTTTGATTATATTGTGCAATTACTGGATGAAGCCTGCGAAGGCGACGTGCTTCCCACGATTGTACTCGATCCGGCAAGCGATTATGGACGCATTACCAAACCCATTGCCCTTTCGCTGAAGGCAAAAGTGCTGGTAACAGCGGCAAGTCCTTTGTTCAACGGCAATAATGATCAGGCAACTTTAAAAAATCATGACGGTACGCCCCTGTTCGACGCAACACTCAAACCCGAAAAATGGGAATCGGCAGCGGTCGCATGCAAAGAAGCCATTGATATCTGCCATGAGGCAGGAATCATGTTATATACGTATGAAGATGCAGCCAACAGGTACAACGATACGACCGTCCTGAATGTAACGCTCCGGAATGCTTTTAACCTGCGTTCGAACAGTGAAATTATCTGGGCGAACACGCAAATGATTTCAGTTCCTGCCAATGGCGGGATGATTCATGCGTCAATGCCGAAACTGAACCCGGATTATATCAATAGCAATGACCTTTGCAAATGGTTGGGCATGCCGATCAAAATCGCCGAAATGTTTTATACCGAAAATGGCGTACCGCTTGATGAGGACAAAACCAGAAATATTGGGGATATTTACAATCTGAGGTCCGCGCAGGCAAAGGACAGGCTTTATATACGGCAGGGAAGGACCACAGTTGATATGCATTTCGACCGTGAACCCCGTTTTTATGCATGGGTAGGCTTCGATGGCGGTGTGTGGTTCGGCGCGGGCCAATATAATGATAAGGACGCATCATCGTTGAGATATCTTGGATTTAAAATAGGGGAAACAGATGGCACCGAGGGGCAGGGTAACTGGACCGGCTATATTCCTAAAAAATATATTCCTTATGAAGCACAGCTTAATGCGGTCAACAGTATCTCCTCTCCAAGCTATGCCTGGCCTGCCATGCGGTTGAGCGACCTGTACCTGTTATATGCCGAAGCGATAAACGAAGCCGAAGGTCCTAACGGGGCCAATAGCGCCGAATTGTTCCAATATATCGACTTGGTCCGTAACCGTGCCGGTTTAAAAGGAGTGAAAGAATCGTGGGATACCTATACCAACAGCCAGAAGTACAATACGCAGGCAGGTATGCGTGCAATTATACAAAAGGAACGCTTGATCGAACTTTCGTTCGAAGGACAACGCTTTTGGGATATACGCCGGTGGAAAACTGCCCCCACTGAGTATCATACCCCGCTGCAAGGGTGGAACATGATGGTGTCCACTATTGACGGGACAGAAGAAGAAGTCAACCGGATGATGTACCAACCGCAGCTTTTGTTGGAACAAACGTTTAGCGTACGTGATTATTTCTGGCCTATCAGAACCAGCGATATTGAAGTGAATCCAAACCTAGTACAAAATATCGGATGGTAACAATTAAAATATTATATCATGAAGAATAGCATCATCTATATCATTATTTTACTAATGCCGATTGTATGGATTAGTTGCGAGGAAGAGGGTCGTATTGATTTTATTGACGATACCGCGCCTGCTCCCGGTCAGGTAACAAATGTAACCGTATACAACAAGCCGGGAGGAGCTGTATTGAAATATACATTGCCGGCAGATAAAAACCTGCTTTATGTTCGTGCTGAATATGAAATCAAAACCGGGGTAATACGCGAAACCAAATCGTCGTATTTCAAAGATTCCTTAGTTTTGGAAGGATTCGGCATCCCGGGTATTTACGACGTTAAACTGTACTCCGTAGGAAAAAATGAAAAAGCATCAGCACCTTATATTGTACAAATCAACCCAACGACAGCGCCCGTGCGATTGGCAAGCAAAAGCTTCAGGGATACTTTCGGAGGAGTGGCTATCGATTTCGAAAATCCGGAAGAAGCAGGCCTGGCTATCGTATTGATGGCAGATACGGCGAATTTGGGTTACATGAGTGAGTTAATTACTTATTATACCGCTATGCCAAAGGGGACTTTCACTTATCGCGGTGTTGATGGATTGGATCCCGTAGAACAGGAATTTGCGATGTATATTCGGGACAGGTGGGGTAATTATTCCGATACCCTAACAGCGAAGGTAACGCCGTGGTTTGAAGAGTATATTCCTAAAGGCACCTGGAGAGATTATACCCTGCCCGGTGATATACCTCCGGTTAACTCCGGTTATCCAATAACAAGAATATGGGATGAAAATTACGATCAGGATGGATTCCATGGTAGGGAAACTCAAATGCTTCCCCACACCCTCACATGGGACATGGGAAGAACCATCAAATTAAGTCGTTTAAAATACTGGCCTCGCAAGCATGCAGACGACAGATGGAAGAGGGGACAAGCAAAGATATTTGAAATATGGGGTTCTGTTTCTCCCAATCCTACCGGGGAGATGGACGACAGTTGGATCCCCCTCGGACGATTTGAGAGTTTGAAACCGTCCGGGACAGGAACGCAAATCACCGAGGAGGACATTGCTTTTGCAAATGAAGGTATTGAATTTGAATTTGGCGTGACCGATTTTGCCCCGGATCCTTTTACGCCAGTCAGGTATATCAGGTTCAGGACCATATCTACCTATGCCAATGCATCATTTTCGACTGTTCATATTTTGGAATTGAGTTTCTGGGGTGAATTAATCAATTAAAGTTAAACCGTAAAAAGTCATTTAGGATGAAAAATATAATATCAGGGTTCTTTTTGGGGATCCTATTGGGATTTTTCTCATGCGACAGCCAGACAGACATTTACGAGAAATATGTCGTTCCAAACGGATTGATATACCCGGGTCCGGCACAGGATCCGATGGTGTATCCCGGTGATAACCGTATCAAAATATCGTGGCTGAGAGGTACCGATCCCAGAATACAAGAAGCAAAAATATTCTGGAATAATTACACCGACTCGGTTGAACTGCCCATAGCTGCAGGCATAGATACTGTCAGCCATATTATTGACCCGATTACCGAAAACACCTATTCATTTATGATTCGCACTTACGACGATGAAGGGAATATGTCTATTCCGATTGAAGTGTTGGGTACGGTGTATGGCGATAATTACAGAGGTATGCTGACCAACCGTTTGTTGAAGAGTACATATTATGACGGACAAGATCTTAAACTGAACTGGGGAACAGCAGAAAGTTCAGAAGTAGGCATTCACATGAACTGGACAGATACGAATGGCGCCAACCAAACCATGGATGCCGGGCCATCGGATACCGAAACGCTGCTCCCATCCTTCGATATAGACAAGCCCTTATCTTACAGCACTACGTATAAACCGGACTCGCTGGCAATAGATGTATTCCAGGCGGCTATGGTCGAAAAAATGATTGATCCGGTAATAGAGATTCCAAAGACTACCTGGGTTGCCAATATGCTGCCGGGGGATATGGGGATGAATAATGGTTATCCATTAGATCGTTTATGGAACAATAACTCAGGCGATTTCATGCACTCGGAAAATCCTGTAACCCTGCCTTGTACGTTTACATGGGATTTAGGTTTGAAGGCAAAGCTGAGCAAGATGAAGCTGTGGCCACGTCCCAGTAATGACGACCGTTGGAGCAAAGGACATCCGCGGATATTTGAAATGTACGGATCATTAAACCCCAATCCGGATGGCAGTCTGGACGATAGCTGGACGCTTTTGGGTACATTTGAATGTGTACAACCGTCAGGAAACGGGATCAAAGATCCTTGGGAAGCTCCTACTTCGGAAGACATAGCGCTATCCAACAGTGGGTTAGATTTCGAATTTGTGCCGGGCGCCGGGGTCGATCCCGATGCAACGGTAAGGTATATCCGGTTCAGAAGTCTTGAAAACTTCAACCCTACTCAACCCCCGCGTATTTTACTTGCTGAAATCAGTCTTTGGGGAACGTTAGTGAGATAAAACCATTATCACTTTTGAAAGGCGGTTTTTAAAAAGGCTATTTTGCTCCGCCTTTCTTTTCTTATAATATACTAAATATCAATTTAATAATAGCATTTTTTGGTCATAAAAATTTGGCAGCTTTGCTAAATTAATAAGAAGACAGAGCAGTTAATTTTAGAGGCGTGGAGAAATTCTCTTTTCTATCAAATTTTAAGTGGGGTGAGCGAACCAGGAAGAACAGGCAGAGGTAATCTCCGGCACCAGTTGCACGATATCTTGTTGCTGGTTTTATCAGCGGTCTTATGCGGGGCCGATGATTGGGATGATATCGTGGATTTTGGGTTGGAGCAAAAGCAATGGCTTGGCCAATACGGTTCTTTTCGTTTTGGAAAATGAGGTCGACATCGAGTTCAAGTGGAACGACAATATGCAGGAAAACGGCAATATCATGGATTTTTATGTGAATGGAGATACGGCTCCCGGAGGGCGCTTTAACTTTGTTTATACTGCCAGGTAGCATCCGAATTTTGTGCCGGTGGTACCGGACAGCACAGGATGGTAAAGATGTCAATTTATGCTTAATTTAACTACACATTGGAACTAACCAATAAAACCACCATGATGAAAAAATCACTTTTTCCGGCCATCACTTGTTTCGCAGTAATCCTGTTTTTTGCTTCCTGCGAAACAAATAAAGGACAAGTCACTTCAGAAGCCCTTGAAAGCGCCTTTGTCAGTCCGCCCGATTCGGTGCAGACCAGCGTGTACTGGTATTGGATCTCCGATAATATTTCAAAGGAAGGGGTCATCAATGATCTTCATTCCATGAAGGAAGCGGGAATTAACCGGGCTTTTATCGGGAATATTGGTCTTGATAACCTGCCGTACGGAAAGGTGAAAATGCTCAGTGAAGAATGGTGGGAGATTACGCATGCGGCGTTAAAAACAGCAACCGAACTGAACATTGAGATCGGTATTTTTAATTCACCCGGGTGGAGCCAATCGGGTGGTCCATGGGTGAAGTCGGAAGAAGCCATGCGTTACCTGACGGCATCGGAACTGCGGGTGAAAGGACCGCAACAGCTGAGTCAAAAGCTCGAGATGCCGGATGCGCTCTTCCAGGATGTCAAGGTTATTGCTTATCCGGCTCCAAAAGATGACCAGCTTGTGCTGAACACCCAAAACGGGAGAATTCGCTCAACGCCTCAGGTACCCGGGCTGAAGCAAATTGTTGACGGTAACCCGCAGACAGGGATCAGCTTTCCGGCTGCCACAGAATTTGTGATCAATCTCGAGGCGAATGCTTCATTCACTGCGCGCAGCCTCTCAATCCGCCTGAGTGAACACCCTTTTTCGGCACCTGCAGTGTTGCAGTCCAGGGATGCCGGCGGAGCATATCGCACACTTGCAGAATTCGATATCAAACGTTCCAATCCGGCGCTTAATGTTGGTTTTGAACCTTACGCCCCGGTTGTTGTGTCTTTCCCTTCGACCGAAGCTAAGGCTTACCGTCTGGTTATCAAAAATGTTAACCCGGCTTGCGGAATTGCAGAATTAGCGCTTTCGGCATCTCCCCGCGTGGAAAGTTACGCGGAGAAGACCCTGGCAAAAATGTTCCCTTCTCCGCTTCCTTACTGGCAGGAGTATCAATGGCCACTGCAGGTTGAACCCGAAGATCCGTCAACCACGATTGATCCTTCGAAGGTGACCGACATTACGCCGAACCTGTCGGCCGACGGTACGCTGACCTGGGATGTTCCGGAAGGAGAATGGGTGATCATGCGCACCGGGATGGTCCCGACAGGCACAACCAATAGTCCGGCTTCTCCTGAAGCAACCGGTTATGAGGTTGATAAAATGAGCAAAAAGCATGCGGAGAGCCACTTCAATGCGCATATCGGTGAAATTCTGAAACGCATCCCCGAAGCTGACCGCAAAACCTTCAAAGTTGTGGTTCAGGATAGCTACGAAACCGGCGGACAGAATTTTACAGACGATTTTCTTGTTGCCTTTAAAGAAAAATATGGCTACGACGCTGTTCCGTTTCTTCCGGTGTTCCAGGGTTTTGTCGTGAGCAGCCAGATGGCGTCCGACCGTTTCTTGTGGGACATGCGCCGGATGGTGGCCGACAAAGTGGCGTACGACTATGTCGGCGGGCTTCGCGAGGTCAGCCATAAACATGGCCTGCACACCTGGCTGGAAAACTACGGCCACTGGGGTTTTCCGGGTGAATTCCTGATGTATGGCGGACAGTCGGACGAGATTGGCGGCGAATTCTGGAGCGAAGGCGAGCTGGGGAATATTGAAAACCGGGCAGCCACTTCCTGCGGACACATCTACGGGAAAACAAAGATCTCGGCCGAGTCGAACACTTGCGGCGGACCGGCATTCAGCCGCTACCCGGCCATGTTCAAACAGCGCGGTGACCGTTTCTTTGCCGAGGGGATCAATAACACCCTGCTGCATGTGTACATTTCGCAGCCTTATGAAGATAAAAATCCGGGAATGAACGCCTGGTTTGGGAACGAGTTTAACCGGAAGAACACCTGGTATTCGCAGCTCGACGTCTACATCAAATACCTGAAGCGGGCAAACCTGATGCTTCAGCAGGGGCTTAATGTGGCTGACGTGGCATATTTTATTGGTGAAGACGCCCCAAAAATGACCGGGATCACCGATCCGGCGCTGCCTGTTGGCTATCAGTTCGACTATATGAATGCCGAAGTGATTGAAAAATACATGACCGTTAGAAAAGGGCTCATCACCCTGCCGCACGGAACGCAATACCGGATCCTGGTTCTTCCCAAACTGGAGACCATGCGTCCGGAATTACTGACTAAAATTAAACAGTTGATCAATGATGGCGCTGTTGTGATGGGGCCGGCGCCCAAACGGTCACCCAGTTTGCAAAACCAGCCCGAAGCGGATGAGCAGGTTCACGCTATGGCTGCAGAAGTGTGGGGAGAGGTGGATGGCGTAAATATAAAATCGCGGAAAATAGGGAAGGGGATGATCCTGAACGGGATGAGCATGGAGGAAGCTTTCGCGCTGATTGGCTGTGTTCCTGACTGCAAACTGCCGGATGACCATTCTATTCATTATGGACACCGGACGCTTCCGTGGGGAGAAATCTATTTCATTTCAAATCAAACCGGAGAGCAGCAACTGGCGAGCCCGGAATTCCGGGTGAAAGGCCTGCAGCCTGAGCTTTGGAATGCGACGACCGGATCGGTCCGGAAGCTTCCGGCCTACGAACAGAAGGAGCAAACGACGATGGTCCCCTTGAAACTGGAAGCTTTTGAAAGTGCCTTTATTGTTTTCCGCACTGAGGCTGGTAAGTCGCAGGTTACCGGTGTTGAGGCGAATTATCCCAAACAAACAGTCATCGCTGAGCTGGCCAGCCCCTGGATCGTTCAGTTCGATCCTGCAATGCGTGGACCAAAGGAGCCTGTGGTTTTTGAAACGCTTCAGGACTGGACCATGTCGGCTGACGAACAGATCAGGTATTATTCAGGAACGGCGGTGTACACCTCCAAATTCACGCTCGATCAGCTACCCGCAGGCAAAACGGTAAAGATTGATCTAGGGGCATTGACGGCCATGGCAAAGGTGTTTGTGAACGGGCTGGAAACCGGTGGGGTGTGGACTCCTCCTTATGAGCTGGACATCACTAATGCGCTCCGGACGGGCGAAAACGAGTTGAAGGTCGAGGTGGTGAATACCTGGGTGAACCGGTTGATCGGCGATCAGAAAATCCCGGAGGCTGAACGGCCCACCTGGTGTCCGGTCAATCCGTATAAGGCAGACAGTCCGTTACAGCCTTCAGGATTGTTAGGCCCTGTGACGATAAGATTGTCAGATTACTAGATTTTCAGATTTTCGGAATACTGGATTACCTGGTTTTTAGATTGGGAGATTATCAGATAAAAGTTTTAGAATGAAGTCAATAATAAACTATTTTCTGGTGCCAGGGTTTGCAGCCGGCAGCCTTGCCTGCGCGTTGATGGCTTGTATGCCTGCCGAAATAAGACAGGACGCCCTTAGTATGCGTGATACCACGGCGTACCGCGATTTGTATGAAGACACCTGGGTAGCGACCGACGCCTTGGGCAGGCACATGCCTTCATTTGAAGAAGTTGGTCCGGTGAAAAAGGACCAGCGGCGGGTAACCGGCATTTTTTACATCACCTGGCATACCCAGGGACTGGCGAAACTGGAGCAGCCTTACCGGGCTGATGTGACCAAAATACTGAATGAGGACCCGTCGGCCCGGCTCGATGCCAACCATAAACTGTGGTATACCAACTCGTATCATTGGGGAGAACCTGAAATGGGCTATTTCCTCAGCCAGGATGAGTGGGTCATCCGCAAGGACATGTCGATGCTCAGCGATGCCGGCGTCGATGTACTGGTTATGGATGTGACCAATGCGGTCCGCTACTGGGATGAATGGGAGGTGACCTTCAGCACGATGGAGAAAATGAAAGCCGAGGGGAATAAAGTTCCGAAGTTCATTTTCTGGGCGTTTAACGGGACGGTTATTACTGTGGTGCAGGATCTTTACGACCGCATCTATAAAGAAAGCAAGTTCAAAGACCTGTGGTTTTACTGGGACGGAAAGCCGCTGTTGCTGTACAACGGAACGCCAACCTTCGATGCCAACAGTAGTGGCAACACCCATCCCAATCCGCATTATGACCCCAAAGCCAAAACCGATCCGGGACATCCTCATTATCTGGACCCGGATTATACAGAAGAATTTTATAAAGATTATACCAAAGAGGTAAAAGATTTTTTCACCTTGCGCACCATGTGGTGGGGGTATTATGAATGGGGCGGCAAACGTTTTGTAGGAACCGAAGACAACTGGAGTTTCGGCTACAGCATGGCCGATCCGAAAGTGAAGGGCATGAAGCCTGAAGAACTGCTCTCAACTCATCAGGGAAAGCGGGAGCAGGCTGCCGTTACGCCCGCCCAACACCCGGTCACGATGACCAACAAAAACATGGGTGTGGGCAAATCCTGGTCGCGGCAGTCGGGCCAGCCGAAGCTCAATGAACAGGATATGCCTGAACCGGCTTATGTCCCCTGGCTGGGAAAGACGGTGGAACATCCGGAAGACTATGGTATCTATTTCCAGGAACGCTGGGACGAAGCCATCGCAGCTAAGCCTGAATTCCTGTATATCAATGACTGGAATGAATGGACGGCCGGGAAATATCAGCCCGATGGAGGAGGCACTACTCCCTGGCTTGGGCGCGATAATCCGTTTTTCTTTGTCGATCAGTATAATGCAGAATTTAACCGGGGAATTCATCCCGCAAAAGGAGGTTATACCGACAACTATTACATGCAGATGGCCCAGAACATCCGGAAATATAAAGGAGTGCGACCCATACCGGAGCAAAAAGGCCTTCATCCGGTTAAGATTGACGGAAAATTCGGCGATTGGGAGGAAATTACCAATGAGTTCCGCGATACCCGTGGCGACATTTTTCACCGCGATGCCATTGGCTATGCCGGCATTCATTACACGAACAATTCGGGGAGAAATGACATGATTACCAGCAAGGTTGTTGTCGACAAAAAAAATATCAGTTTTTATGCAGAGACATCTGCCGCCCTGACACCGCACACCGACAATAACTGGATGCTGTTGTTGATCGATGCCGACAACAATCCGCAAACCGGTTGGTATGGCTATGACTATCTGGTCAATCAGAAAGTGAAGAGTGAAAATACAACTACCCTGATGCGCTATGACGGCGATTCCTGGAAAGAGCTGGCCGACCTGCCTTACCGGTACGACGTAAACAAGTTTGAACTGGCTATTCCCCGCGATTTGCTGGGCCTGGAAGGCACCCGGTTCACCTTCGACTTTAAATGGAGCGACAACCCGGCTGAGCTGAAAGACCCCATCTCCTTATGCACCGATGGCGACACTGCACCAAACCGGCGGTTCAATTACCGGATGATCTGGAAAAAATAACAAAAAGTCGAAACTCAGTAACCAGGTAGTAATCAAATGAAACTATATTTATGACCCGCATGAAAAATAAACCGTTGCCGCTAATCCGGCTGATTCCTGCAGTAATGCTTTTGCTCATGGCGCTTCCTTCCGGGGCACAGTTGCCCCCTGTGTTTGATGAGCATGCAAACAAGAACGTGCGTTCAACTGACCTCAGCCGGAAGTTTCTGCCTCCTCAGCGGATTGTGTGGACCTCCGAGGAGTCCGGGACCCAGATTCAAAATGCGGAAAGCATCCTTATTCCCGGGACCGGGCAGGCAGACCTCAATCAGGGCAAATACCTCACGCTGGTGAGCACTGCAAACAACCGGCCCGGCATTGTTCTGGACTTTGGAAAGGAAATTCATGGCGCGATCGAAATAGTTACCACCATCAGCAATGCCAATCCTGCCGGAAGGATCAGGGTCCGTTTGGGCGAGTCGGTGAGTGAAACAATGAGTGATGCCGGTAAAACGACGGCTACGAACGATCATGCCATGCGCGATTTTGTGGTGACGCTTCCCTGGCTGGGACGCCTCGAAGTGGGCGAGTCAGGTTTTCGCTTTGTACGCATCGACCTGGTTGATCCGGATACGAAGCTGGAAATAAAAGAGATCAGTGCAATTCTGACTTACCGCGATATTCCCTGGCTGGGATCTTTCCACAGCAATGACGAACGGCTGAACCAGATTTGGATGACCGGAGCCTACACGGTTCATCTGAATATGCAGAACTACCTGTGGGATGGTATTAAACGCGACCGGCTGGTTTGGCTCGGCGATATGCATCCGGAAGTGATGACCGTCAATACGGTGTTCGGGTATAACGAGGTGGTGCCCAAAAGCCTGGATCTGGCTCGCGATCTGACCCCGCTGCCCAACTGGATGAACGGGATCAGTTCCTATTCGATGTGGTGGATCCTGATCCACCGCGACTGGTATTTTTATCAGGGTGACCTGGACTATCTGAAACAGCAACAAAGCTACCTAAACGGACTGTTACATCTGCTGGCTTCGAAGATCGATGCCGGCGGAAAGGAAATTCTCGACGGAAATCGTTTCCTCGACTGGCCTTCAAGTGAAAACCCGGGTGCGGTGCATGCCGGACTGCAGTCGCTGATGGTGATGACGTTTGAGGCGGGAGCTGAACTCGGCACGATCCTTCAGGATGAGGAGACGGCGCGTTTCTGCCGGGAAACGGCTGAGAAACTGAAAAAGCATGTTCCTGAAATGGGCGGATCAAAGCAGGCCGCCGCTTTGCTGGCGCTTTCGGGAATGGTTTCACCCGAGAAATCCAATACTTCCGTTTTGGCTGAAAACGGGGTTCACGGGATGTCTACCTTTTACGGCTATTATATGCTCAATGCCCGTGCCATGGCCGGCGATTACCAGGGTGCGTTGGATAATATCCGGGAATATTGGGGCGGTATGCTCGATTTGGGCGCTACCACATTCTGGGAGGATTTTGATATCGATTGGATGAAAAATGCCGCGCGCATCGACGAACTGGTGCCGGAGGGAAAAACCGATGTTCATGGCGCGTATGGCGCCTATTGTTATAAAGGGTACCGGCACAGCTTGTGCCACGGATGGGCCTCAGGGCCTACCTCCTGGCTAACCCAATATGTTTTGGGCGTGAAGGTGCTGGAGCCGGGATGCCGAAAAATAAGCATCGAACCCCGTCTGGGCGATCTGGAATGGGTAAAGGGAACCTTCCCGACGCCGTACGGCATTGTGGAAATCGAACACCGGAAATTGGCCAACGGAAAAGTAAAGACGACCTTCAAGGCTCCTAAGGAAGTGAAGGTTAACTGATCGCTCTCATGCTGGTTGATTTAATTTCGGTCGGCGGTAGTGAGATACGATACTTTAAACGTTTTAGTATTGCCTTTAACCCTGAATTTATGAAAATCACTAAATGGTTTCTGTTGCTTATCATGCTGTCTTGCCTGGCTATGACGGCGCACGGTCAATCTGAAAAACAAGCCCGCTGGATCTGGTATCCCGGCGATTTTGAGGTTTGGCTTCATACCGACGTGGGAGGGAGAAGACAGGAACGGCAGGAACCTTATCCGCCTTTCTGGAGGGTCGATTCGCCTTACGGGCTTATTCGTTTTGAAAAGGAATACGAGATTGCAGTACCCGAGACGATCAGTATTTTCGCCGATGGCCGTTGTATGATACGGTTAGACGGTGTGGTTGCTTACCAGTACGATCCTATGAACTTTGTGTTGCCGGCCGGAAAACACAGCCTTAAATTTCTGGTTGAAAATTACAACACATTCCCATCGCTGCTGGTCCAGGGGAAAACGGTGATGACCGACTCAAGCTGGCGTGTGACCAATCAGAATAATGTTTTTTATGAGCCGGCTTCCGGCAAATTTACCGACCCTGCCTTTCCCCCTTCAAGTTTTCATCTGGAATATAAGCCGATAGCATCGGAGATCATAGAGAAAAAGGGTAACACCATGTTGGTTGATTTCGGACGGGAAACCTTTGGGAAGGTGATCGCCGAAAACATAAAAGGAAGGGGAAAGCTCAAGCTGTATTACGGGGAAACCAGGCAGGAGGCCCTCGCGGAAACACTTGCTGAAACATATGACTACCTGGATGTCAGTTCGCCGCGGCTGACAAACGACACCACTCCCGCCAGGGCTTTTCGCTTTGTTTATGCCGTTTGGGACAAACCGGTTGAGTTGGGAGGGATTTCAGCTTTGTATGAGTATCTGCCGGTCGAATACAAAGGATCTTTTGCCTGTTCCGACACCCTGCTGAACCGCATTTATGATGTGTCGCTTTATACCCTTCATCTGAATACAAGGGAGTTCCATCTTGACGGAATTAAACGCGACCGCTGGATTTGGAGCGGAGATGCCTATCAGAGCTATCTGATGAATTTTTATACATTCTTTGACGAAGATGTCAACAAACGTACGCTTTATGCTCTTTTCGGGCATGAACCGGTTGAACGGCATATTAATACGATCCTGGATTATTCTTTTTACTGGATGATCGGTATTTACGATCATTTCCTCTATACAGGCGATACGGCTTTTGTCAGGCAAATTTACCCACGGGCAAAATCGCTCATGGAATTTTGTCTGGGGCGGACTAACGTGAACGGGTTTGTTGAAGGACTTGCCGGTGACTGGGTCTTTATTGACTGGGCGCCGATTGATAAACACGGAGAGATTAGTTTTCAACAGTTGTTGCTGGCCCGCAGCCTAGAGGCTGTTGCCATGAGTGCAGATCTGGCCGGCGATCAGGCTTATGCTTCCAAATGCCGGCAGTTTTCTTCCGAAACCCGGGGAAAGATCTTTGATGTTTTCTGGGACGACAGCAAAAACGCGTTTGTCCACAACCGAAAGAAGGGCGTATTATCAGATAAGGTCACCCGCTATGCCAATATGTTTGCTGTTTTGTTCGATTATGTGGACGATGAAAAAAAACAGAAGATCAAAGACAACGTCATATTGAACGACAGCATTCTGCAAATCACCACTCCGTACATGAAATTCTACGAGCTGGCGTCGTTGTGTGCGATCGGAGAACAAAAGAAAGCTATTGGATTTGTGAAGGATTATTGGGGCGGCATGCTGAAACTGGGAGCTACCTCCGTATGGGAAGCATTCGATCCGCAGCAAAGTGGCGATGAACATTACGCCATGTACGGACGGCCCTTTGGAAAGAGCTTATGCCATGCCTGGGGAGCCAACCCGGTTTACCTGTTCGGCAAATACCTGTTGGGCGTGAAACCCACAGCGCCCGGATATCAGGCCTATGTGATTGAACCGTCACTGGCGGGACTGGAATGGATGGAGGGAAAAGTGCCGACGCCTCATGGTAATATTGAGATCCGGATGGACCGCAAGGAAATCCGGATTAAGCCGGTAAAGGGTCAAGGCACATTGGTCGTAAAAAGCGCTAAACTTCCAAAAGCCGAAGCCGGGGTAAAGATCAACCCGACTGGTGAGCAGAAATACCAGATTGAACTGACGGATCCGGGAAAGGAATATAAAATCTTTTACTGGCCGGCAGAATAACATACAGGGATTCCTGGCGCAGGCGCCAGGAATCTTCCGGTTACACCCGTAGTTTTTGTTGTTACAGAATGAATGTAAAACCGATGGTCAGGCTCAGGTCTCTTGAATCACCCTTATCGTAGGCAGTTTCCTGTTTTGTTTTCGCTTTAAAATCTTCGTGCATGTAATGGAGTCCCAAATCAAGGGCGGTGTTCTCATTAATGAAGATGCCGGCCCCAGCTCCGAATTTCCAGATAAAGTTGTTGTATGTATAGTCGGAACGGAAAGCATCTGTTTCCATTTTATTTTTGGACTTTCGCAATTCGATAGCTCCAAGCAGATAAGGCTTAACTTTTTTCTCTCCCACATAGTATTTCAGAAATGGACCGACTCCAAGAGATGTTGTTTTGTAGTTATCCGACCAATAGTGGAAAATCGGTATTTCGGCTCCGGCAGCCAGGCCATTTGCGATGAAATACCCTGCATAAGGGGACATGTTGAACCCTGACGATTTATTTGAACCCCCGCTTCCCGATTCAGTTTTCATCGTGAAGAAATTGAGATTGCTGCTGCCTCCAAACAGAACTTTCCCTTTTTCTGTTTGTCCGTTAACAATAATAATGGCGGCAAATATGATTATTCCGGTAAGAAGTATTTTTTTCATTGCTGATCTGTTTTATGTTTTGAATTAGACGGGCAGGCAATGGTTAAAGTATGACGGCAAATCCCACTTCAACGTCCAGCCCCTTTGAGGTACTCTTGCTGTAAGGCTCGTCTGTTTCGCTTTTCCAGCGATATTCTTCATGTACATACAGGAGGGACAGATCGACAGAGAGATTTTTCGTGATGAATATTCCGATTCCTCCCCCTGCTTTCCAGAGAAAACTACGGTCGGTCGATTCCGAAACCTCCCCTGAAGAGTATGTGTATTTTGAAGTCTCTTTGTTAAACTCAGTTCCTGTCAGCAAGAACGGTTTAAACTGCGACTTACCGAAATAGTACTTTGCAAATGGTCCGCAACCGATCGAAGTGCTTTTTTCGTCGTCGCTCCAGCTGTGCGAAAACGGGAATTCCAACCCGATTGCCAGCCCGTTTGCAATGAAATAGCCAACCTGAGGCATGAGGTCGATATCGGTCGACTTTTCCGATTGGTCTTCCTCGTCCCACTGGTATTTATCGCTGGAGAACGCAAGGTTTGTGCTGCCGCCCAGAAGAAATTTTCCTTTTTCGGTTTGGGCCTGTGTAATCAGGACGCCGGCCAGAATGACCAGACAGGTGAACAAAAGATTTTTAATCATCATCAATGTGGTTTTTTTTTCAGATTAGTTGATCTTTAAAATGAACACTTCAAAGATATGAATTCATAAATCCCGAATAACTAACGAAAGGTTGTTTTATTAACAGCTTTTATATCGGTGAATATGAACAAAATGATAGATTTTAATTCAAGTGTACAGATAATCATGAGTCTGCTGTAAATGAGGCCATGATGTACTCTCTGCAGGGATGTTGCAAAACCCGCGGGGTTAATTTAGATTTCCCTGCGCCTGATTTTAAACAGGAGTAGTGTGTCCCGGTTTTTTATAGCCTGCCTCGTGGAATATACAAACAGGATGATTGATGCAAGCAGGGCAGCATAAACTACAGACTCGTTTTCATGCCATTGTTTTACTGCGATAGCGGTCAGCGCCCAAATACCAACAAAAGCGGCTTCGCGCATATTCCTGTAATAAACAAGCAATACATAAACAAGGCAGGCAAGCGCAATCATTACAATGGTCCAAAAATCTTGGGTGGCAATTGCCCCATCGGGATACAGCTTGACCAAAAGCACCGAAAAATTAGCCATTGTTGCCACGACGATCCAACCCAGGTAAATGCACACCGGCCACCAGACAAAAGCGATGATACGCACCGGGGCATCCCAGGTTTCGAGGCGGAGTTTCACCATCAATACCAACAACGACAATAACAGTATGCCGATTAACCCCAGTGACAAGCCAATGGATCCACTTGTCCAGCTTAAGATCCAAAAGCCATTAACCAGGTTCCCAAGTGCAAACCACATGCCCGTCAGTTTTAAATATTGGCTGTCGCGATGCTTTAGCCAGGCGAACCATTGATAGCCGGCAAATGCAAGCAGGAGCAGATAGATTAGTCCCCAAATTGCGAAAGCATAACCGGCTGGTGTAAAAAAAGTTTCGTAACGCGAACTGATCTCACCAACCGACGTGCCCCCGGTCGCACCGGTTCCCCAAAGGTAATTTGCTACCAAGGTGAACAGCAAGGTGATGCTGTTGAGTATAAGTAACGCTATTTGTTTCATGTTGTAAATTTTCAGAAAAGATACAAAAAACCATACGATTCATATTTATTGGTTAAACATGCACCCGGTTTGCCAATAATCGATAAATCTGGTTAAAATTCGTTATTTTTATTCGGTTGCGCTAATACCGGATTTTAGAAAAGATGACAGCTCTAATTAAATCAAAACGACATGATGAATAAAGTGCGTTTGGAAGCTTTCAGCGATGGTGTGCTGGCGATTATTATTACCATTATGGTACTGGAGATAAAAATTCCCCATGGGAACGATCTGGAGGCACTGAAACCATTGATCCCGGTTATCCTGAGCTATGTGCTGAGCTTCATTTACATTGCTATTTACTGGAATAACCACCATCACATGATGCATACCGTAAAATTTGTGACGGGTGATATTTTGTGGGCCAATCTTCATTTGCTTTTCTGGTTATCGTTAATCCCGTTCGTCACCGGTTGGATGGGTGAGAACCATTTTGATCCGCTGCCTGAGGCATTCTACGGCTTTGTGTTGCTGATGGCTTCTATCGCCTATTGGATCTTACAGAAGCGGATCATAAAAAGACACGGTTCCGACTCACTGCTGGCAAGGGCGATCGGAAGAGATTTAAAAGGGAAAATATCACCGGTCCTTTATTTTCTCGCTATCTGTTCAAGCTTCTTTTCCCAATGGATTGCCGGACTAATATACGCGCTTGTCGCTTTGATGTGGCTTGTTCCCGATAAGCGGATCGAAATTATTTTCAAAAATGACCCGGAGAAAAAATAAAAACCGGAGCATGTTCATATTCCCGGATTCAAACAAACAATAATAGACAGCGTACGGTAGTTGTCAAATACGTGTAATTCAGTATGATATTGGTCGTTGCAGGCGATCCTGAAGCGCTCAGCAAACTTCCCGATATTTTGCCCTCATAAAAAAATGTAACTAAATTTGCGTAACTAAAAGGTTACATATATATTTGTAACTGATTGGTTACTTAATTTAAGAAAATGAGAAGAGATGTATTTCAGGCAATTTCTGACCCTACCAGGAGAGAAATAATAAACTTGTTAGCCCGTGATTCTTTGAATTTGAATGCTGTCGCTGAAAAATTTAAAATTAGCAGACCCGCAATTTCAAAACATATAAAAATTCTGACCCAATGTGGACTGGTAATAATTAGAGCGGAAGGACGGGAACGTTATTGTGAAGCACAATTACACCAGCTTAAGCAGGTTTCGGAATGGACAGACCAATATAAAGTATTTTGGGAGAACAAATTAAGTGCCCTGGAAAGACATCTGTCTGCAGGTAATAGAACAAAAAACAAGAATAACAATAAAAAATAATCAGAAAATGGAAAATCGGATAGTAGCAGTCGAAAAACTATTTAGTGTAACCATCGACAAAGTCTGGAAAGCAATTACAGATAAAAATGAAATGAAGCAATGGTATTTTGACCTCGAAGAATTTAAAGCGGAAGTAGGATTCAAATTTCAGTTTAAAGCAGGTCCTAATGAAGCAGTACAATATTTACATGTGTGTGAAGTAACGGAAGTAATTCCGCAAAAAAAGCTTACATATAGTTGGTGTTATGACGGGTACTCCGGCATTTCGTTTGTAACATTTGAACTTTTCGAAAAAGGAGAAAAGACATTGCTAAAATTAACGCATCAGGGAATTGATTCATTTCCAACAGAAAACCCTGATTTTGCAATGCGTAATTTTGAAGAAGGATGGAACGAAATCATAAATAATTCATTAGTGAATTATTTGGAAAATGCAAGTTATAAAAGAAGCTTTTCTTTGAACGCTTCAGATGAAAAGATTTTTGAAAGCATTCTTAACATACCGCTTTGGTGGACAGAAATGTTTGAAGGAACAGCAGACCGGCAAGGCGGAAAATTTACAGTTCGTTTTGGTTCGTCTGTTTTCAAAACAATGGTTGTCGAGGAATTAACTCCAAACAAAAAAATTGTTTGGAACGTCGTTGACTCCGTTATTGATATTCCTGAACTCAACAATAAGACAGAGTGGATTGGCACAAAAATTAGTTGGGAAATTTCAACATATCAGGATAAAACGGTATTGGAGCTTAAGCACATTGGTTTAACACCTAAAATTGAATGTTATACAATTTGTGAAAACGGCTGGAATGGTTTCACTGAAAGCTTAACCGAATTCATTAATACCGGCAAAGGGAAACCGTTTAAAATCGGTTAACGGGAATTGAAAAGATAATAAGAACGAACTGCGGGTCTGGGGTTAGGTTACGCTCATCCGTCCCTTTGAAGTCGCTTCCAGGCTTAAGCTGATCACTTCACTGCTTTGGTTGCGTTCCTTTTTGTTCGCGATCTGTAGCCTCATGGTTAAAATTATAAAAAATTCGGTAGTTTCTCCGAAAACAAAGGTTTGTCTTTTTGTTCATGTTGTGTCTGGAAATTCGATTAAATTTACCTGCCCTTGTAAAGGGGAAACCTGAGCGCATAAAATGATGAATAAAGCAAACCGGGCCATTTTGTATGGCAGTATCGCCGTTCTGAGCTGGTCTACCGTAGCTACGATGTTTAAGATCGCCTT
>JBCFBK010000007.1:0-50633 GCA_038562555.1 Prolixibacteraceae bacterium | reverse complement strand
AAAAGCTTATCTTACTTTGAAATGTTACTGGTGGCCAGTTTGTCGGCCCTTTTTATTTTCGGAGCAGTGCTCACTGTGCAGCGCAAGTGGCGGCAGGTTCGTCACTTTAGCCTGAAGGAGTGGCGCTGGTTCGCCCTGGTAGGACTGCTTAATCCCGCCATCTATTACCTCATCCTGTTCCGGTCGTATGAACTCTTGCCGGCGCAAGTGGCCCAGCCGATCAACTATTCCTGGCCGGTTCTTCTGCTCATCGTACTGGCTGTTTTTGCCTCCCGGCCCATTCCCCCGTTGAAATACCTGGGGATGGCCATGTCTTTACTGGGCGTGGTTTTCATTTCCTTTGGTCCCGGTGGACTCAAAGGCATCAGCTTTTCGGTGCCAGGCCTGCTGCTTGCTTTTCTGAGCGCCTTTTTATGGGCAGGCTACTGGACATTGAAGACGATGAACACCAAAACAGATCATGTGCTCGCCCTGTTTATGATCTTTCTTTTCGGATCAGCCTACCTGCTTTTGGGCACGCTGTTTACGGAAGTGGATCTGCAATCCAGCGAAGGATTGCTTGCCGGCATCTGTGTCGGTGCTTTTGAAATGGCTATTCCCTTTATTTTCTTCGGAGCCGCCATCCGCGACACCAACAATCCTGCCCTGATCAACCAGATGTGTTATCTGGCGCCTTTTCTATCACTGTTTCTGATCCACCGCTTTCTGGGCGAACAGATTTATATCAGCACTTACCTGGGCCTTTTCCTCATCGTTTTCGGGATCATGTTCAACGAATACCTGATCAAAGCCTTCAAAACCATGAAACCGGCAAGCTAAATTGCATCGAAAAAGCTATATTTGGCCTTATGACTGCTGCCCTTCCGGAAAATAATGACCAGTTTGTGCTCGTCGCCCTGAAAGAAGGGCAAGAGAAGGCTTTTGACTTCATTTTCAGACGGTACTATAAGGCCTTGTGCGCCCAGGCTCAACTGTATATGCAGGATCTTGACCTGTCGCAAAGCCTGGTGCAGGATTGTTTTATTAAGCTGTGGGAATCCAGGAAGGCAGCGCCTGACATCGAAAATCTTTCTTCCTGGTTGACCGTAGTTGTGCGAAACAAATGCATCGACCACCTGCGAAAACAGAAGCATGAAGCGAGCCTTGACCAGATCACCGGCCAATCATCTGTCGCGGAGGGCTCAGACGCTTCTTTGTTGTCACACGAATTTGAAGAACAACTGGTACGGGCTATGAGCCGGCTTCCCGAACGTTGCCGGATCGCGTTCGAATACAGCCGGTTTGAAGGCCTCACTTATCCGGAAATCGCTGAGCGCATGAATATTTCCGTGAAAGGGGTAGAAGCCCTGATGAGCAGATCACTGAAGATACTGAGGGCGGAGCTGAAAGAATACCTGCCCCTGATTCTTTTGCTTTATAAGATCACTCATTTTTGACAGTAGGTAGAACGAATATTTTTTCTAAAAAATGTAAAATTTCATGTAGGGTATGCTCCTGTCTTTTTCGTCCTGATTGAAACGAAACAAGGTGGAAAAACAGCATATCGAATCATTGCTCATCAAATCTTTCACGGGCAAATCGGAAATTGAAGAGCAACAGATCATCCGGCAATGGCTTAATGAATCGGATGAAAACAAGAAAGAATTTGCAGCTTATCAAAAACTGTGGGAAGATTCAAGGAGCCTGATGCTTTCCGATTCGATTGACCCGGAGAATGCCCTTGTTAAAACAAAACGCCGGATACCGGAATTCGGGAAGGAGTTGCGCCTGGTGTCTTTTTTAAGACAGGCCGCTGCCGTATTGGCCTTATCGGCAGCCCTCTCAGTTACCATGAATTATTTTATGGACCGGAAACCTGCCGAGACAGGCGAGCTTGTTTATCAGGAAGTAAAAGCTGCTTTTGGGACACAGACGAAGCTGACGCTCGCCGATGGAACGGCTGTTTGGTTAAATTCAGGGAGCACCCTGAAATTCCCCCTTTCATTCGATCAGGCGGATTCCCGGCAGGTAACATTAATGGGAGAAGGCTATTTCGAGGTCACAAAAAATCCTGAAAAGCCTTTTATTGTAAATACATCCCGGCTCGACGTAAAAGTTTTGGGAACTTCTTTCAATATCAATGCCTATGAAGATGAGAGGCATATTGAAGTCGCGCTAATTACGGGAAAAGTTGAAATTTTTAAACAGCTCAAAGACGGACAGGCGCCTTTGATGACCCTGCGAGACTCAGAAGTTGCTGATTATGATTCGGATAATAACAAGATGGTCTATAAAACAGAAGCGGATATCAACCGGTACACCGCCTGGAAAGATGGGAAGATTGTTTTCTTTGATGATCCGGTTGAAAAACTGGTTTCCCGCCTGGAGAACTGGTATAATGTTGATATTGAGATTGCCGACCAGCGTTTAGAGTCATACCATTTCACGGCAACATTCAGTCAGGAATCGCTTGATCAAGTGTTGAAATACCTGACGATCTCTACTCCCTTTCAGTATCAGTTTATCCATCCTCCTAAAACGGGAGATCAAACGGAGTCGCGCACAAAAGTGATCCTTTTTTAGCAAATGAAGCGTTGAATTAAAAATGAACAGGCCTATGACATAAAAACCTTTTCAAGAAAAACAGGAAAGTGGTCGCACACTTCCCTGTCTAAGTTTCGCCTGAATGGTTGATTCGGGCAGTTTTACAAGTATTTAACTTATACCGTACAAAGTTATGAAAAAAAATGTAACCACGTCAGACGGTTGTACAAGCATCGGCTGGCATAGCGTGTTTTTAATTATGAAACTAATTGTCTTTTTGATATGCTTCTCCGTGTTGAGCGGCATAGCGTCGGGTACTTATTCACAAAGTGCCAGGATTTCGCTCAATCTTCAGCAAACGACTATCAAATACGCGCTGAAAGAGATTGAGAACTCGAGTAATTACTTCTTCCTTTATAATAATGACCTGATCAATGTTGATAAGGTCATTAGTGTGAAGGTTGAAAACCGGGGAATCGAAGAAGTATTGGCCGTCTTGTTTGCCGGAGAAGATGTGAAGTATGTGGTGATGGACCGTCAGATCATCATCACCCCGAGGAATTCCGGTTCTTTGAGTGTCTCCCAACAGTCGCCCGGCAAAGGGAAAGTTACCGGAGTGAACGGCGAAGCGCTGCCCGGCGTTACGGTTGCTATTAAGGGAACAACCAGGGGTACCATTACCGACATTGATGGAAATTTTAGCTTGCCTGCCCAAACAGGCGATATCCTGGTCTTCTCGTTTGTAGGCATGCAGAGACAGGAAGTCCCATTCGACGGACAACAGACTGTTAATGTTACAATGAGAGAGGATGAACAGGCGCTGGATGAAGTGATCGTTATCGGTTACGGTACGGCAAAGCGGGGTGAATATACCGGTTCTGTCAGTTCGGTTAAAATGGAAAATTCCCCGATTTCACTTGCTCCCAATATGAACGCTTTGGAATCGCTGAAAGGGAATGTATCGGGGCTGAATATCGGCGCGACCAATACGGCAGGGGGTGAGCCCAGCATGCTGATCCGCGGACAGAATTCCATCAATGGCGACAACAACCCGATGATCGTCCTGGACGGGGTGATCTACATGGGAAGTTTGAATGATATCAATCCGAACGATATTGCCAGTTTCGACATCCTGAAAGATGCCGTTTCGGCTGCAGTGTATGGTTCAAGGGCGGCAAACGGAGTCATTGCCATCACTACTAAAAGGGGAACTTCCGGAAAGCCGGTTATCACGTTCAACACAGCCGTGGGCGTGCACAGCTGGCAAAACCGTCCTGAGGTGATGAAAGGAGCGGAGTGGATTAAATCGGTAAATGCCCGGAATGGTTATGCGGATGGATCGACCGACTGGATGAAAGCCGGTGAGCTGGCCAACCTGGAGGCGGGCAAGGAAATAAACTGGCTCGACGAAATTACGCAAACGGGAATTATTCAGGATTACCAGTTAGCTGTTTCCGGTGCCGGCAAGGGGATTAATTATTATTTGTCGACCTCCTACAACACGAACAAAGGCGTTGTGGTCGGGGACGATTTTGAACGTATTTCCGTTCTTGGAAAGATCAATACGGAGATAACGAGCTGGCTGAAGGTTGGAGTTGACGGCAGTTTTTCCCGGCGCGACTATTCTGGTTTTGCTGCTAACGTGCAGGGAGCTCAAAAGGTGTCACCCTACGGGGTGATGTACCGCGACGAAGCAGGTAATCTTGAAAAATATCCCTATACCCAGAGTCAGGTGAATCCCTTATGGGGCGTTGATGACGGAACCACCGACAATGAGGACATCCGGCACAATTACCGGTTGAACAGTTACCTGAACGTCGATGTTCCCTGGATAAAAGGCCTGGGCTACCGATTGAATTACCTGATCAATTCCGATCAGAACCAGTCAGGCTCCTTTTATTATGAAGATTATTATATCGCGGAAGGTTCCGATATCAGCCGGTATTCGCCGGCAAGCGTTCAGGCGCTCTTAAGCAGGGCGAACGGAAACCTGAATACCAACAGCACGTACAGTTATGTCTGGGACAACATTCTGAGTTATAAAAATACCTTTGGGAAACACAACGTAGAAGCGACTGTTGTCGCAACAAGAGACCACCTGAAATATAAGATTATCTACGTAACGGGCTCTGATTTTGCCGCCAATGGAAATACAGCACTGGGCATGTGGGGGCTGCATAAGGCCACTGTTCAGAAAGTGGATCTTTACGTAAATAACAGGGATATCAACGGCTCGCAGATCGGAGGATATGAAAGAGCCAATATCGGTTACCTGGGAAGGGTCAGTTATAATTTCGCAGGCAAATACTTTCTGACCGGCTCCTACCGACGTGACGGCGCTTCGGTATTCGGAGCAAATATAAAATGGGGAAACTTTGCTGCCGTGGGCGCTGCCTGGAAAATTTCGGATGAAGAATTTATGAAAAGCGTGAAGCCCCTTGATTTTCTAAAATTAAAACTGGCCTGGGGTCAGAACGGGAACCAGGGAGTGGGACCATACAGCACCTTGTCTTGGGTGGCTAACGGACCGTCGGGTGCTTACCGCTATGAGTTTTCGAACGCTCCCGGCAAAATCAGCTATGGTCTGGTGCAAACAACCCTTGGTAATCCGAAAGTGGGCTGGGAAAGCACCGAGGCGATTAACGCGGGTTTTGAATCGGCATGGCTGGATAATCGTTTATTTGTGGACGTTGATGGCTATTTTTCAAAAACCACCGATCAGATCTTTACCCGGACCATTCCGGTTATGAACGGCTATAAAACTGTGAAGGCTTCGATGGGACAGGTAAACAACACCGGTATCGAATTGACGGCCAGGGGCATGTTGGTCAGGACCGATGATCTGAACTGGACAAGCGGGATTACCTTCTGGAAGAACAAAAACAAACTGGTGAAACTTTATGGCGACGATATCAACGGTGACGGAAAAGAAGATGACGACATCGGTAATAATTTGTTTATCGGAAAATCGCTCGGCGCTATCTATGGCTATCAGCAAGAAGGCATTGTTCAGGAAGACGACACGGAATACCGCCAGCTTACCGGAGCGGCTGCCGGTACCCCGAAATACAGAGATCTGGACGGCGAAGCCGGAATCACTGCCGACGACCGCACGATTGTAGGATACACGAAAGAAAACTTCAGGTTAAATATGAGCCATGATATCCGCTACAAAAATCTGGAGTTGTACGTGTTGATTACCGGCATTTTTGGCGGCAACGACCATTATCTTGAAAAAAACGTTCCTGCCTATGTTTCGCGGACAGACCGCTTTAACGACAATTTCCCGTATAAGCCTGCCTGGACGGCCGAAAACAAGAGTAATGTCTATCCTGCTGCAACCTATTCGGCCGACAGCCGCTTCCTGGGACTTCAATCAAGAGGCTTTGTGCGTTTACAGGATATCACCCTGTCTTATACATTTGACCAGCCCTGGGTAAAAATGGCTAATATCAGTTCACTCCGGCTCTACTTTGCCGCGAAGAATGTACTGACAATTACCGACTGGGACGGAGGCGACCCTGAAACAACAGCCAGGTACCTGGATAATACCTTCCCGGTTGTGTCAACTTATTCGATCGGTGCAAATATCAGTTTTTAACCCATCCTAATGTTTACGATTATGAGACGAATAAAATATATTTTCCTGGGACTTACCGCCCTTCTTACGGGACTGGTAAGCTGCAATGATGATAAATTTCTGGAAGAAACGCCCGCCACTTTTTATATTGTTGGCAACGCTTTTTCAACCTCCGGACAGGTAGACCAGGTGGTGGTGTCTATTTATTCACACATTCGCGATTTATGGGTTAACCCTTCGGAGGAGGGCTGGATTTATGTGTTTCGCGGCAAAGGAACGGATATGTACGACGTACCCAGTATCCGGAGAGGAAATACCTTCAGCGACTACAGTGTGATTAATCCGGATAACAGTAATTTTTACGACAACTATTCCACCTGGTACTATGTGATTACCCGGGCCAATATTGCGATCAAGGCAGCCGAAATTCCCCAGCTGACCTGGACATCGCCGGCAGAGAAAGCCTATGTGGTCGCTCAGGCCCGCTTTTTCAGGGCCTTTGCCTACCGAAATCTGGGTGAACTCTTCGGAGGTGTTCCGATCATCACCGAACCGGTCGAGGTTCCGCAGTTTAACTTTGAACGGGCGTCCAGAACAGCAACTTACCAGTTTGCAATCGACGAGATGAAAGCCATTATCAATGACCTGCCTGAGACAACCGCCAGCGGCGGCCGTATTGTCCGCGGAGCGGCCCAGCATAATCTGGCTGAACTCTACCTGGCTTTGGGTATTCAGCTTGAGGCGGAAGGGAAATCGGGTGAGGCTCAGACGGCCTATACCGCATCGGTAGACTACGCGAATCAAGTGATTGACGGGGGTATTTACTCGCTAATGACCAATCGCTTTGGCAGCCGGGCCTCAGAAGGATCGATTTCCATGCCGATTTACAAAAACGGTGTGTACAACGCCAGTAACGTTATCGGCGCGCTCAATCTTCCGACCAATCATTACTGGGATCTTTTCCAGGAAGGAAATGTGAATTACCAGGAAGGGAACAAGGAATGTATCTGGGCGGCTCAGATTGATTATGCAGCTTATAAAGCCGAAGATACCAAATCGAAACTGGGTTATTCGCGCGGCTATGGACCTGTTTTCCGTGACGGTGCGAAGAATCACCTGACCGGGACCCTGGAAAATGTGGGTGGACGTGGAATAGCACAGATGATCCCAACCGTGTATACCCGCGATGAAATCTTTGCGGATGAATGGGCCGACGATGTGCGTAATTCGGATATCGTTTTCCGCAGAACGTTCATTGCCAACGTTCCGACTTCTCCCTATTACATGAATGCTGTTCCCTGGAATGAAATTTATAACGGGAGTGCCGACGCCAATACGAATAAAAACAATGTCAGTTTATGCTACCCCGTGTCTTGCAAAATTGCCACGGATAAATATACTGGTTTGGCGGACGGCGAAAACCGCAGTAATCTTTTCCGTGATGAATACATCATCCGTCTGCCTGAAACAATTTTGCTCCGGGCAGAGGCAAAACAGCGGATGGGCAACAAGCCTGGTGCTGCTGCTGACGTCAACCTGCTCAGGCAACGGGCGCAGTGCAGCTACCTGGTTACCGCTGCCGACATGGATGACAGCTTTAACACGATTCTGAATGAACGGGCACGTGAGCTGGTTTATGAAGAATGCCGCTGGAACACCTTGCTTCGCATGGGAGGGAGTGTGGCCGTGGAACGGATACGCAACCATGCCTTCTGGCCGGAAACCGAGGCTACGCTGACCTTTAATTACAACCTGTGGCCAATTCCGCAAACCGTGATCGATACCAATAAAGACATTATGCTGGATCAGAACCCTGGCTGGACAGACAGGTAACCCCGGGGCTATGTGGTAATCGGGACGGCATTCCATATACGCCGTTCCGATTATTTTAATTTTCAGCGACTAATTCCCGTTTTTATGATGTATTTTTGATTTTCCTGAAATCCAGGTTATTTTCACTAACTAAACTTTACCTCGCATGACCCATCATTTTTTTTCCTTCCGAAGCATTTTCAGGCTGTTTCTCTGTTTATTCGCCGGGTCTTTTTGTTCCCCGCTGCTGGCAGTGGAAGTAACGAATCAACCTTCAGGCCTCACGGTGAATTTCCTGTCGCATGCGGGACAGGTATTTCTGAACGGATATCCCGTGAATACATTGATGGAAGATGCCATCACCAGAAACGAACATTTTCAGTTTGCTGAAATTGGTCAGAAAAAGCCGTTCTTTGGCTGGATTGTCGGTTCTGCTCAACCCAATACGCTTCAGACGGCATACCGGATCCTGGTCGCTTCAAGCCTCGAAAATATTAAAGCTGATCAGGGAGATTGCTGGGATTCCGGGAAGATTGAAAGCGATGAGTCGGTCAACGTGGTTTATGCCGGTGAAGCCCTAAAACCCGATCGGGTTTATTTCTGGAAGGTGAAGACCTGGGATAATCAAGGAGTTGAGTCTGATTTTTCTGCGATAGGCCGTTTTAAAACAGCTTCAAGTCTGGCCGATTATGCAACAGCCCGATATCCACTGCAGAAACAGGACGAATTTCCCGTTGCGATTCGCAGTCTGAGCGGTTCTGTAACTTTTATTGACTTCGGCAAAGACGCCTTTGGCCGCCTGCGTTTACGCCTGGATGGGAAAACCGGGGGCGATACCATTACCATCCATTTGGGTGAAGCCGTAAAAGACGGGCGTATCGATGCTGCTCCGGGCGGAACGATCCGCTATTCTTCGTATCGGCTGGTGTTAAAAGGAGGCTGGAATACCTACGTGATTGCGGTTAAGCCAGACAAACGGAACACGGGGCCTCAGGCCATCAAAATGCCGGATTACATCGGAGAAGTGACGCCGTTCCGGTATTGCGAACTCGAAGGGTATAACGAAACTCCGGCTGTTCAGGATCTGATCAGGGAAACGGTGTTTTATCCGTTCGATGAAACAGAATCTTTTTTTACAAGCTCCGATACCGTGCTCAACCAGGTCTGGGAGCTTTGCAAATATTCTATCAAAGCGACATCTTTTACAGGGATATACGTGGACGGCGACCGTGAGCGCATTCCCTACGAAGCAGATGCTTATATCAATCAGTTGGGACATTATGGCGTGGCACGGGAATACAGCATGGGCAGGTATTCGCATGAGTATCTGATCCATCATGCCACCTGGCCCACCGAATGGATCCTGCAATCGGTGCTGATGGCCTGGAACGATTACCTGTACACGGGTAACAAAGAATCGTTGCTTGCTTTTTATCAGGATCTGCAATCAAAAACACTGACCGTTTTGGCTGACGAGTCGGGCTTTATCAGCACCCGCACCGGAAAGGTGACGCCTGAAGTGCTGGAGTCGATCCATCTGAAAGGTAATCTGAAAGACATCGTCGACTGGCCGCAATCGGGGATCCTGGGGCTGGGGAAAAAGGAGCCGGGTGAGACCGACGGCTTTGTTTTTCAGGATGTGAATACTGTCGTCAATGCCTACCACTACCAGGCATTGAACGTGATGGCGAGAATTGCTGATGTACTGGGAAAATCAACTGAAAGCGATCAATATGCGGCTCAGGCTGAAAGGCTGAAGAAAGCGTTTAACGGCAAATTTTTGGATAAAAAACGGGGAATTTATGTGGATGGCATCGGTACGGACCATGCTTCATTGCATGCCAACATGTTTCCGCTGACCTTTGGTCTGTCGCCCCGCAAGAATATTGAGCCGATCAATGCATTTATCCGCTCCCGGGGCATGGCCTGCAGTGTTTACGGATCACAATTTCTGATGGATGCGGTTTATGACGGGAACAACGGAGATTACGGACTTGAATTGCTGACGTCCGTTTCCGACCGGAGCTGGTATAACATGATCCGGGCAGGCTCGACCATTTCGATGGAGGCCTGGGATAACAAATACAAACCCAATCAGGACTGGAATCATGCCTGGGGAGCGGTGCCAGCTAATATTATTCCACGTCAACTCATGGGTATTGAACCCCTGGAACCCGGTTTCCGGAAAATCCGGATCAAACCGCAGCCTGGCAAGCTGAAGCACGCGGAAATAAAACATCCGACTATCCGGGGCGACGTGCTGGTTTCTTTCGATAACGATCCCGGTAAATCTTTTCGACTAAGTGTAACGATCCCTGCCAATGCAACAGCCGATGTTTACCTCCCGTTCCGGTCAACTTCACAGAAAGTCATGCTGAACGGAGAGAACGCATCTTTCGTGGCGGAAGGCGCTTATGCCGTGATCAAAAATGTTGGATCGGGAAACCATGAATTAGCTGTTTGCTTTTAGCTATTAGCTGTTAGCTTTTAGTTATGACCAGTTGCCAGCTACCAGTAGCCACCCACCGGCAGGTCAATAGTAAACCGTCGGTTACAAGCTTTATTAATAGTCTTTTAGAAAATTATCATGAAAAAAAATATCATTCTTTCTGCAGCCATTTTTTCTGTTTTGGGCCTGCAGGCTCAGCCAAATTATAGAATCGAAACCGATACCGCCGTTTCCGTTTCCGCAACGGCCAAAGGCTTTCAAAACCCACCACCCGAATCGGGACTTCGTTGCTACTGGTGGTGGCTGAACAGCATGGCCACCAAAGAGTCGATTACGCGCGACCTGGAGGAGATGAAAGCAAAGGGTTACGGAGGAACGTCCCTGGTCGATGCCGGTAGTTCCAGTTACCAGGTGGCCCGCAAAACGGAAGCCGGACCGGTTTTTATGAGTTCAGCGTGGATGGAGTTATACAAGCATGCCGTGAAGGAGGCCGACCGGGTTGGCATTGAACTCAGCGTGAACGTCCAAAGCGGATGGAATCCGGGTGCCCCATCGATTACCCCGGAGCTGGCACTGAAGAAACTCGTTTACACCGAAACAATCGTGCATGGCGGACAAAAAGTAAGCGTGGCACTTCCCCGGCCGGAAGAGAAACTGCTGTATCGCGATGTGCTGGTTCAGGCTATTCCGGCGCCTGCAAAAGATTCACCGGTGAAAGATGAGGCCATTATGAACTGGAGCAAAAAGTCGTTCAACAAGGCGATGGGATGGCAGGGGATTTATCCCCTACATGAATTACGTGAAGGCTTTGACAACCCAGTCGTAGTTGACGTGATCCGAAAAGAAGAAATCGTTGACCTTACTGCCAGTTTTGACGGGACTACGTTAAACTGGGATGCGCCCGCGGGCGACTGGCTGGTGATCCGCTACGGCTGGACCTGTACCGGGGCAAAGACCTCCACCACGAGCGACGGCTGGTCGGGTTTGTCGCTCGACCATCTCAATCCCGATGCCTTCGAACTGTTTCGTCAAACGGTGATCCAGCCTTTGATAGACGCGGCAAAGGAAGCAGGCAACAGCGTGAAATTCCTTCAGACCGACAGTTGGGAAATGGGAGTGGTAAACTGGACCAACCGTTTCCCGGAAGAATTTAAAAAATTCAGAGGATATGAGCTGCATAGCTACCTTCCCGTCATGACGGGAAGGGTGGTGGAAAGCCAGGAAATCTCAAATCGCTTTTTGCATGATGTTCGCAAAGCAGTGGGCGATTGCGTGGCCGAAAATCATTACAGGCTTTTTGCGGAACTGGCGCATAAAAATGGCATGGGTATACATCCGGAATCGGGTGGGCCGCATTCGGCGCCTGTCGATGCGCTCCGGGTCATGGGCATCAGCGACTTTCCGCAGGGCGAATTCTGGGCCCGCTCAAACACCCACCGTGTTTCCGATGCCGCCCGGCTTGCGGTGAAACAAAGCGCCTGCGTGGCCCATACCAACGGAAAACGCTTTGTCGCGGCCGAAGGCCCCACCAGTATCGGTCCGCAGTGGGAACGTTCGCCAAAAGACCTGAAGGCCAATATCGACCGCATCTTCTGCTCCGGAGTGAACCGGATTGTGTGGCATACCTTTACTTCCTCTCCAAAAGAATTCGGGCTTCCGGGAAATGAGTATTTCGCGGGCACGCACCTCAATCCCAATGTGACCTGGTGGAAGCAGGCTGGTGACTTTATCGGTTACCTGAACCGTTGCAGCTACCTGTTGCAGCAGGGACTCTTCGTGGCCGACGTGCTGTACTATTATGGCGATGACGTTCCGAATTTTGTTTTTTTGAAAGAAGAATATCCCGAACTGAATTTTGGTTACGACTGGGATAAATGCTCAAAGGATGTGATCCTGCACAGAGCCGCTGTTGAAAACGGCAGGATCATGCTCCCGGATGGGATGAGCTACCGCTTGCTGGTGCTGGCCCCGGAAGAGGAGATCGACCTGGAGGTGCTGAAAAAAGTGGAGGTCCTCGTTCGGGAAGGGGCTACAGTTATTGCCCCCCGGCCGCGGCGGACAAGCGGACTGACTGCTTATCCCGGGAGCGACGGTGAGTTGAATGCCCTTACCGAAAAGCTGTGGGGAGGAATAGACGGTAAAGAGATTACCGAAAACCATTACGGGAAGGGTCGTGTGATCTGGGGAAAAAACGTCAACGACGTTCTGGCTTCACTGGAAACAGCACCTGATTTCAGCTTCAGCAGCCCGGACCCGAAAACGGCACTCGATTACATCCACCGGAAAACAGCGGATGCCGATTATTATTTTGTGGTCAATCGCTTTGGAAGAAAAGGAATTGACGATTTTGAATACCGTTATCTGACCGACCTTCCCGATCGCTTTGAACAGGTGGAATGCAGCTTCCGGGTAACCGGCAAAGTTCCGCAGTTCTGGGATCCGCAAACCGGCGAAATAAATCCGGTGCTGGTATACCGCGAGGAAAAAGACCGAACTGTTGTTCCTTTGCATTTGGCCCCGGAAAGATCAGTTTTTATCGTTTTTACCGATGCAAAGCTCGTCAGGCATATCACCGGACTTGAAAAAGACGGAATGCCTCTCTTCCCGGGTAACCTGCAGAAAGCCGCTGAAGAACCGCTGTTCGGATTTAAAAAAGTAAAGCAGGGATGGATGATGAACGCTCCGGAACCGGGAGTATACACCTTAAACTGGTCGGACGGAAAGAAACAAACCGTGAAAGCCGGTAACCCGGCTCAGACGATTGCTCTGACCGGAAATTGGAACCTGCAGTTTGATCCCGAATGGGGAGGCCCGGCATCAATTGCTGTTCAGGAATTGAAATCGTGGACGGAGTTTGCAGACGCCGGTATTAAACACTATTCCGGTTCGGCTGTATACAGTAGTGAATTCGTGCTGAACGGGAAGGAGATTAGGGGAAAAAAAGCCTTGCTGAACCTTGGCAACCTGCATGAAATGGCCGTCGTAACCCTGAACGGGCATCGTTACCCGTTGTGCTGGACTCCTCCGTACGAACTCGACGTGACCGGCCGGCTTACCGAAGGCAAAAATAAATTGGAAATTGAGATCACTAACCTTTGGCCGAACCGGCTGATCGGCGACGCCCGCCTGCCGGAAAGCAAACGGCTCACCAAAACCAATATCAATAAATTCGAAGCCGCCGATGCCGGGAATCTGCTGCGTACATCCGGATTGCTGGGTCCGGTTATACTTAAGTTTACCGAACAGGAAAAATTATAACCAGTTAGCTGCAGGAAGGCCGGCAGATCTTTTTTTGAAAGGATCTGACGGCTTTCCTTTTTTTTTGCTGTTAATGATTACAAAGGCTGCAGATGATCACTTTAGAAATATTATCTTAGCGGTTTTGGAAAATATAACCTAAACCACATACACCGGATGATAAAGTATTTCTATTGTGTGTCAGCCCTTTTGTGTTTTGTTCTTTCAACGGCAGCCTTTCCTGCAGTACCGCAAATAAAAGGTCGGGTAATCGACTCGGAAGCTAAAAAACCGATCGATTTTGCCGACATCCTGATATATGAGAACGGCGGCACAAAGCCTGTTTTTCATACCGCTCCGGGTGCAGACGGAGGTTTTACGATTGAAGGTTTAAAAAATGGAGAATACAGTTTGCTTATCAGGCTCGTTGGCTATGACGTTTACAGTCGTGCGGGCATAAAACTTACGGGTACAACGGGGATGGTCGACCTTGGAATCATCGAAATGAAACCTTTGGAGGTTGGACTGTCGGAAGTGGAGGTCGTGGCAAACAGAAAACAGATCGTTTACAAACTGGATAAGCGGGTCATTGAAGCTTCCGGCAACATGCTCGCCAGCGGGGGAACAGCAGTTGATATTCTACAGAACACACCGTCTATCCGGGTAGATGCCGAAGGAGAAGTGACCTTCCGTGGAAGTAGCGGCTTTGCTGTTTATATCGACGGAAAACCAAGTATTTTCAACGGTTCGCAGGCGCTGGAACAAATACCGGCCGGACAGATCGAAAATATTGAGATCATCACCAACCCATCGGCTCGTTATGATGCCGAGGGCGATGTCGGTATGATAAACATTCTTACCCGGAAGCATGCGAACGAAGGATGGAGCGGGCTGGTGAACCTGACAGGAAGTACGGTTCTCTCCAGGGGGATCGATTTTTTGCTTACCCGGCAGGACAGCGCCTCCAGGTGGTATTTCGGAGGTGCATGGAACGATCATCTGCGTGAAAGCGATTTCAACCAGGATAAAACCACGATCGTGAACGGCATCTCAACCACATCCCGTTCTGACGGGCCCCGCGAGAGTAATAATTTCAATTATGCACTGAAAGCGGGTTGGCAACATGCATCTCCAAAAACAACACTCAATCTTGATCTGGAAGGCGGATACGGTGGGCGTACCCGCGAAGGAGATCTGGATTATACGGAGGAACGGGCCGGCGGAGGAGCGGTGAGTTACGTCAGCCGCGATGACTATGATATCCATGAAACCTATTTCCAGGGTACAACCGGATTTGCTCACCAGTTTAATGACAAGGGACATAACCTGGCAGGAAGTTTCTATCTGAAATACGGCGGTGATGCGCTGGAGTATTTTCAAAGCGATTTGTTCGATCAACAGGATGTGCGCCAGCAGGGGCACCGGGCCTGGGAGGACGAACACCGCTGGACGGTAAGAGGGAACCTGGATTACATTCGTCCGTATAGTGAAACAGGACGTTTGGAAGCCGGTTATCAGTACTACTCTTACCTGGAAGACGGCGATTACAGCATGCAGTTTTGGGATCCGGAGAAAAAGGAATTTTACTGGAGGGAAGACATCTATAACACCTTCTATTTCCAGCGCGGGGTCAATTCGGTCTATACCATTTGGGCCAATAGCTACAAGAATTTTGATTTTCAGGCAGGCCTTCGGGGTGAACATGCGCATACGGTGCTTCGAAGTTCAAAACAGGGAGCCGACCGCCTGAAGAATGAATTCGACCTCTTCCCCTCCGTTCATCTGGGGTACAGCCTGCCTCACGATCATCACCTGATGGCTTCATATTCCCGCAGGATCAACCGTCCGCAGCTTTTTTTCATGGAGCCTTACATCACCTATCGCGACTATTATTCGGCCGAGATCGGAAACCCCGACATAAAGCCCGAGTACATCGATTCGTACGAGTTCAATTACCGGAAAAATATTGAAGACCACACCCTGTCGGCTACCTTATTTCACCGGTACCGAAAAGACAAGATCGAGCGCCTGCGTGTGCCGTTTGAAGCGGGCGTGACCCTCGATTCGATGGCGAACGTCGGTCATGACTACTCGTCCGGACTCGAAGTAAACGGACAGATTGAAATGGCAGACTATTGGCATCTGAATGTGAACGGCAGCTTATATCGTTACAAAGTGGTCAATCAATTTAAAACCACTGACCGCAATAAGAAAAGCACGAATTACGAGTTTGCACTGAACAACGCCTTTGACATTGACAAAAGTACCAGTATCCAGTTTGACGGCAACTTTGTGGGGCCTTCAGTCACCACCCAGGGACGTACCGATTCGTTCTGGTACCTGAGCCTCGCGGCCCGCCGGCAATTGCTGAAAAGAAAACTGACTGCCACACTGGCCTGCCGGGACCTGCTCAATTCGGCACGATATGTGAGCGACATTACTACCTCCGACCTGATCTCGGTAACGCGCATCCGGCCTACGTACCCGCTGATCACCTTAAGTTTAAGTTATTCCTTCAACAACTATAAAGCAAACGGCAAACAATCGAAAACAGATAATGATCTGTTTGAGGGGACGAATCATTAAAAAGGACTTTCAGATTATCAGATTTTCAGATTATTAGATTATTGGTGGTCGAATTTTCAGATTGTCGGATTTGAAGATAAGTAGATTTTCTATTGAAGGCGGTTCTCTCCATTTCTGTCATCCGTCTGTTATCTGAAAATCTAGTCGTCTGTTGACCTTAATTTGTTTTTCCGGTATTCCAGGGGGCTGAGGCCGGTTTGCCGTTTAAAATAAACTGAAAAATAGCCGGACGATTCGAAATGCAGTTGTTCGGCGATTGTCTGAACCGGAACGCTGGTTTGTTCCAGTAATTCGCAGGCATGCCGGATACGGAGCTGAGCCAGGTATTGTCCGGGTGCCATGCCTGTGTATTTTCTGAAAAAGCGGCGGAACCAGGAATAGCTTATGTTGAGTTGACCGGCAATCGCTTCAGCAGAAATATGCTGCATGCTGTTTTCCCGCATCAGCATGCGCGCTTTATCGATCAAAAGATGAACACGGTCGTTTGTAATCGATTCATTGCGCTTCAGATAGGCGATATGCCCCAGCAACAAGGATACATAACCGGCCAGCAACTGCTGGCATCCCGGACGCTCTTCGCCGGCAAATCTGAGAACTTCCTGAAAAAGTCTGACCATGTTTTCATTGCAGCCCATCTGAACGACAGGAGCAGTCTTTTCGAAAAAGCCGGCTGCTATCAGCTGTTCGATTACAAAACCGCTGAAGCCAATCCAAAAGGTATTCCAGCCCGTTTTCGGATCGGGGCTGTAAGTGTGCCATTCACCCGGGAAAAGCATAAAAAGAGCACCTTCGTTCAGCGGCGTTTCGGGCAGGGATGCCGTGGAAAGAACCCCTTCGCCTTTTGTGACATAGATGAGCTGGTATTCATTCAGGATCCGCCCCCTTTTTGTGTTGAAGAGATATCCGGGAGGATGGCTTCCTGCGGGATATGAACTGTGTGGCGGAACCGACTGGTATCCGGCCGTGGTTACTGTGAGTCCCCAGTGCTGATCGGAAGTGCTGTGCGCCGGATAATAGATTTCCTGCGTAAAGGTATGATTGGTCATGGATCTAATTTCGTTTTTACTAATAGCTAACAGCTAAAAGCTTGCTGGCTAAATTGTGTCAGAATTTAAAGTTATTCGATCATTTTACAAAGGAACAAAGCCCTAAATTAGTCATAAATTGCGGATAATAAGATCGAATTAAAGATACACATGAAATCAAAATACGATAGAATGAACGTTTCTCAACTTAGCGCCTTGCCGTCTTTGCGTTGAGTTTACTTTTTGAAGCTTTACTGAAAATCTGAAAAATCTATTAATCTGGTAATATGACTAAAATAGGATTGTTTGGAATTGGACTGGACGTGTACTGGGAGCAATTCGAAGGACTGGAAGCCCGCCTGCTGGGTTATTTGAAAACCGTGGAAGAGAAACTGGCTCGTCCCGGTGTGGAGATCTTCAACCTGGGCATGGTCGACAACACCGAAAAGGCTGAAACTGCCGGACATGTATTCCGGCAGGCTGATGTCGATCTGATCTTTTTGTATGTGACCACCTATGCGCTTTCGTCGACTGTTCTTCCTGTAGTGAGGAGGGCAAAAGTTCCGGTGATCATCCTGAACCTGGCGCCCGAAGCCTCGATTAACTACGATGCGTTTAACCGGATGGATGACCGGCAGAAGATGACCGGCGAATGGCTGGCATCCTGTTCTGCCTGTCCGGTACCGGAGATTTCGAATGTGTTTAGGCGTGCCGGGATCCGGTTTCGCCAGATTACCGGCATGCTGAATGACGATCCGGAGTGCTGGAGCGAGATTTCCGAATGGATCGATGCCGCCCGGGTTGCCGGGGTCATGGAACATAACCGGATGGGGCTGATGGGGCATTACTACGGAGGGATGCTCGACATCTACACCGATCTGACACTCCAGATGGCCTCGTTTGGCGGACACATGGAAGTTGTGGAAGTGGATGAACTGGCTGAGGCGTGCCGGGAGGTTACCGAGGGACAGATCGCGGAACGGGTGCAGCTGTTCCGAAGAGAATTTGACGTGCAGGACGACTGTCCTCAGGTAGACCTGGAACGTGCAGCCTGTACGTCCGTGGCGCTCGACCGGCTGGTCCAGGAAAA
Source organism: Prolixibacteraceae bacterium (assembly GCA_038562555.1). GTDB lineage: Bacteria > Bacteroidota > Bacteroidia > Bacteroidales > Prolixibacteraceae > JBCFBK01. The sequence goes on along the minus strand of JBCFBK010000007.1, from coordinate 32,331 downwards.
GAAGCTGGGCTCGATGGCTTATTTTTATAAGGGCACCGGTATTTCCGAAAATGAAGAGGCCATCAGTTCCATCATCCTTGGTAATTCACTGCTGACCGCCCGCGGCATTCCGGTGGCCGGCGAATATGAAGTGAAGAATGTACAGGCGATGAAGATCATGGACAGCTTTGGTGCGGGAGGTTCTTTTACCGAATATTACGCCATGGATTTCAACGATGATGTGGTGCTGATGGGACACGACGGACCCGGACATATTGCCATCGCGCAGGGAAAAACAAAAGTGCGTCCGCTGAAGGTTTATCACGGGAAAGTGGGAAAGGGGCTTTCGGTTGAAATGACCGTCAAATATGGACCGGTAACCTTGCTTTCGGTTGTCGAGGCCTCTGACGGCAAGCTGATGCTGCTGGTGGCAGAAGGTGAATCTGTTCCGGGACCGATTCTTGAGATCGGGAACACCAACAGCCGCTATAAGTTTTCAATTGGAGCACGGACGTTTGTCAACGACTGGAATCAGCATGGCCCTGCCCATCACTGTGCAGTCGGGTTGGGGCATATCTCATCGAAGATTCAAAAGCTTGGCGCACTGCTTGAAATGGAAGTCGTGAAAGTTTGCTGATCGTTTTCCCCGGCAGGAGATGGATTTCCTGCCGGGAAAATTGATGATTAGGATCCGCTCTTTTATATCGGGAGCAGGATCGGTACGTTTCGATTATTCTTCCTTGCGCATAATCTTTCCTTCGTAGTGAATGAGTTTTCCATCGGCTGCGATTCCTTCCATGATCACGGAATAACTGGTTTCAGCATCGGCGGTATAGAAGTTCAATGTGGCTACGCCGGTGCTGTCGGTTTGTACGTTCGGTTCCCAGTGAATGGTGGTGCGCAGATCGGGATTTGTGTATGCCCTGGCCTCGGGCGTGTCGTATTTCGGGGCATAAAACGCCACCGGCTGCTGATAGCCAAGAGGCATAATGGTTTTGATGTGAAAAGGCTTTGGCTCAAAGGAGATCTTACCTTCTTTGGTGAAAATGACGATGACGCCATTGCCGCCCTGTGATCCGAAAACTGCCGTGTTTGAAGCATTCTTAAGCACATCGACCTGCGCCACGTCAAAGACGTTGATCATATCCAGATTGCTGATATCCATGGTTATGCCATCGACTACGAGCAATGGATCACCCTGCCCCCGGATCGATATCTTGTCGCCTGTTACCATGACCCCGGGCAGTTGCATGAGTAACATCCGGATATTGGAGGGGTGGAACCGGTCAATGACATCTTCTGTGATACTGTTGTCGGCATACGAGTAATACTCTGACTTACGAACCTGTTTCCGGGCGGCAGTGACCGTTATTTCGTCCAGGTAAATGTTCCGGATCCCATTTTCGTAGGTGTATTTCTGTTCTGTTTTTTCTCCGTATTTTATGAGCAATTGCCGGTTTACCTGTGCCGGAAGGGGCTTTAACAGGTGCGGCGGGTATTCATCTGTGTTTATGAGCAGTTCAAACCGCTTCATTCCCTTGCCTGGCATGACCTGAACGATATACCGGGTGCTGTCGGGTAATTCTCCGTTCCTGAAATAGAAATGCCCCAGGCTGTCGGTGTTGACCGATTCCACATAGTCGCCTTTCAGCGAGAGGATCGTTACCGGAATATCCGCTTCGGGCTTTCCCATGAGCAATGTTTTTACTGTTCCGGAGATCTCAGGCCCAACTTCGAGGAAAGTGGTCGGCCGGGAAAGTTTACCGGAAAGCAGGTCCGGCACGTTATACCTGCGCCATCCCTGGGTCAGCATAAGCAGATCCAATGCAGCGGCCGGTTCGCTCCCTTCGCGGAAGTAATAAGCGGGATTTTCGATTTTGCCCTTCAGGTCTGATGTGAGCAGCAGCGATGTCAGGATGTTCGACGTGCTGTCGGTCTGAACTTCCCGGTCATCGGTCACCGCCACGGACAAGCTTGCAGGCAGCGGCGTATGATCCCCGCCTGTGATCCCGATCCGGGTACTGACCAGGGAGCGTCCCGCGTAGGTAGCCTTGTCTGGATGGAAATTGACCCGCGCCTGATCGTGGTTGTTGATGAAAACCAGCCGTTCGCTCAGCGGCCTCATGTTCTTATCGGCCAGGATCAGGTGAAGTACACCTGAGGGAAATGACTTGCCGGGCAGAGCGAGAAACTCACGTTTCGGCTCCCACCTGGTCACGAAGTTGACCATTCCACGCGTGTGTCCGATCAGATAGAGCTTATCCTGTTGTATGATGCCGGCCGGTTTAAGTACGGCAATAAACAGCCTGTCCTTTAACCAGCGGCTGGTCAGCGCATATCCGGTTGTTGCTGCAGGAGGAAGCGCGAAGTGTTTCTCAGAATTTTTAATAACTGCGTAGTAGGTTTTTCCTTCCTGTGGTATAATCGTGAAACTGCCCATGCCCAGGTGGGCGGACTTAAAATCCGAAATTTCGTTGTGGTCACTGTCGTAAATAATGCCTTCAACATCGGCAGGCCTTCCATCAGGCTTCAGTGCTTTGAAAGCCACCCTGCCGGCCGTTCCGGTCAGTAAAACACCACCTTCAGGGTAGAACGACAGATCAGGATCATTGTCGGGAAGGGGAATCGAGATATACTTCCGGTACCGGTATTTGTTTTGTACCGATTCCAGCAGGACGATCCGGTGCTTTGAATCGGGGGGGAGACTGAATTTAACCCCCGCCCTTCCGTCTTCCTCAGCCTTCAGCGTCATCGGGTTTCCATTATTTATCCTGACCGTGATCGTTTCGGGCTTTAACGCAGTGAAATCAGAATTTTGAAACTGAAATTCGGCCGATATTCTCCGTTCCGACTCAAATTCGAATTTGGCGTCGGCCACGACTGAACGGGATTGCGGATGACCGATCAGAATGCTTTTGGCATACAAATAGTCTTCGCCGATACCGCGCATGAAATTGGTGTAAGCGCGCAATTCGTAGCTGCTTTCCGGGCTGTCTTCGGGCACCTCTATCCGGCCGGCATAGCACCCGTTTTCGGGACGGATCTTAACCCTGACCAGCACCGAATCGAGCGGATCGATCAGCTCCACATAAAGATAGCGGCTTACGGTTGCCGGTATGTGCATCGAGGCATCGGCGAGATGAGCCCGGAACCAGATTTTTTCGCCCGCCACATAACAGGATTTATCGGTGTGCAGGTAAACTTTTTCTTGTGGAAAAGCCAGCATCTGGCGCGTAAAAAGCATCGTAACACTATCGGTTAATGACGTTTGCCCGTATGCCAAAGCCGAAGAGCAGCATAAGAGCGCACAGAATATTTTAAATCGCATACGCAGTTGGTTGGTTAACAGATGGTAATGGAATTGATTGGTACGGGTGTTTGACTCGTATTCGCGGTTATGGTTTAATGCGTATATGATTTATGTTAATGTTGACGGAATTCTTAAATCCAGATCCAGCGCCTTGTTGAGGCGCTCAATGAAATAGGCGGACAGCAGGGGCGATTCTTTTTCGATATTCTGGTGAACAAAGAAATAAATATTTCTGAGGCCCAGATCGAACCATTTTTTCAGGCGTTCAACCCATAGATCCAATCGTTCGCGGTCTCTTTGCGGCTCGTTCGATCCCACGTAGCGCACAAAAGCAACAGGAGTGGTCAGGCGCATGTGCAGCATGTCGCGTCTTCCTGCCGTGTCGACCAGCACGTTGGTCGTATTGTGTTTTTCAAAAAAGGCAAAGACTTCATTGGCAATCTTTTCGTCGGTGAACCATTCGGTATGCCTCATTTCCACTGCCAGAGGGATGGCTTTTGGGAATATCTCGATAAAATGAGCCAGTTTTTCAAAGTTTTTGTAACCGAAGTTGTTGTGCAACTGCAGGAAAACCATCCCGAGTTTCTCTTCAAAATGACTGATGATATCGCAGTACTCTTCAACGACCGGATCCGTGTTGTTCAGGCGCTTCAAATGGCTGATGAGCTGGTTTACCTTGGGGAAAAACCGGAAGTCGCCGGGCGTTTTTTCCTTCCATCCGATGATTTTTTCGGCGTCGTACATATTGTAGAACGTGGCGTTCAGTTCAATGGAATTAAACTGTGTGGCATAATACGCCAGCTCATCTTTGGTGCCACGGGGATAAAAATTTTTCAGGTCCGTTTTATTCCATTTGGCACATCCCACGTACACTTCAGGCTTTTTGGTACTGGCTTTTTTCAGAATTTCTGCGGTTCGCGGATGGTCTTCCGGTAAGCTAAAATCGATTGTTTCTGAGTTTTCTACTTGTCCGAACTTCATGGCATTACAATTTTGTTTCAGCTAAAATAAGAAGAAATCGGTTGCCGGGAAAGTCCCGGGCGGTGATTCTTCCCCGTGATGAATATTTTCCCCGCTTTGTGGAAGGAACGACTCCCTGTTGGTCCATAAACCCGCGTATATCCGGTTTTTTGACTGCGGTACACTATTGGTATCGTGCTTTGAAACAAAATTAAAACGACAACATTATGGAAGATTATGAAAAAGCATCTGAACAAATTCATCAACAAACACAGGAAGTGCCGGGACAGGAGCATCTGATGGATCCGCAGCCGGTTTATATCAGGGATGATTACCGGGGAAGCAACAAGCTTTTGGACAAAGTGGCGCTGATTACCGGCGGTGACTCAGGTATCGGGCGTGCCGTAGCCGTTCATTATGCGCGCGAAGGAGCCGATGTGGCCATTGTGTATTTGTCGGAAGATCGCGACGCTGAGGAAACAAAACGGCTGGTTGAAAAAGAGGGGAGACAATGCCTGTTGTTCCGGGGCGACATCCGGGATCCGGAGTTTTGTAAAACGACCGTTGAAAAAACCGTTGGGCATTTTATGAAACTGAACATCCTGGTTCTGCATGCCGGAGAACAACATCCAACGGACAATATTCAGGAGCTGGATCTTGACCTGATGGAAAAAACCTTCCGCACCAATATATTTGCAATGTATTACTTTGCGAAGCCAGCCTTACAGTATATGAATGAAGGGGACTCCATTATTACCACCAGCAGTGTTACGGCTTACTACGGCAGTCCTCATTTTCTCGACTATTCGGCTACCAACGGGGCAATTACCTCCTTTACCCGGGCACTGGCGAGGAATGTCGCGGAACGTGGAATCAGGGTGAACGGCGTGGCTCCGGGGCCTGTCTGGACGCCGCTTATTGTCTCGACATTTGAAGATAACAAGGATTTTGGAAAACAATCGCTGATGAAACGGGCCGGCCAGCCGTGCGAGGTGGCGCCATGCTATGTTTTTCTGGCTTCAGAAGACGGTTCTTACACCACCGGCCAGTTCATGCATCCCAACGGCGGACAGGAAATGTATAGCTGATAGCGGAGACCGGAGAATGGAGATCGGAGACGGGGAAAAGGTGGCAGGGTGGCAAGGTTACAGGGCAAAAAAGGCATGGGGCATAGAGTATGGGCATAGCGCAAAGAACACAGCGCATGGGGCAGGAGCATAGCGCATAGGCAGGAAAGAGCCGGGAACGCTTGGTTCACAGTTAATCGCTTATAGCTCATAGCTCATAGCTCACTGCTTCCGGTTCCAGGAATTGTTCCCCGGATTAACGTCGGGTAACTGTTCATCCGGGTCAACGATCACGGATTGCAGGGGGCTGGTGGAGTTATACAGCAAGATATATTCACCGCCTCCCTGCCAGATTTCGACCGGCAGGTTAAGCACATTCACTTTTCCGTTTTTTTGGGTAATTTTCAATTTGACCGGCATCACCATTTGGCGGGTATTGATCAGCGTGATCTGTGACCCTTTCGCAGGGTCATTTTCGACATAATTTACCTTGCTTACACCCTGGTCAAGCGTCCAGGTCTGGCAATACCAGGCGTTCCAGAACCAATCGAGATCTTCGCCTGTGGCATTATTCATCAGCCGGAAGAAATCATGTGGTGAGGGGTGTTTGTATGCCCATTCCCGGATGTATTCGCGAAAAGCATAATCGAAGCGGTCAGCTCCGAGAATATACTCCCGCGCCAGGACCAGTCCGAGTGCCGATTTATAGTAATTCAGCGTATGGGCGTACTTCCAGGGGATGACGTCAGCCAGGTTGTACAGGCTTTCCGCCTCCGGACTTGTCAGGTAAGGAACCAGGTCTCGGGCCGGGTTTTTCCCGTCAGGATCATACTCTCCGTCACGTTTTGGACCAAATTCGTTATTGTTAAAATCATCCTGGGCGTAAATATCGATGAACGTGTTGAACCCTTCATCCATAAAGGCAAAACGACGTTCGTCCGACCCAACGATCATGGGGAACCAGTTATGGCCGATCTCGTGCGCGGTGACATAATACATCGATTTGGCTTTTTTGGTTTTCCAGCCGCAGAAGCACAAACCGGGGTATTCCATCCCACCCACCGAACCGGCCACGTTTAACGCCACCGGATAAGGGTAGGGGAACCACTTCTCCGAGAAATGTTCGATGGTATGCTTTAAATATTCGGTGGATCGGCTCCAGGCGGTATCGCCCACACTTTCGGCGGGATAGACCGACATGGCCAAAGCGCTTTTCCCGTCGGGCAGGTTTACTTTCGCAGCATCCCAGATATAGGCGGTTGAGGCTGCCCAGGCGACGTCCCTGCTGTTATTCATTTTAAAGTGCCAGGTCAGCAGTCCCTTTTTTCTCGGACGGGTTGCCGGTGAAGCGACCTCATTGGGTTCAATAATAAATTCAACACGATTACTTTTTGTTATATGTTGTAACCGGCTGATCTGCTTTGGGGTCAGGACCTCTTCCGCGTTAACCAGTTCACCTGAGCCCACAACGATCATATTCCAGGGAACGGTGACGCTGTAACTGAAATCGCCGTATTCGCAGTAAAATTCTCCTGAACCAAGATAAGGCAGCGTGTTCCAGCCGCGGATGTCATCAAAGACGCAGACCCGCGGATACCATTGGGCGACATCGTAAAGCGTCCCGTTTTTTGTGGCCACCCGTCCGGTCCGGAATTGTTTGTCGCTGATCCGGAAATGGTAGTCGAATTTCACCCTGATCTGTCCACCCTGGGCAGCAAGCGGTTCAGACAACCGGACCTGCATCCGTGTATCATTGACGATATAATCGACTGGTTTTCCGTTCTCAAGTTTAACGGAGCGGAATACAAAACCTCCTGCATCGGTGGGAACAGCCTGTGAATAACTTCCTCGTGAGCCTTCCTTAAAAAGGTTCTGTCCGAGTTCGAACCATAAATAACCCAACTGATCGGGACTGTTATTGGTGTAGGTGACCGTTGCGGTGCCCGAGATGGTGTGGGTAGTTGTATCAAGCGTCACGGCCAGCGCGTAATCGGCTTTGTTTTGCCAGTAGAGACGTCCGGGAACTCCGGCGGCGCTTCGGAAAGGCGATCCGGATTGCAGCACAGCTCCGGGAGTGAAAGCCAGATGCTGATCGTACTGTTTTTTTTCCTGTGCATGTGTCAGGGATACGAAAAGGAGGCAAAACAAAATAATGATATACTTGCTCATACGGACGAACGGTTAAATTTTAAATGCACACTTAAGCACTCAAGGGCCTGGTTGCTTCCAAAAGTGTTGCATTTTCGCTTCTAAATTAAAGATAATTTTGAAAGGACAATTAAGGAAAAGCCTCACCCAAGGATCAGCGAAGGAGCACCGAACGATCACCGAAGGAACAGCTTAACAGGCGAGGTTATTATTTACCTTCATTCCGGTGATCTCATTTTTTGAACAAATTATGGCTGAATTTTCTTTCAGGAGTGATATTAGTCTTTTTTAAACACCTGATTCATTCTTTTCTTTGTAATGCGCAGCATTGTATTCAGACTAAAAGGAGGCAACGTGAATAAAGACGTGCAACAATCCGGTGAAGAGGAAAGTACTTACTATAACATAAAGTCCTATGATTAAATTTCGTTTATTCTTTACGCTCATAAGCGTTTTGTCGGCCGGGATGCTCACCGGCGCTCCGTCGGAAGCGAGGCTCCTGCGGTTTCCGGCTATTTCGGGGAACCAGATCGTATTCAGTTATGCCGGTGATCTTTATACCGTTCCGTCCGATGGGGGGACAGCCCGCAAGCTGACCAGTGATGCAGGTTATGAAATGTTCGCCCGCTTTTCGCCCGACGGCGGGCAGATCGCCTTCACAGGCCAGTACGACGGGAATACCGAAGTTTTCGTCATTCCTGCCGAAGGTGGTGTGCCGAAGCGCCTTACCCACACGGCAACCCTTGGCCGTGACCTGATCTCCGACCGGATGGGCCCCAATAACATTGTGATGGGCTGGACACCCGACGGGAAAAACATTACTTACCGTTCAAGGAAACAGACCTTCAATCCATTTAAAGGCCAGCTCTTCAATGTTTCACCCAAAGGCGGACTGTCTGCCGAGTTGCCGTTGTCGGAAGGTGGTTTTTGCAGCTACTCGCCTGATGGAAGCAAACTTGCTTTTAACCGGGTATTTCGGGAGTTCAGAACCTGGAAGTATTACCAGGGAGGAATGGCCGATGATATCTCGGTTTTCGATTTTAAAACAAAGGAAGTGAAGAAGATCACCGACAATAAGGGGCAGGATCTTTTCCCCATGTGGGCAGGTGATGAAATTTTCTTCCTGTCGGACCGTGACCGCACCATGAACCTGTTTGTATACAACACCAAAACGGGAGCTGAAGAAAAAGTAACTGATTTCAGGGAATATGATATTAAATTTCCTTCAATCGGAGGCGAGTTCATCGTTTTCGAGAATGGCGGATATATCTATAAACTGAATGTAAAAGATAAGAAGCCGGTGAAGGTGCCTGTTTACATCCAGAATGATTTTGTTAATGCCCGCAATGAATGGAAAGACGCTTCGAAACTGATTTTTGAAGGAGAGCCTGCGCCAAACGGAGAGCGGGTTGTTTTCAGCGCCCGGGGGGAAATCTTCAACGTGCCTGCCGAAAAAGGGGTGACGAAAAATATGACCGGAACTTCCGGCGTACATGAACGAAGTGCCATCTGGTCGCCTGATGGAAAGTCAATTGCATACTTATCTGATCAATCAGGTGAGTTTGAGATCTGGATACAAGATCAGGACAGTAAAAAAGAAGCCGTGCAACTGACCAAAGATGCCGACACTTATATCTTCGGCATTGCCTGGTCGCCCGACAGCAAGAAGCTTGCCTGGACCGACCGGAAATTACGGTTGCGGTATGTTGACATCGATACAAAAAAAGTCACTACCGTTTTTCAGTCCGAATATGGGCCGATCTATTCTTATAACTGGTCGCCCGACAGCAAATGGCTGACTTTTACCCAGCAAACGGACAACGATTTTGGCAAGGTTTCGGTTTACAACCTGGATGACAAATCGATCAGAGATGTAACCGACAACTGGTACAGCTCAGGTTCGCCATCGTTTTCTTCTGATGGAAAATATCTGGTTTTTGTGTCGGAACGGGACTTTAACCCTACCTATAGCCAGACCGAGTGGAATCATGCCTATACAAAGATGGACCGGGTTTACCTGGCCATCCTGTCAAAGAATACGCCGTCTCCGTTCGCGCTGAAAAATGATTCCGTGAAAACCGAAACCGGAGAGAAAAAAGCGGATGACAAAAAGCCGGAAGAGAAGAAAGCGGAGGGCGATAATAAAGATCCAAAGGATGTCACCATTGATTTTGACGGTATAGCAGACCGGATTATATCGTTGCCCATTGGTTCGTCGAACTATTACAATGTTTCGTGCGTGGACGGTATCGTTTATTACAACGAATACGGAGACGGGAACAAGGCAAAGTTTTACGATCTGAAGGAAAAGAAGGAAACGACCATGGGTGAATTCAATTTTTCGATCTCGTCGAATCTTAAAAAGATGATCGCAAAGCAGGGGAACAAATGGTACGTAACCGATTTGCCTTCCCCGTCCAAACCTGCCAAACTGGAAAAAGAGATTGACCTTTCGCGCATGAAGGCCTGGGTTGATTATCAGCAGGAATGGAAGCAGATTTTTGATGAGAGCTGGCGGCAAATGCGCGATTTCTTCTACGTGGAGAATATGCACGGACTCGACTGGAAGGCCATGCACGATAAATATGCGGTGCTGGTTCCTCATGTCCGTCACCGCGATGACCTGACTTATGTGGTCGGTGAACTGATTGGTGAACTGAACGTGGGACATGCCTATGTGCTCAGCGGACAGCGTCCCGAGGTGGAACGGATCAAGACCGGACTGCTGGGAGCAAAGATCAGCGCCGATGCTTCCGGTTACTTTAAGATTGACCGGATCCTGGATGGGGCCAACTGGAACAGCCGGCTGCGGTCGCCGCTGACGGAGGTGGGCGTGGAGGTTCACGAGGGTGATTTTATCCTGGCTGTTGACGGTGTAAGCACGAAATCGGTCAGCGATGTTTATGCCTTGCTGGTTGGTAAGGCGGGACAGGAAGTCGTTCTGACGGTTAACAGCAAACCCGAGGAAACAGGCGCCCGCGAAATCATCGTGTCACCCATCGACGATGAATCGGCTTTGTATTATCTGAACTGGGTACAAACGAATATCGAAAAGGTCAGTAAGGCAACAAACGGGGAGGTTGGCTACCTGCATATTCCCGATATGGGGCCGGAAGGCTTAAATGAATTTGCCCGCCTGTTCTATCCGCAACTGAATAAAAAGGGCCTGATCATCGATGATCGCGGAAACGGCGGAGGCAACGTTTCGCCCATGATCCTGGAACGCCTGCAGCGTGAGGTGCAGCGGGCCAATATGAGGAGGAATGTGCCTCATCCTTCGACTGTTCCCGACAAAATGATGCTCGGGCCCAAAGTACTGCTGATGGACCGCTATTCGGCATCGGACGGCGACCTGTTTCCCTATGGGTTCAAACATTACAAGCTGGGAACCACGATCGGTACCCGCAGTTGGGGTGGCGTTGTGGGGATCAGCGGTTCGTTGCCCTTCATCGATGGCGCTGACATGCGAAAACCGGAGTTTGCATCCTATTCGGCCGAAAAGAGCGAGTGGATTATCGAAGGACATGGAGTGGATCCCGACATCGTGCTGGATAATGATCCGTACCAGGAGTATATGGGTAAAGATGCCCAGCTCGAAAAGGCCATTGAGGTAATTAAACAGCAAATAAAGGAACAGTACAAGCCGCTGCCGCCGATCCCGGAGGCACCGGATAAAACAAAAAAGAAATAAGTTTACAATACATCGAAGGAGGCTCAGGGGCCTCCTTCTTATTAATGGCTCCTTTCAATTTAAAAGAATAGCAACAATTCCCAATTTTTATGTATGTTTGAAAACAAAAAACTGAAAATATGAAGCTCCTGATCACTTCTGTAGTGGCTGTTTTTTTTCTTGTTCAGGCAGTCGCAGCGCAAAAACCCGTGAAACTTTTCAACGGGAAGAATCTTTCAAACTGGAATTTTGTTGTGGAAAACAATTCCGTTCCTGCCGATGAGGTGTACTCGGCACAAAAGGGCGTGATTACCATCAAAGGGCAGCCGCTGGGGTACATGTATACCAAAGAGAAGTACGCTGACTACCTCTTGCATGTGGAATGGCGCTGGGCAGAAGGGGAATCGAACAGCGGGATATTCCTGTTGATCGAAGATCCTAAAAATCCGTTTCCAAACGGCATTGAATGTCAGTTGGCTGCAGGAAAAGCAGGCGACTTCGTTCTTCTTGGCGGTTCTGACCTGACTGAGTTTGTGCCGAAACCGGGAGAAGCAAGGCCGAAATTTCCGGTGGTACAGAAAAAACACGGTTCGACCGAGAAAGCTGCCGGCGAATGGAATGTAGCAGACATTTCGGTAAAAGACGGTGTGATAAATGTTTATATTAACGGGACTCATCAGAATATCGGTACCAACCGTGTAAAATCGGGACATATTGGTCTTCAGAGCGAAGGCAAAGCCATCCAGTTCAGAAATGTCACGCTTACTAAATGGTAAGCACTTAAATTTTGCGGTAAAGAAGTGCTATGAATTTTCAGATCGTACAACCTGCTGACTTCTTCCAGGGGGGCGGCCAGGTTTTTATGTCTCTGATTAATGAGAAGACAGCGGGCGTTTTGTTAGTTTGGCAACAGCCAGGTTTTTATGTCCCTGGTTGATTTGCAAGGTCCAGCCGCGCCTTTTCAGCTCCCGTTTCATTTCGGCGATCAGGTAACCATGGGCCACCAATACAATTCGTTGGTGTTCGATGGCTTCTTTTTCAAGCAAATCAACCGCCTGGAGCATACGTCTGTATGCCTGGATCCGGTTTTCATCGCGGTTGTTTAAGCCGATGTTCCAGAAAAAGCGGGAGAGCGTAGTCCAGGCCACATAGGGCAGGGGAACCAGCGGCACGGAGATCACAGACAAGTCATATTCATTAAAAAGTGCATCGGCGTGTAAGGTGTCGGTTTCAGGAAAAAGGACTTCGGCGGTTTCGATTGACCGGCGCAGGTCGCTGGTGAAAACGGTACGAATGGACTCGCCAAGGATCGCTTTTAAGGGCCGGGGATCAAAATCCAAAACCGGCAGCTCATCGTATTGATTTCGCAGCGCTGCGGCCTTTGATGACGAGCATAAAAGCGGCTTTTCCAGATCGACCCGCGCATGTCTGACCAGGTACAGTTCAACTATTCCTTCTTCCTGAGAAAAACTGCAGAAGGTGCTTAAAAGCAGTATGAGCATTAAGAGCAGCTTCTTCAAAATTTAAAATTTAAGGTGACCTGAAGCATCTTATCTTCCCTGCTCCAGTTGTATGTAGCAGTAAAAATAGTCATTTCAAAGGGAGACAGCCAAAAACCGGCGCCGTATCCCCGATGCCACTTGTCCGAATCTTCGTTCTCCGCCCATACTCTTCCGGCGTCGCAAAAGCCCAGGATGCCCAGTTCCCCGTTCAGGATGTACGATGAAAAGTCGGATACTTTAAAACGCAGTTCCGCATTTTGATACAACGAAGAATGACCGTAAAACCGGTCGGACAGGTAACCCCGCAGATTGGTCTTGCCTCCCAGTTTTGCCGCCTCCAAAAATGCAAAGTCGCCGAAGTTCCGTGTTCCTCCGGCGCGCAGGGCCAATACTGCCCGGGAATCGTTCAGGAGACCAATGTAGGCACGCAGGTCGGCATTTAAACGGAGAAAATGATCCTGTTCATCATTGAGATGAAAGAACTGTTCGCCTGAAAAAATAACCTGATATCCCTTTTGCGGATTGATTTCATTATTAAGCCTGGAATAGGCGTATTGCGCATAAATCCCTGAAAATAATTTGGGGCTCAGGTCATCTTTGACCAGTCCGTTCCTGTCGAGCTCCGAAATAAAATGACCGGCTTGCTCTTCAATATGGGAACGCTTAAGGAATGCACCAAGCAGAAGCTCACTCTGGTTGACTTTTTCGGCTTTTTTTTCTTCCGCGTCGTCATCTTTCTTTTTTTCACGGGCCGTTTTTCCCCACCTGTATCCCAGCGCATAATTCAGGATCAACTGGTTGACATTCAGTGTGTAATATTCGTCGCTGGATGCGTCATCTTTCCGACTTTCATTTCCCATCCCGAAATAGTTCATAACATAGTCGGGAGCCTTCAGTTCAACCCCCAGATGATGATCAAATCCCCTGATTTCGCTCTCGGAGTCGAACTGGTAACGCACGTTAAAGGCGCTGGTCCTGGTGGCGAAGTTAGCCATAACCGACTGACTGTTGTGCCGCCTGAACCGGTAACTGTTAAAAACAGGGCCTCCGCCGATAAAGAGGCCGTCGTCTTTATTGTAACCCAGCCAGGCTCCCGGACTCACCACATTGTAGCGAAAGGCTTTCCGGTCGTATGTGTTGATGGCAGGATCGCCTGACAGTTTAACCCGGCTGCCTTCTCCGGGATTGATCACCGTGTTCTTTTTCAGGTCGTAAATCAGGGTTTGCTTCCCCGGCTTCTTAACAACCGACTGATTATTCACCGAATCTGTACCTTTCCCTCCGATGACACGTATGCTGATCCCGTCATTAACTTTTCCCGAAAGCGAAAAATAATCATCTCCTTCCAGTCCGAACAGTCTGATCTCTTTGGTTTCATCTGTCCTGAATATCCGCTGATACCATGGTTGTTGCAGTCGTGTGCCGGAACGTAAAGGATAAACAGAAACGACCGTTTGCCCGTCTTCTTTACGGGCCACTTCAAACCAGTCGGCTTCGTCCGTGCCGGTAATATCCACGTGCTTTGCCAGTGTCAGGTAATGCCGGCGGGCCATCAGTTCGAGGTGATCCCTTCTTTGCTTTAGGATTTCAGCCGTGCTTTCGCCCACCAGGGCTTGTACCTCTTTGGGGAACTCCTTCATGGCCAGTTCAATCTGCTCGTCGGAGAGCAAGTATTGAAGGGTATCGACGGCTGCCTTCCAGTCGTTCCAGTCGGGCTGGGTCAGAAAAGTCCGGTCGAAATAACGGGCGTTGTAGGCCAGGCCTTGCATGTTGTGCGTTATTGGGGCAAATCCCTGTATTTTAGGCATTAACCACTTCCGGGAGGCTATCCAGGGGAGAATGCCTTCATTGACATAAAAAGCCTGATCCCGGTCGCGGGGTATCGGCCGGTAAATGGTTTTGCCTTGCTGTTTAAATGAGGCCCATCGCCACTGGTCATCATGCCGGTCCCAGTCGCTGATGAAGGTATCGAAGAGCCGGGCTTTCAGCACGGCCTTTTGGTCAACCTGGTGGCTGAATGATCCGGTTATTTCATCGAGCACGTCGTCTGTTCCGACAATGTCGTCTGAAAAACCAAAGCTGGCCATTTCGGACCAGTCGCCGGAAGGTCTTTCTTCAAATAAAAACAAATTTCCCGACAGCTCTTCCTGGTATTTGCCCAGGCGTGCATCATGGGGTACAAACACTACCTTCGGATTAGTATGCATAATTCCTGCCGCTGTTGCAAGCCTGGCGACCGGCATAGCCGCATAAGGATTCGATGCGGAAATATTGTCCTGGACCACATCGACGGCAAAGGTGTGATGCACATGCTCCGGAAGCGCTCCTTCCACAAATTTTTCCAGTGAACGCAGCGCAAACTGATGTCCCTGTTTATCCTCAAGCCTGATGGATTGTGTTTGCTGTCCGCCTCCGCTTTTCAGGATATGAAGACCACCTTGTTCAGTACCGATATCAAAAACAGGTACCTTTACAGGCAAACTCCATACATCCCGGTAATTTTTGCCCATCCATTTTTGTTTTTGCCGGGAAGCCTTATAATGTGTACTTGCCGGATGAATGACACTGTCGGGAAGCGCGGGCTGCCTGCCTGAAAAGTCTTGCGGTGTTGCCAGGGATAAGTCGGGCCAGGAGACCAAAAGAAGGACAATATGGAAAATAATCGTTCGCATTGATGTTTTTTAACTGTTTAATCCGAGTGCAGTCCGGCTAATTTTATATTTTTAGTGTCTGCATCGCGAAATTGCTTATATGGAAATAACTGATCAGGCAAAATTGTTCGTTATTGATTTTTTTAATCAGAACAGTGATCCGAAGTATACTTTTCATACCTTGGAGCATACACTCCATGTGGTGCATCAGGCTGAGGAAATCGGAAAAGGGGAAGGACTGGATGAAAAGCAGATGCAGGCTGTGCTGATTGCTGCCTGGTTTCATGACGTCGGCTATCTGATCCAACTCGAAGACCATGAGTCGTGCAGTATCCGGATGGTCCGGTCTTTCCTGGAAAAATATCCGGTTCAGCCGGAGGTTGCGGAAATGATTGAGGCTTGTATTAAAGCCACCCGACGCGACCACGAACCGCTTACCCTGCCTGAAAAAGTCATTATGGATGCTGATGTTTCTCATTTGGGTGATCCTGATTTTATTACGATTTCGAAAAAGTTGCGCAAAGAACGTTCAATTTGTACGAATTGCGAAGTGCAGCCGCTTGAGTACTGGAAAGGAACCCTGGCTTTTATGGAGCGCCAGCAGTTCCATACCGGTTATGCCCTAAGTCATTTTCAGCCGGTCAAGCTGCAAAACCTGGAAAAAGTCAGAGAGTTGATCCACGAACAAGAGACAATGAAGCCGAAAAAATCAAATTCGGGTCCGCGTTCAACCGAAAAAGGAACTGAATCGATGTTTCGCCTAACCGCAAGCAACCAGATGCGTCTGAGCGCCATTGCCGATAAAAAAGCCAATATCCTCATCTCCATCAACTCGGTGTTATTATCCGTTTCCGCGGCGCTGATGTCCGCTCAGCCTTTTTCTGCCGTACTGGGGGACTCATTTCCCAGCAACGAGTTGCTTATTCCGGTTATCATCTTATTCTTCTGCAGCCTGCTT
This sequence comes from Prolixibacteraceae bacterium, assembly GCA_038562555.1. Classification (GTDB taxonomy): domain Bacteria; phylum Bacteroidota; class Bacteroidia; order Bacteroidales; family Prolixibacteraceae; genus JBCFBK01. The sequence continues at coordinate 16,086 of JBCFBK010000007.1, read as the reverse complement.
TCACTCGTTTTTGCAATCCTCTCGTGCCGGCCTCAGCTCAGTTCGGAAAAATATACCGAAGATGATCTGAAGGCGCGGCGGGTAAACCTGCTTTTTTTCGGGAACTTCCATCAAATCAATTATCCGCGCTATCAGGAGGCAGTAAAAGAAATGATGAACGACTACGATTACCTGTATTCAAACATGATCAAAGACCAGTATTATCTTGGTAAATCGTTGTTCCGCAAATATAAATTACTTCGTACAGCCTATGACGTCTTTATGTACGGCTTTATTCTGGCTGCTGTTGTTTTCGTTGTCATGCACCTGGTGGTAAACTAGCCGTCAGGCCAGTTCTTTTTTCTCGTCCGGTTCAAAGACTTCTGCCTGGTAGGATAATCCTGATAACAGTTCTTTTTCCAGAGGCTCGATGGCATAAATATCAACCGGGTTCTGTTTTCCCAGTAAGCGGTCGAAGGCAAGCCATTCTATTTGATAGCCGAAGGAGACTTCCCTGAATTTTTCGGCAAAATTCTTTGTTACCAAGAGTCTTCTGTTGTAGCTTTTACACTGTTTCTGAATCCTTGCCGCTGTATTCAACACATCGCCATGAAAAGCAATTTCACTCTTAATTGTACCCACCTCGGCAACCATGATCTTCCCGGAATTGACCGACGCTGTAAATTTTGGGATAATGCCAAATTCCTTTTTGAAGTAACTTCTTTTCCGGTGAAGTTGTTCGGCAAATTCATAATAAAAGTTCACTGCATTTTTGAAGTTTTTGATTTTTGATGCTTCCCAGCTTAGCACCACCTCGTCGCCGATAATCTGGTACTGCATGGCGCGGTACTTGATTTCAAGCAATCCCAGTTCCATAAAGCAGGCTTGCAGGAAGGCGCTGTATTTTTGATGGCCCAGTAATTCAGCATACCGGGTGGATGAAATCAGGTCGATAAATATAAAAATCCGATCTTCTTCGCGCGGTTTTCGGTAATAGCCCGATATAATCCGGTAAAAATTTTCATAACCCACTTTCGATTTAATGGCCTTGGAGAAGTTAATCATGAAGGAGATCAGAATACCCACCGTAAATAAATACAAGGCGGCTGAGTTGATGAAAAACCACTTAATGAGCAATAAATATTCAGAAAATCCGGTAAAAATTTTATCGTGGTAATGATAGAGCGAGGTGACCAAAAAAACAATGATCAGAATAACCGCGAGGAAGATAATCCGGAGTAACATCATTGCTCCGAGGCTTTTTTTCGACAGGTAACGGTAAAACAAAACGTCTTCCTGAAGCCAGGTAACAAATGCAACGGTTGATGCCATAGCGCCAATAATCCAGCCATTCTGATACATCAACTGGAAAATCTTGGCTCCTGATGTGACTATTTCCGGGTAGATTAAAATATTCAGAAACAGAAACAGCCGCAAAAGGATATTCCAGAATGCCAGATTGTAGATGAGTTTGCTAAACACCAGCAGCCGCTGATGTCGTATGTTCTGGCCCTGCTTTTCTATTTGTATCGCTCTTTTATCCATGGATTGACCCGTCTTGCTATCTTTTGTCCTTTCAAAATTAAGATATATTGGTCTGATTTGAAAATAAATATAGGCCAACCAATGGAAAATGAGGGTAAATGACCTGTTTTAGCATGTTCTGCCCCATGTCCGGTTGACTATCTTCCGGTTAGCTGCAAATAATTTATTTTCGTTACCTGATAACGGGTGAGTGCATCGATGTATTGATTATGCGATTCCTGAAACTGGGCCTGGGCATCGAGCATGTCCGACACATTGATGAGGCCGGCGTCATAATGGTCACGATTTACCTTCAGGTTCTCTTCGGCCTGCCGGGTTGCGGTTTCCCCAAGCTGAACCTGTTTGTAAGCTTCATCGAGGGTGTTTTTAGCCTGCTGCATCTGCAGAAGCAGTTTTTCTGTGTTATCGTTCACCATGTTTCTATTCAGCTCTTCCCTAAGGCGGCGTTCTTTCATCTTGTGTGAAGCTTCCCACCAGCCGGAGATCGGTATTTTGACGGTGCCAAAAACTCCTCCGTAAGTGGTTCCGCTGTCGTTCATAATATCGAGGTACACGGCGCTGACCCCAACACCTACCTGCGGCATATATTCACCCCGCGTCATTTTTGTTTGATATTTTTCAGCTTCAGTACTTTTCTTCAGCATCTGATATTCGGCCCGGTTGTTCAGGGCCCGGGGGTGGTCGGCATAGAACAGCTGAGGGGCCTGTGTTGCCGGGATTCCGCCGGGGAACGAGATGTCGGCGCTATAGGTAACGCCCATATACTGACAGAGTGCCATCCGGGCCAGTTCAATCCCGTTTTCCAGCTTCAGCTTTTTCATTTGCAGTTCATTTTGCTTCAGTTCTACTTTCAACAGGTCATTCCGGGTAATGAGTCCTGCTTCCCAGGCGTCGGCAACCTCTTTGTGCAGGGTATCGACCATGGCGATATATTGTTCCAGTGTTTTCTTTTTCTCATTCAGGGATTTAATCTGCCAGTACTGGTTTTCTGTTTGCAGAACGATCTCGTTTTTTGCAGATGCCAGTTGCAGCTCGCTCACCTCCACGCCCAAATCAGCCAGCTTGTTGCCGGTTGCTATTTGTGACCCGGCATAGAGCGGTTGAGTCGCTGTCGCCATGCCGATTTTCCCTTTTTCGAGCATCGAAATTGAAACAGGAGGGAAATAGGCGAATTGCGTTGCTGATCCCAGATTGGCAGGATTGCCGTCGTATACAGGCAGGTTCCCGCCTTCCATTTCAAGCTCCATTAATGGCTTGTTGAAACTGAAAGCCATCGCTGTGGCTTCAACATGCGGAAAATATTTGGTAAATGCGGCTTTCTTTACTTCCTGCGCCGATTCAACACCGAGCGCTTTGTTCTTTACTTCAGCGTTATTTTGCAGGGCCAGGGCTTTACATTGCTCCAGCGTATATTGATTTTGGGCCCGTACTGCAGGACTTAAGCCCGTCAGAATAATAATGGTTAACAAGGCTGTTTTCATCTTTTTCAGCGGTTTTTCGGCGTTCATTTTTTTGTTGTCTGTTTTACGGAAGATCAGCCAGTAGGCCACGGGCAAAATCAGTACCAGCAAGACCATCGAAGTCATGGTGCCGAAACAGATAATGGTCCCCATCGGCGCCCAAAGTGAACTGTTGCTGATGATCATCGGGACCACGCCCATTGATGCAGCGGCCGAGGTGAGAAAAATTGGCCGCATCCGTCGTTTCCCGGCTTCCATGGCGGCTTCAAGCACGGTTTTCCGTTTAACCAGCCGAAGCTCTTCGGCATAGTCGAGCATAATGATCCCGTTTCGTACCAGAATACCAATCAGGCTGACGATCCCAAGTAAGGAGGTCAGTCCAATTTCTTTACCCAGGAGCAGGATGCCGGCCATTGCGCCGACAAAGCTTAAGGTAGCCGACCCCAGGACCAGCAGGGCCAGATTGATTTTCCGGAAGTGGAAAACCAGGATCATGAAAATAATGAAGATGCTGATTATCAATCCGCTGATAATTGGCGGGAGATTTTCTGCGTCTGACTCATAGGCGCCTCCGTAGCTAACCTTCAGCGCTTCGGGCAGGTCGTGGCTTTCGACAATCTTTCTGACCTCACGGAAAACCTGATTGGTATTGGCATCACGGGTGACATCTCCCAGGATACTGATCGTAAGGACGCCATTCCTGCGGATAATTTTCCCCTGCGTCCACTCCGGCTCAACCTGTGCGATCTGTCTTAAAGGAACAGCTATTCCCGGGATCAGCGAGTGGATATATTCATTTTCAATATCGCCGAATTCCGGTTCCCCTTCCCGTTCTGCTTTCAGTTTGACTGAAACCGGATAGTCATTCTCCCAGAGCGTGGTAAGCGGCAAGCCGTCGAACCGGATAGCCAGATTAGTCGATACAGTTGTTTTGTTGATACCCAGCCGGTTGGCTTCGACGGGATCCAGACTGACCTTTGCTCCGGCCAACATTTCTTCATAATTAGTATGTACCCAGGTCAACTTGTCTACCTGTTTTAGTTCACTGACCAACGATTCGGCTGCGGTTTTCAGTTGCGCGACATCACTTCCAGAGAGGCGGACTTCGATGGGGAAGGCTGCATCCTGGTAGTCGAGTTGCTTAAAGCGGACGTGTGCGTTGGGAAAGTACCCGGCATACTTCGGCGTGTATTCGTCGAGCATTTCGACCGTTTCCCGGTTTGAACGGGTATTGACAATAAACTGGGCGTAATTTTTGGCCGGCAAATTGGGCGCATAAGTGGTATGAAAACGGGGAGAACTGGTTCCGTTAAACGCGGTCACCGATACCACCCGGTTGTCGGCTTTCAGGATCTTCTCCAGACTGTCGGTGACCGCAGCCGTTTGATTCAGCGAACTTCCCTGAGGCAGGTAGACTTCGATGGCGAACTGGTCGCGTTCGGCAGTGGGAAAAAGCCGCTGAGGAGCCAGGGTAAACAGGAAAATGCCTCCCATCACGGCGATCAGTGCCCCGGTCATGGTGATGCGCGGATGTTTGAAAGCCTTTTCCAGCCAATTTTCATAGGTCTGCTGGATGACGTCGAGCATGGACCGGCGCTTTTTCCTGCTTTCCGGTTGTCTAAATCCCTTGCGAATGAAAACGTATTCCATGAAGGGAATGAGAAACATGGCTACGATCAGCGAAACGCCAAGGGTAATGGTCAGTGTCCAGGGGAAAAGCTGTACAAAGTCCCGGAACATTCCCTTCAGGGTGAATAAAAAAGGGAAGAAGGTGATACTGATCGCCAGCGTGGCAGAAAAAATTGCCTTAAAGAGCGTCTGGGCGCTGCTGATCGCGGCATGCCAGCGTGACATGCCGTGATCGAGTTTTTCCATATAGCTGTCGAGGATCACGACCGAATTATCCACGATCATTCCTAAAACAACGATCAGGGCGGCCAGTGTGACGGTATTTAGCTCCATTCCTCCCAGTAACATGATCCCGAGCGATATAAAAATGGTGATGGGAATAGTCGACGCGGCAACGGTAGCTACCCGGAAGGGAAGCAGGATCATGGTCACCAGGATGACCGCGATAATGGCATATCCCATTTCCATTAAGAAACTGCTGATCGAATGATCGACTACTTTGGGCTGATCGGCAATACGTTCAATGTTGACTCCTTCAGGAAGTTCCGACTGAAATTGCTGAAGCACTTCGTCTACTTCCTTTCCGTACTGAACGATGTTGTTGCCCTGAAGCATCTCCATGGAAATGAGCAGGCATTTATGTCCGTTGTTGGTGATGTAGCTGTCCGGATCGGGATATTCACGGACAATGCGCGCTACATCTTTCAGCCGGATAATGTTGCCGGCGGGATCGGAGTAAATGATCTGCTCTGCCAGATCCTCCTCATTATTGAAGGATGGCGAAATATGGATCGGCGCCACATAGTCTTCATTGTCGATGGTCCCGCTCATGGTGGTAAACCCTTGGGTGAACAGGTTTGCCAGCAGGGTCGTGGGCGTGATACCGTAATTGGTCAGCTTCTCTTTTTCCAGGTAAATGTTGATCTGCTCAGGCTGGAGTCCGATGTGGTTTAACTTCGAAACCGACTCGATCCGGCGCAGCCGGTCTTCGAGTTCGTTCATGTAATCTTCGAGCTGGCGGTAACTAAGCTGGTCTGCTTCAAGTGCGATCAGCAGGGCCGACGTATCGCCAAAATCACTGTTCGTAAACAGGGCGAACACACCAGAGGGCAATTGCGACTTGAAATTATTTAATCCGTGATTCAGCTTCGCCCAAAATTCGTCCGAATTTTTTACGCTGTTATCCAGCTCCACAAAAACGATCATCATGCCGTCTTTGGAGATGGAGTAGGTATCCTTCTTTTTAATTTCCTTAAAGCTGAATAAGTATTTTTCAACCTTGGAAGTGAGCTGTTCCGCTACCTCTTCGGAACTTGCTCCCGGGTATACACCGATCACCAGTCCCTGACGGATGGTGAATGAAGGAAATTCCTGGCGGGGCATAACCATCAAGGCATAAATACCGATGATCCCCATCATGACGACGAGCATCACCATAATCTGCCAGTACCGCATGGCAGATTCGACGATTCCCATTTTCTTCTTCATTACCGGAGAATTTGAATGGGTGAATTTTCGCCTATTTTTTGATAGCCATCCGTGATGAGCAGATCGCCGGCGGCCAGGCCGCTGGTAATGACAACGCCACTGCTGGTGAGCGGTCCGGCTACGACCGGCCTCTTTTCTGCCTTACCCGTACCCTCGTTGGCCGTATAGACAAATTTTTTGCCGTCGGCCGACTGTTGCACGGCCGACATGGGGATAACAATCCGGTCCGTGAGGCCCGGATTACTGAGCTTAACTTCACATACCATACCCGGCTTCAGCAGTCTTTCGGGATTATCAAGATCGGCTTTGACCGTGTAGGTGTGGGAAAGCGGATTGGAAAGCACACCAATTTCGTTTACTTCACCTTCAAAAAGCCGGTCACCGATGGCGGAAACGCGAATACTGGCTTTTTGCCCTTTGGAGATCGACGAAATCTCGTTTTCAGGCACCGGGAAGCTGACCTTTAGGTTCTCAATTTTAACCAGTTGAAAGGAAGGGTTTCCGGGAATAATATTCATGCCTGGTTCAATCATTTTTCTCCCGATCATGCCATCAGTCGGCGCATGAAGTTTGCAGTCCTTCAGGCTTTTTTCGGCCATGGCAGCCATTGATTTTGCCTGCTCGAGAGCAGTTTTTATTTCAATGTATTTTACTTCGGGAAGGCTTCCTTTTTTGTAGACCGGCTCCAGCCGGTTAAAACCATCCTGCGCCTGACTTTCTTTCGAGGAGGCGATTTGCCAGGCACTTCGGTAATTCTCATCATTCAGAACGGCCAGCAACTGCCCCTTCCTGACTTGCTGACCTTCATTAACCAATACTTTTTCGGCGGTTCCCGATGTCAGGAAGCTTAAAGGGATGGACTGTGATTCGCCGATGGTCCCGATGTAAGACGGGTTACTTGTTTTGTTGCCTGATCCGATTTCGATAACTTTTACCCGGACAGACCGGCTGGTCTCTGACGTGTTCCGGTCGTTTGTGCCGGGGGTGCAACCGGCGAGCAGGAGTGCCCCAACAGAAACAGACGCCAGGATTAAATTACTTGTCTTCATATTTTTTGGCTTTTTATCAATTTTTTCTACTAGAAAACGAAATTCATATTTTAGTCGGTAAATATCAAAAAATTTTATGCGAGCAGTTTAGGCACAAAATAGTGAACAGCTTTAACGATTTCTTCTTCATGATAGAAGCCTTCCTTTTCCATGACATACAAAACCGTCCCGTAAAAGGCCGCCAGAAAAGTTTCAGCCACCCAGGGGATATCTTCCTTGTTCACATTCGTATATTCCCGGGCATCATAGCCATCTTCCAGGATCCGGGTGATGTAGGACTTTTCGAAGTCCATCATCTTCATGAAATTCTTCCTCGCTGCGGTCTCCGCTGCATTTTCCTGGCTGATGATCCGGTAAAGATTGGCGCGATGAAAGACCTCGCGATAAAATTCAATGGTGTAGGTCATGATTTTTTCGGCCATGCTTTTATGCTCTTCGACCTTACTTTTTACATGCTTTCTAAGAATGACGATTTCCATCTGAATGACCGCATCAAATACTTCTTCCTTATTTTTAAAGTAATGATAGAGGGTGCTTTTGGCTTTTCCGCAGGCGGCAGCAATGTCGTCCATGGTCGTTTTTTTCAGTCCGAACTGCTGAAACAGTTTTTGCGCCTGCGTTAAAATTTCATTTTTTATGATTTCATCTTTTTCCATGATCGTATTTTCGACTAAAAACGTTTTTCAGTAGCAAAAATAGTACCATTTATTCAATTGCTTCAAGTTTTTTCCGTTAAATATTTATAAAATTAGCAGGATGTTTGGTAATTTAATTGCGGAATTAATTTTATAAAAAATAAATAAGTTATGCCAGACAGAAGACAATTTCTGATCCGTGCAGCCTCAGCGGCAGTATTGTTGCCGTCGTTCTCTACGCTGGCCGGTTTAGCTGACTTTCAGGAAAATGACAGCCTGCAATATATTCCTTTTTCGCCCGAACAGGACGCATTAACCCGTTTGCCTCTCCCTGAAGGTAAGCGGGTGCCTTTTGGAATGGATTATTTTTCGCTTGACGTTTCCGGGGATGGTTTGGTCTTGAACGTGGCCGATCTGCCGGAAGGCCGGATAAGCTTGCGCCTTCATGTCGGCATTGATACCCGGGAAAAGGACGAAGTGGAAGTTACCTTAGCACGGTCCGGACGCAAGATCGGGCATTTGTCTGTTTGGTATGCAACGAGCCTCCAGCTTTTCGAAACACAACTGGATGCCGATCCTGCCACGATATGCCGGGAAGGGATACGCCTGAAAATGACTGAAGGCAAGAACCCGTTATTTTTATTGGGGTACACCCCGCAAAATGGTTCTCATCTGTTGGTGCAAGACGGTCGGGAGAACAAAAGCAACAAGCGATGGCTGGACACGCTCTGTTCGCTGCGTTCTGTCCAGCCCTTCGGATGGCTGGAAGGATGTGTCCTGGATGGCCTGAATGAATTATATGTCAGGAAAAAGGATAAGAGGGCTTTGAATGCTTTGCGCCAACACCTGGATTTATTTCTGAAGCCTGACGGAAGCCTGATCTATGAAGATCCGCTTGCAAAACCTTCTGATAACCGGTTTGATAACCTGGAGGCGGGTTTGCCTTATGCCGTCATTGTCAAACATGATCCTAAGCACCCGTCTGTCTCCTTATTTATCGATTATTGTCAAAGGAGGATTGATGCCTCAGGCCGGGTTAAAGATAATTTTTTGAGTACGGAAGGGTGTTATACAGTAGCTTATCCGTTGGCCACGATTGCAAAAGAACTCAATAAGCCTGCTTTTTTCGGGCTTGCACTGATCGAGCTTGAAGAACGGATAAAGAATCTGACCGATCAGGACGCCGTTTACACAAGAGGCTGGAAGAATGAAGGGAAAAAAACTTACCGCAATTGGGGACGGGGTTACACCTGGTTCCTGTTGGGACTTGTCCGGACGGCAGAAATCTTGCAAAATGACAGTCCTTTTAAAAATGATGCCCGGATTAAGCGTCTGAAGGAAGTTTACATTCATTATGCCGAGTTGGCACTCCGGTTCCGGCAACCCGATCATAGCTGGCGGGCTTATCTTGATCTTCCGGAAACAAGCTATGACAGTTCGGCCACAGCGGGCATAGGAGCAGCCCTTGCACACGGAAAAAGAATCGGCTGGCTGAATCAGGTAACTGACGATGATTTGAACAAGATACGCCTGAGGCTTATCAATCAGTTAACTCCGGATGGGTTTTTGACGGGTATTTGTCAGCAAAACGCTGCCGGAGAAGAGCTGCAGAAGAGTTCGTACCGTGTAATTGCCCAGTATGTGCCTGGATTGATGGGCCATATTGAAGCGCACCTGAAATAGTCAAAATCTGTAGTCCTTCAGAAATAAAAAATTTTACAGGAGCAGTTCCGATAATTAGCGCGGGAGAGGGAGACTTAGTCGATCTCAAACATCGCGGCCAGATCATATTTGGAAATGGTGCGGAAAGCCACCATGGTTTCCGTTCTGACAATGCCTTCAACCCGGGCAATCTTCTCGGTGACCAGTTCTGCCAGGGCGTCGTTGTCGGGAAGGCGCATGACGGCCACAAAATCGAACTTTCCGCCCACGGAATACACTTCGGTAATACCCTTTATCCCGGCCAGTTGTTCCCCCACCTCATTAATCCGCTTACGTTCTGCCTGAATCAATGCAATTGCTGTTGTCATGCTTTCAAATTTAATTTCGAAGGGAAATTACCAAATCCCGGCCGAAAAACCAAAAGCACCCTGCTGTTTGCAGTCCATCGTTAACCCTGCTTTTTTCGATAAACAAAAAAAGCCTTCCGTGATTAATGGGAAGACTTCTTTAAAGGGTTTTTACCTGAAAAAATATTCATTACGCATCCGGTATTTCAGGTTCCACCAGCCTGATCAGTTTATCCAACGATTCCTGCCAGCCTAAGTAACACATTTCTGCAGGAATAACGGCGGGGATTCCTTCCTGTATGATTTTTATTTCCGTGCCGACGGAGACTTTTTTGAGCCAAACCGTAGTCACCATTTCGCCTGGCAGGTTAGGATCGTCGAACTGATCCGTGTACTTTAAAAATTCATTTGGCTTCAGCTCAACATATTTTCCGCCGAATGAGTGGCCGTTTCCGGTCGTGAAATTTTGAAACGACATGCTGTAAGAGCCGCCTTCCGTTACATTCATTTCATGTACCTCACAAAGGAAACCATATGGAGGTATCCATGATGCGATCGCCAAAGGTTCGGTAAATGCCCGGTATACCTTCTCCGGCGACGCTTTTACAACCCTGTGTAAAGAAACACTGTTATCTGTCATAAGAATTATTGTTTTTTGTTCCTACTCGTTTGGCTTTTCGGTTCCGCCCGTTTTTGTGGTGGTCGCTGCTCCACCGGTACATGGACTATTTTCGTCGATATTGATATTACAAAGTTGGTCATATGGGTTGAGTTTGACGGGGTGGATGTACGTCAAATTGACGGGTTGTATACGACAAATCTGCCTTTCCGTGGGTTGAAGTTTAAAGCTGCCTTACTTGCCTGTTCAATTGAAACTATTTCTGCGTACTGAAAATGGATTTTTCCCGTATATTTGAACAAACCACCTTAAACAGCTTATGATATGAGGTTTTTTGTTAGTCTTTTTATATTAGTTTTCTGGTGCACAAGCCTTTGGGCTGCCAGGGTTCAGACGGTAAAAACATTCAGTAAATCGATGAATAAGGAGATCGATGCAGTGGTGATCACCCCCGACAGCTATTCCGGCCGGCAGGCGGTCCCTGTTCTTTACCTTTTGCACGGATACAGTGACAAACATGACGGCTGGATAACCAAAGTTCCGGCAATCGGAGATTTGGCCGACCTTTACCACTTTATCATTGTTTGCCCCGACGGTAACTTCTCAAGCTGGTACCTCGACAGTCCGGTCGATCCTCAATGGAAATATGAAACCTACACGGCCCGTGAATTGCCGCAATGGATTGACGAGAATTTCAAAACCATCCGGTCGCGTGAAGGGAGGGCCATTACCGGCTTAAGTATGGGAGGACACGGAGCATTTTACCTGGCCTTCAGGAATCAGGATGTTTTTGGTGCGGCGGGGAGTATGAGTGGCGGCGTAGATATCAGACCCTTCCCGAAAAACTGGGATCTTTCGAAACGCCTGGGAACTTACGCTGAAAATACGGATAACTGGGAGAAGAACAGCGTGATCAATCTCATTCATTTGTTAACTCCCGGATCGCTGGAGATTTCCTTCGAATGCGGCACGGGTGATTTTTTTTATCTGGTCAATTGCAATCTACATGAAAAACTGCTTGAACGGAATATTCCCCATGACTTTGCCGTCCGTCCCGGTGCACACAACTGGGAGTATTGGGCAAACGCTATTACTTATCAGGCGCTGTTTTTTCACCGGTTTTTTAATAAAAAGGCAAGCGTTGACTGATCCCGGACCCCCTTTTATCCAGAGGTTAAAGCCTATTTTGATTGTGAGAATTCAGCAGTCTGTTTCTGAATTTCTCGCCAAATACGCGGGCTTTCGTGAGCAGGTTTTTAAAAGACCATAGGGCTTCCGTTTTGGGCGCAGGTTTTTTCTTTTTTGAACGCAGGATGACCTTTTTCTTTTTTTTCAGACCCTCGCCATGTCCGAATTCCACAATAACCTGGTTTAACTCAGCCAAAACTTCGTCTTTTAGCATCGATACATTTTCATACACGGTCTGGTATTCAAACTCGACAGGTTCATAGCCGAATTCCCGTTCTATGCCGATTAACTGGCGTATTGTGCGGTGGTTGTTTGCCAGGTTGTGAAGCATTTCGTAGCTGATACCCAGGCTCAGCCGGACCTGCGCCAAAACAAAAATACACCATAAGTCCATGCCTTTCCTGCCGGTCCGGTGCTTGCCGAAGTTTGCTTTCTTTTCGAGCAGGCTGAATATTTTCTCATTATATTCTTTGTTGCAGTAGATCGCTTTGAGCGAGCTTAACAGTTCATCCAGCACATACTTTCGCTTGGGATTGATGTACGTTTGTTCTATCGGGATTTGGCCCAGAGACAACTGCTGTTCGAATCTTTTTCTCATAAGTCGGATCTTTTTGATAAGTACCGCGGCGGTTTAAAAAGTCCAGCCTTTTCCGGAATTGACTCAGGTAGAACTCATTAAATTTCTGTATTTTAAAGCAGATATCCAAACAAAAAGTAAAAAGATTTGGAACATCGAAAGCCGGACATAAACAATTCATATGCCGGCCGCCTTTCTGGACAAAATGAGGGCAGTGACTGTACAGTCATCCGAAAGAAAAGGCAGCCGGGTACAAACCATCGCAAATTGTTTTAATTTTGTCCCGGCTCAACCCCGAGAACTGATGATAAATAACTGGAGTATCGTATGGCATGACTTTAAAAAAGGAAGCAACCCGGCCTTTGAAAAGATCTATTACCAGTACATCGATGGGTTATACCGTTATGGCTCCAAAATAACAGCAGACCGGGATTTGCTCAAAGACAGCATCCAGCAGTTATTTCTTGAGCTGTTCTCCTCCCGTGAAAAACTGGCAGATCCCGAAAATCTTGAATTTTATCTGCTCAAGGCGCTAAAAAGGATCATCCTTCACCGGACGTACGCGGGCCGCAAATCAGACGCGCTTTTTGAAAGCGATTTGCCATTTTTTGAGGTTGAACTTGATGCGGAAAACGCCTTGATCAATACGGAACAGCAACGTTCGAAAATGAAGATACTGAGCGATGCGCTTCAGTCGCTCGAGCCTGCAAAAAAAGAACTTTTATTCCTGAAATTCTATTCAGGCCTGAACAATCAGCAAATTGGTTCACTGACGGGATTAAAGCCCGACACGGTTCAAAAGCAGATTTACCGGATCCTCAAAAAGCTCCAGATCACTTTTATCGACCGTTTTTTGCAACTTTTCCATCTATGTTTTAGAACATAAAAAATCGGTCCGATTTTTTGTCCGGATTTCTGATTTCCTTCCACTGTCAATTGTTAAGACGCAAGAATAGAAGAAGCTATTAGCGGTTAGCTGTTAGCTTTTAGTAAGAACAACAATGAGACTTTGATGCTCTTTTCCCGGTCTCCGTTTTCCGGTCTTACGACTTACGACTAAATACTTACGACTGGATAATATACAGACAAGTTCACTATAGATGAAGAAAGACTACATTAACGATCCTTATTTTATGCAATGGATTTTCCGGCCGGACGATCAGCTGGAAAAGTTTTGGCAAAACTATCTTGAGAATCATCCCGAAGAGGAGGCGGCGTTTTTCTCCCTAAGGGATGAACTAAGGGTGCTCAAGCTAAAGAATGAAGATCTCGATGAAGCGGAAAAAAAGCGTCTGATCGAAGCTATCATTCGCAAAAAGGAACAAATACGCCCTGCTTCGGGAATTCGTATGCTCAGACTTTCAGTGTTCCGGTATGCCGCCGTAGCTGTTATTTTTCTGATACTCGGGAATTTGTTGGCCTACCTGTCCGGAGATGAACCGCGACGCCAGGTAAATTACCCGGAACTAACCCAATTTATTCCTGCCGGTAAACCGGTACTGCTGCTTTCCGATGGCCGCGAAGTTGATCTTGGGAAAAATTCAACGGTGGAATACCTGAATGATGCTGTTCGTGTAAACGGACGAACAATAGCCTTTATCCCGGACGTTGACAGGAACCATACTTTTGATCAGGTTGTCACGCCGAAAGGCAGCCGTTGCAGGATTGTGCTGATTGACAAGAGCGTGGTGCATCTGAATGCCGGCAGTAACTTGATCTTTCCGGCTGCTTTTGCTGGTAACGAACGGGAGGTGATCCTTTCAGGTGAAGCTTTTTTTGAAGTCAGCGAAAGCAAAGCGTCGCCCTTCACAGTTCAGACGGGATCGATTGCCGTGGAGGTATTTGGCACGCGGTTTAATGTGTCGGCATACGCAGAAGACCCGGTCATTCAGACTGTTCTGGTGGAAGGAAAAGTTTCGGTCAGACGGAATGACAAACGTTCTGACGAAGCGATCATGATGCTCCCTGATCAAATGGTCACGTACAACCGGCAAACGCGGGTATTTGAAACCCGCCGCGTTGATCCCGGAATTTTCACCTTATGGAAGGATGGCATGCTCAAATTCGAAGAAGAGGGATTGGGTGTGGTCATCCATAAACTCGAACGTTTTTACGACATAACCGTTATACTCAGCGACCCACAGAAGGGAAACGTTAAGATTAGCGGGAAACTCGATCTGAATGAAAGTAAATCACAGGTTATTGAATACCTGAGGGCGCTGACGGGGATGCGGTTTACGCAACTCAATGATACCTACTATGTAGTCAATTAAAAAACAACCGAACATGGTGACGCATGTCCGGTTGAAATGATTAATCTCTAAAAGACTTAGTACACTATTAATCAAAAGCAAAGCAAATTTATGAAAAAAATGCAATCATGGCGTTTCCTCCCTGAGGAAACCAAAAAAGTATGGCGAATTATGCGACTAACGATGATCTTTTCTTTTTGTTTCGCAATGGCGGTTTCAGCCGCCGGTTATTCACAGAACACGAGGCTGAATATTGATTTCCAGAATATTGCCTTGCGGCAGGTTTTTGAATATGTGGAACAAAACAGCCAGTTTATCTTTTTGTACAAAAATGAAGACGTGAATGTCGACAAAAAGGTAAACATTAACCTGCAGAACGCGTCGATCGATGAAATTCTTGAAAAGGCACTGCAGGGACAGGATGTCTCTTACCGGATACTGGACCGGCAAATCATTCTCACAAAAGCGGATTTCAATCCGCAAAAGGGAGCCGGTGTTCAGGCCGCAAAAGAGGTCAGGGGTGTAGTAACCGGACCGGATGGTATGCCTATTCCTGGAGTTTCGGTTGCGGTATCAGGCACATCAACGGGCACCATTACGGATATGGAAGGACGGTTTTCTCTGGGTTCTGTTGCTCCAGATGCTGTTCTGGTTTTTTCTTTCGTGGGTATGCGCAGTCAGGAAGTTTCGGTACAGGGGAGGACAACTATTCAGGTCGTAATGGAAGAGGAAACGATCGGCCTGGAGGAGGTTGTGGCCATTGGCTATGGCGTTCAGCGTAAAAAAGACCTGACAACTTCCGTTTCATCGATAACCGGTGAGGATTTTGCTGAACGACCGATTACCCAGATCGGACAGGCCATGGCTGGTCTGGCGGCCGGTGTGCAGGTTACCGAGACATCAGGAAAACCGGGTTCAGGCCTTTCCATCCGGGTGCGTGGCGCAACGTCGTTGAATGCGAATAATGATCCGCTTTTCGTCATTGACGGGGTTCCCACGAGTGATACCAA
The DNA here is from genome assembly GCA_038562555.1 of Prolixibacteraceae bacterium. Lineage (GTDB taxonomy): Bacteria > Bacteroidota > Bacteroidia > Bacteroidales > Prolixibacteraceae > JBCFBK01. The sequence goes on along the minus strand of JBCFBK010000007.1, from coordinate 646 downwards.
GGGACTGGCTGTTGAGGATATCGAGTCGATGCAGGTGTTGAAAGACGCATCGGCGGCTGCCATATACGGGTCACGCGGTGCCAACGGTGTGGTGCTGATCACAACCAAAAGAGGGAAAGCGGGGACTTCAAAGATGACCTTAAGTACCTACCAGGGTTTTGCCGAACTTCCAAAAAAAATCAGTGTGCTAAACGGACAGCAGTATGCCGAACTGATCAACGAAGCGCAGGTCAATGCCGGAGGATCGCCAAAATATGCCGACCCGGCAAGTGTTCAGGATCTTACCGACTGGCAGGATGAGGTTTATCGCACCGCACCGGTCTCCAATTATCAGCTTGCCTTTTCGGGAGGGTCTGAAAAAACACAATATTACCTGGCTCTAAGCCTGCTGGACCAGAAGGGGATCATCGATCCCTCTCAATTTAAACGATATTCCGTAAAACTGAATCTTGACCAGCAGATTTATGACTGGCTGAAGGTGGGGACCAGCATCACCTGGAGCAAGACCAACTCGCATGATGTGACCGACAACAACAGTGTCGCCCGTGGCGGTGTTGTCCTTGGAGCGTTGTCAACGCCTCCGACGATCCCCATTTACAATGAAGACGGAACTTTTTCGGTCAATCCGTTCCAGGCCTGGGAAAAT
>JBCFBK010000084.1:0-13336 GCA_038562555.1 Prolixibacteraceae bacterium | reverse complement strand
AACATACAATAATGTGCCGGTTATGACAGAAATCAACAAGGCCTTGGTGGGTAGTCTGGAAGCCGGGTTTATCGACGAGCAGTCCGAACTGCAGTACTTCGAAAACCCGCAGTCAAATGTGCGTATCGTAGTTTTCGGACACACGCATCAACCGATGATTAAAACATACACGAACCTCAGTGGCAAACCATGTATCTATGCCAATTCCGGTACATGGGAAGATCAAAAGACCCGTGACAAGAATGCGGCAATCGATCAGGATGTGCTTAAAATGGAGTTTGTAACCATTACTCCGGTCAATTCAGACAAGAAAAAACTTCAGGTTTCATTGTTCCAGTACAAGGCAGGGCAACATTTGCTGAAAGACAATAAACAGGTGGACTTGTAATATTTTCTGCTCCTTAAATGATTCGCCCCGGTTCACCGTCCGGAATAGGAAGCGATCTGGTTCAACAGAAATTCCTGGCAAATACATAAGCAACTTCTAAAGCAGAAGCCGCCAATGATAAACTGACGGCTTCGTTTCTCTTTCAATGCTTACACCTTCCGGATGGTTGGAGAGATATAGTAGGATATCCCTTACTTACTGGCGGGGCAGTCTGCCCGATTGTGGCGCGCTTTTGGAACAGTCATTGGATTTATCTGTATTTGTCCGCCGATTGCTCTTAATATTTTCATAATTGTCTCAAATTGAGGCTTAGAGCCATCAGATAAAGCTTTGTATAAGCTTGGTCTGCTTAATCCGGTTTCTTGAGCAATTTTTGTCATTCCAATTGATTTTGCAATATGTCCAATTGCTGTAATTACATCTGATTCATTCCCTTCTGCCAAAACAGTATTAAGATATTCTGCAATCATTTCGTTACTATCTAAATAGTCAGCTATATCAAATTTTGAAGTTTCCATTTCTCAGCCATTTGTCAAATTCATCTGTTTTCTCAATAATGTACATCTATTATTCTGTATTCACTTGGATACAAATCTATGAAATATTTCTGGATCAAGAAAGACCTAATTTGTGGTTACCGATAAGGGTAAGAAATTGTTGAAAGAGAGCCGTTGAAGAAGTGCCTCCCTTACCTATAACCTAGGGAAATGACATGGAAAGGAGTAGGTTTGTCAATTTGTGGAAGAAGGATTACAATGAAAATATCGGTATGAGATGCTTTTATTGAGTAAGAACTGCTAAATAACGAGTAAATACTCAATAAAATACTCAATAAAATACTCAATAAAATACTCAATAGAATGCTCAATAAGCTTATCTGTTATTCTTTCTCAAGAGCATAAGATTCTTTTTTTTCGTAAATTTCTTGTCTTTAAGATTTTAATAATGAATGAGAATCAGAACATTGACAAGAAGTCGTTGAGATTTCTGAAAGGAAAGCAAACCGATTGGAATGAATTGGCAAAAGATTGTGTTTCTTTCGCGAATGCTCAAGGGGGATTTATTTATATAGGAATTGAAGATTCCGATGAGCACGGTTGATGCTCTGGAAAGGCCAATGTATAAACGCTGGTATAATTTATATAAAGCAAAGTGACGGCAAAAAAAAACCTCACTTCGCGAGTGAGGTTCCTTTATTGCCGGGTCTGCCGTCATTGATTGCCTCGAAAAACAGGTAAAGAGAAGAAAACAGATCATCAATAATTTTTATCGTTCAAATCGCATTAAATGTTTCCGGAGCCTTTCCTTTGACGGGTGAAATCTTTCAGTGGGGGGAAGTAAAAGCTGTTGCCCTTCAAATTTCCGGATACCTCCGTCAGGCGAATAATCTTTCAATTGGGGATCTTTCCGCGCATAGTTTTCGGCCGGATCATAAAGGATCTCCTCTTTCAGACAATCAGACCACAACCGGTACGGTCGGGCAAGATCCGAAGCTTTGTCCTGGAAATAGCGCTGAAGGATGGCGTGTTCAAGCTCGTTTCGCTGAGATGAATCGCTGAGGGCCTGGAATAACTCGCGAGAAAGTGCCGCAAAAGCGACTGTTTCCCGAAGTACACGAAAGCTTTTAATCGAATTGCTTTTCGTTACCGGAATTGTTTTTCCGGTGAAAGGGATTAGTTCCCATATTCCCGAGGGTTCGCTGCCCAGGTGGAAAAACGGCAGGGCAAAATTCGGGACATGTTTTGTATCGACCAGCAAGTGCCAGATATTGCGGAAGCTGGTCATCAGCTCCATGCTGATATCAACTTCGGCGGACCATAAGAATCCTTTCCTGAATCCGTCAATAACCGCCAACAGCAGAACCGGTTTATGCGGGGGCCGCCCCGTATGGCGTAATTCCCCGGCGAAGAGAGCTTAGCTGTTTAATAAGATCCGGCATAGCCCACTGGTTTTTTTGTCTTTGCAGCACCTCTTATGTAGGTACCTATTGCAGATGAGCCGGATTTTCTTTTAACCACGCCTCGAGTTGCTCCGTTTTACTCCTGTTGTTTTGCAGCCATTCCATCGCTGTATCGTCTGATGACTGACTGATGTAATGACAATAGGCATCCATATTTCCCGATTGTGCCAGCTTGTCGAAAAACGGAATATAAAAGTCCCACCAGAGTCCTTTGTTTTTCTTTTTATTCAATTCGCCCAGCATTTTGAAAAAAGAAGCGGAGTTCTCAGTGAATAATTCATCATCTGTTTTTCCCTCATTTTCTTCGAGCGACTTTGAGGCTTCAAGCATAGAGATCATTAATTCGGCGGCTCCAAATTCACTGTCTTTTTGATCACTGTTCAAAAGGATGTTGATATTAATGTTGGTTGGGTTGTCTTTATTTACCTTTACGTTTCCCCTGAATTGCTTCCGGAGTGAGTTAAATGCAGTCTTTGCTCTTTCTGAGTTGGGTTCCAGGAGCAGGAAGTAATGCAGGCAAAGTAAGCTTTGAACCTTTTGATCCAGATCCTCCATGGTAAATCCCAGAAGGAGATGGCTGCTGGCATGAGCCGGATTTGCTTTTACAGCCTTTGTGAATATTTCCTGAGCCTTTTCGTAATTTTTTAGTCTGTAATAGTTGAAACCCAGATTGTAATACAGAAGATGGTGATCGCCGAATTTCCTTATGCCCTCCTCAAATAGCCGTATCGATTCGTCTGTTTTCCCAAGATAGTCCAGGCACGATCCTTTTGTGACATAGGCCTGTAAAAGATTCTGACCTTTCTGTTCGATGACGATATCGCTGTGTTTGATTGAATTTGCATAATCTTTAGTGTGCATATAAGTCAGAGCGATCTCGTAATTTGTCAGGGGAGAAGCAGGATCTATTTCCAGTGCTTTTTGATATAGTTCAATTGCTTTATCGTACTGCCCATTGTCGTGGAACTGGATTCCCAATTGCACTAAACTGTCGACAGGGGATTGTGCGAGCAGGCAATTTGAGAGAAGAACAAGGGCGATGATGCAGAAGTTTCTCATATATTAGAGTTTAAAAGGTTGTTTCCGATCTTGTTACAGGCCGCATCTGTAGCGGCTATTTCCGGCTTTTTTTCGCTAATTTAAAGAAATTAAGTTAAGTGAATGCTTCCTTATCAACAATATTTCTAACTTTGGCAGGATAGGTGCAGGCAGATTATGACTAAAATGAAGCTTGAACAGAAACAGGGATTTAGACGGCAAACATTAGAGGTTGTCGGAGATAAACTAAAAGTCAAATACAAGAACACGTCCGTATTAAAGGAATGGACGGTCGATATTGAGTCGATCGGTCGTGAAATAGTGACAGAGAAACACTCAAGAAAAGGTGCTATTCTGCTTGGAGGGTTCTTTCTTGCATCCGGAATATTTTTTCTGGCAGTTAACCTTGCTGACAGGGAAAAAACGCTGGCATTATGGGCATGGATAGTTATCGGGCTCTTTTATCTGCTGCTTGGCGGTATTATTTTCGGAGTTCCTCCCCGGGATGAACTGCATCTGAGAGGTGGAAATTCACAACTGACATTTTTTTTGGACAGCCCGTCACGAGAAGAGGTTGACCAGTTTGTAAGCTTTTTGATTTCCCGCTCCAGAGCTATTCTGCTTGAAAAATATGCAGTCGTGGATCCGGATGTGCCGGAGGAAACAATGATGAATCAATTAAATTGGCTGAAAAATATCGATTTGTTAACTGATTCTGAGTACGACCAGAAAAAGCAGGATTATAAAATGGCGCGACTGGTCAATCACTAAGCGCTGCTGGTTCAGTTGCCGGTCACTTTTCTCAGTTTATATTCTTCTTTCAATGCCTCATATTCGCGTGAAGAAATGAAATCATTGTTTTTCAACCAGTATAGCTGGTTCATCATGGTCGATTCGGGCAAGTCAGGATCAATCTTTCCGAATTTATCAACGATCAATTTTTTTGAACTTTTTATCAGCTCGTCAACGAACTTGTTTACTTCTTCAACAGATGGTCTTCCCTGGAATAGCGTAAGTGTTGTTTTGCCTCCTGTTATACAGATATCATTTTTCAGGGGTACAAGGAACTGCAGCGCAATAAAAAAACCACAGAAAACATAAGCAGAGATCACAACGGGAAGATTTCCGTTGAAGTCATCACTCTTAAAAAGAGCAATTGTCAGAAAAATTAAAAAGGCCACGAGGATGAAAAGAACGATATAAGCTCTGTTTCTGGTTCGGGATTCGTAAAGGACATGGTGTCCTATATCTTCCAGTTTAACAGACCATTCTTTTATCTCTCCGTCCTCTTTTTCACGGACTCGGAGCACCTTCTCTGTCAGCTCATATTCTCTTCGTCTGAATCCTCTGCTTTGTTTCAGGATCATATGATTCATCAGTTGTATGCGCATCAAAAATAACAAATCAGAACATTAAAGCCCTATTTTTCCAGGAAGGCATGGAACCATCTTTTGTAGGGATCATCAAACTTCACTTTAGCGGGATTGAATTTTTCAGGTTCCCATTTTTTCCCCACCCAGACTCTCATTTCTTCGTGTTCCTCATGTTCCGGATCTGCCAAAGCTGCCAGAACATTTTCATAACCATGAATCCCTCCGCAGTCTTCAGGCGGGCATGCTCTTTCTCCTCCGATACACAGCGGATATTTAATTTTGGGATTTCTGTACAGATAACCTTCCAGCATCACCTGATGTTTCCAGCCATCGCCATAATCGTATTCATACGTGGCCTGAACACCGTAATCATTGAAGTAAGTCGCAGCCAGAATTTCCCAGCCCGGGAAAACTTCGGGCAGATCACCCGATCCTGAAAAATCAGGAATACCTATCCGTTCAATCTTCCTTTTTCCCTTACCTTTTATTTCAAAATGATGCAAATGGGAATCCCACCAACCAAGAGCGTCCTGAATCGCTACGTGCAGATCCCAGAAATTATAATTGGAGGGGACCTGGATCCTTCGCCAGATACGGGGCTTAATGCCTTTTATTTCGATCAGGAACTGGAGCATATGGCTTTTGGAATACGCGGTATCGGGCGTTTTGAGGTAATTCATCGTGTAGCCGCGCTCCGTGAAATTTTTATCAAACCTGCTTGCCATAAGCGTCTTTTCTTAGTTTCGTGTTGAATTGTTTCAACGCATTCGATAAAACTCTTCATAACTCTGCGAGCTTCGCCGGTATCGTCAAAGTCCTTTTCTGTAAATTTCATAGGCGTGCTGTTCATGAATGTACCGGTATGCAGTAAAAATAGGAATATTCAGCCGGATTTTTAGAAAAAATTGGCCATGATCTGACACCTGCACTAACGCGGGTGTGATGTCCTTATAAACGTTGATGTGACACCCTCACCAACGTTCGTGTGATCTCATCCGACTTTCTGAGTATACCTACAGTATAGGTAAAGCGAACCTATAGAGGTGCCGGAAGTTTCTTCGGCACCGGGTTAAGGCTATGGCAGGCGGCTGGCATTTAGGACTCATTGGCGATGGCAGCGATCACCGTCCGGAACCGGAAGTGACCCGGCTCATCCGAAAATCCCGGCAAGTACATTAGCAACTTCCGGCTTAAGGCATTGAAAAGATATTATTAAGGCTTCCAAACAAAAATATTAAGGCTTTGAGAAGTTCTGATTAAGGCTTTAGCAAGTTGTCTTCAATGCATAAACAAGTTGTTATTAACGCATAAACATCTTTGCCGCCATATACATGGAAACTCTTTCCACCATATACATCGACAAGTTCTCCGCCATATACGCAGACAAGTTTACTTCCATATGTATCGCCAATTTAGTTGGCTGATAATTAATAATATATAGACTAGTGTAAATGGCAAGTTTCACGGTCTCTTATGCAGTATTTTCAGCAGAAAGCCCGGTGAATGAGGCAAAAATGACCTGGCCGCCGGAGCAGATATACTCCAGCACATCATCAAAGTCAGTGCTGATCCTGAATCTTTTATCTTTTCAGCCGGGAAGAAAAAGTGATTCCAGGGTTGTGTCACATACAAGAAATGTTGTAATATTATCGGATCATGTCAAGACAGATATATCAAGGAGCATTCACATAACGCATAAGAATTTCAGGGGACTGACCAAACGAGAACGTACCTTTAAACAATACCCATAAAAATTTGACCTATGAACCCTAAACACTTTTGTTGTTTTCCTGACAAATTCAAAGCTTTTGTTTTGGGATGTGATCCGTCCAATAACTCCGATAACGGAAAACAAGTTGACCTCGAATATGTATTTGGCATCGGGCAGGACGACCGCTATTTCAGGGATATTCTTGCAAACCTGAATTTAATAGGCCTTCACATGGAAGATATTTATGTCCAGAATTTAATTACTGAATATCAGAAGCTGGAGACAGGGCGCAATAAAGATTGGGAGAAAATCGCGGGAGAATCTCTGCATGAAAGAATAGAGGAGTTTGACAAAGCAGATCCGAAAAGAACCGTCCCTGTATTAGTTACGGCTCAGCGGCTTTATAATTTCCTGTTAACAGACAAGGAACAAATGCTGGCGGCCAAGAATCTTTACACCATTGCCAAGCTTCCCGTTGCGGCTGAACTGAACAAATTAGGAAGACCAATCTTCCCTTTCTTCAGACACTATAAGTATAAACTGGCTAATCCTGATTTTTCCAAATACGCGGCTCTTTTAACGGCACACTTTAGAGAAGATAATTAAAACGTAATAGAGAAATAAATTTTACTAATTTTGATTAGTATGTTTTTTTGAGTGATCTATTGCGAAGTCTTAGGAGGTTTTTGTCGGTTAAGAAGTGAACTTATGATTGAAGATAAATACAGGGACTACAAAAGCTTACGAAAAGTTATTGGAAAAACAGCTGATCTTAAGAAATTGGCTGAATCATGTGTTTGCTTTGCCAATGCACAAGGAGGCGAGATAATTATCGGCATAGAAGACAAGGAAAATTTTCCTCCGGAAGGACAAAGAATTGATCCGGAAGCGATTAATGATGTAGTCATGAAATTGAGGGGATTAACCGATGGAGTTGGTATTGTCTGCTCAGACATTTTAACGCATGACAATGGAGGGCAATATTTTACGTTAAGGATTTTGCCATCAACCAGAACCATAGCGATGACTTCAACTGGTAAGGTATTTATAAGGATTTCTGATAACTGTTTTCCAGTCGGAAGTGAGGAATTGACTAACCTTGCCTCAGAGAAAACAGCCTTTCAGTGGGAACTCATAGTAAATCAAAAAATTCGAATAGGTGATGCAGATCCTGAAAAAGTGGAGACACTCATAAGTGAGCTAAAAGCATCGGAAAAAGTTTCCGATTTTATTAAGAGTAAGGAAACTTCCGAAATTTTTGAATATTATCAATTGCTTTGCCCGGATGGTTATCTTACAAATTTAGGTGTTCTTTGGCTAGGTACCCCTTCACAGCGAGCTCGGTTGAGTTATCCTGTTACTGTTCAGTATATCGTATACAACGAGTTGGAAGAAAAGATCCGCAAAAAAGAGTGGCATTTCCATTTGCATAATCCGAAAGAGCTTCTTCTGGAGATTGAAAAAGAAGCTGTAGAGTTAACTTACGGTACGGAAATTCCTGATGGACTATTTCGGAAAACAATACGGAAGTATCCCAAAGAGGTGGTTCGGGAACTTTTGATAAATGCCCTCGCGCATAAAAAATATACGATTTCAGGGGATATTTTTATTGAAGTTTTTCACGATAGGTTAACCATAACAAGTCCCGGAGGACTTCCTCTCGGAGTTACAAGGCAAAACATTCTTCATGAACGGCACAGACGCAATCCGCATTTGATTCAAATACTGAGTGATTTAAAACTAATGGAGGGGGAGGGATCCGGATACGATTTAATTTTTGAAAAGTTGTCACGGGATGCCAAACCATTGCCCGTTATAGAAAATGATTTCACGAAGGTAGCCGTAACGATTTTTAATAATTCCGTTAATCAGGGGGTCATCTCTATACTTGATTATATTGAACGTTATTTCCAGTTAACACAGAAAGAATTTATTACATTGGGAGTTGTGGCTACGGAGAGAAAAATTCTCTCAACACAACTTTCAAATAAGCTGCAACTGAATCAGGAAGATAAAATGAGATCATGGATTGGCACTTTGATCGACAAAGGGATCTTGATTAGTGAAGGAATAAAAAAAGGTACAGAATATTTACTAAATCCTAAATTGTTTTCTCAGGCAAAACTTGATATTGCTCCATCCTTGAAAACACTGGAACCGTATAAGCTCATGGCTTTGGTAACAGAAGATCTGAAGTATAATGGGAAGAGCAAGCTTTCTGACATTCAAAACAGGATGAAGGAAGTCCCAAAGGAGGATATAAAAAAAATTGTCTACAAAATGACTGATGCCGGAGAGTTGCATCCATCTGGCGGGAAAAGAAACAGGGCATATGAATTACCAAAAAAAAATAAATAGAAAATAAATAAATAAATAAAGACGCTTATAATAATATAAATCAATAAGATAACCTTATTTTATCTTCAAAATAAATATAAATAAAATAGATTATTTTGTTCCCGAAGATCATCAGGAAATCCTGAAGCAGACGTCATTCTTAACTTTCCCCCGGAATGTTACTCATAGTCCGTTGACACAGACTCAGCACCGCAGTAGCTTTGCTGCATGGATTATGACGAGGTCTATATCAGGAGTGATCAGCCAACTACATGTCCGTTTTGTGGATGCCGGACAGAAATCTTGATTGAAATGTCAGATCCTCCGCTTTACACCGAACTCCACGCATGCCTGGATCTCAGGTGCGGGTACTTCTTCTTGGTTCAAGAAGATACAACCTGAAAACGGAGACGCTTGGATCGATCGGGGAAAACCATAGCCGTACCGCAAAGCCCTCCTAAAGAGCAAGCGAATAACCATTGAGAGCCAGAAACTTCACTCATCGCACACAACAATAATAACGCATTTAATCCATTTCCTTAGTAAAACATGGCGAAGAATATCCGGTTCCATTACCTTTATCGCGATTCCGGGAACTATAAGAAGTTCGGACACAAAGATTTCTCCAACCCGGATCAGTTGCCGGTCGAACAAGTGCGACTTGAATTGGAACAGCGTCTCATTGATCGGTCATTCTTTTATCCCGAAACCGCAGGGATCAAGAAATTCAGGTTTCATCGCTATTGTGACGATTACTCGTGGTATGAAATGGAAAATGTCGAAGAAGTCAATTCCGGAAAATGCAAGGAGACCATCGTCGAGTTCATTAAGCGTTTAGAAAATGCAGATCTCATCTTTTAGGCGCTGTCCACTAATGCCACGAACAAGCACCTTAATGCCCAGCCGAAGGTCAAGCTCAAAAACAGATCTTTCTATTGACAAAAACAGGTTTTATTGTTAAGATTGGCCATATAAATACTAACTTTAGTCGGCCTTTTGAAACTGACTATGGAAAACAAACCCTGGACGAGGGAAGAACTTGTTCTTGCCTTAAACCTTTACCTGAAGTTGCCGTTCGGCAAAATGCATTCACGGACACCGGAGATCATCAGATTGGCCGAAATTATAAACCGTTCGGCCAGCGCTGTTGCGATGCGTTTATCAAATTTTGCCAGCGTCGATCCCTACCATCAACAACGCGGAATAAAAGGACTCATGGGAGGGATCCGGCAGGTACAACCTATCTGGGACGAATTTGAGCATAATCGCGAAGAGTTGCTGTTCGAAAGTGAACTAATCCTGGCACGGTTGGAGCATCAAAGTATCGAATCAAAGTATGCCCGTATCTTAGATGGCACCGAGCAGCTAAAAGGAGAAACAAAGATCAGGGAAGTCAAGACACGGGTGAATCAAAATGTATTCCGGCAAATCGTGTTGGCCAACTATTCCGGACGCTGTGCCATAAGCGGAATTGATATCCCCGATTTATTAGTTGCCAGTCACATCATCCCATGGTCAGAGAATAAAGAGGAACGGTTAAATCCGGCCAACGGCATTTGCCTTAGCGCCCATTTCGACACCGCCTTCGACCGGGGCTATTTGTATTTTGATAACGATTTCCGCGTGATTATCGGGCCGAAGCTGAAGCAATACGCCACGCAGCCCTATTATTTCAACTGGTTCAAGCAATTTGAAGGGAAGCGACTCGATTTACCGTTGAAGTACTTGCCCAGCCGGGATTTTTTGGAATGGCACCGAGAGTTTATATGTCAATGAGGATACTCATTTTGGGATATTTTCTATGTACTCTTTAAGAATCCTAAGTCTTTCTTTTATACTCGAAACATCGTTTGTTCCTTGTTGGGATAGTCTATCAAATTCCAGCAAATCATAATCAGCATCCTCATAATTTGATTCGGCTAATGTCCTGTTTTCTTTTACTTTGTGATCGAAATTTAACAATGAGGAGCGGTTAATTTGAATATTCTTTTCTCGAGCCCATTTGAAAAGCATATAATTAACAACCATTGCTCCTTGCGCTCGTAGTAGTATATCATTTTTTGTATAACAATTTGCCATTTCATCCAATTCTCTTATGACAATACTCTTAAATTTATTCACAAGACTCTCGTTGCCAAATTTAAATCTTCTGGCCATACTGTCTAGATATACCTTTTTGGTATCTATTAATTTATTATTCTCGTGTTGAGAAGTTTCAACAATTAGAAACTTTGCTGCCGCCTCATAATGTTGATACCTATTATTATTAAATCTCACTTTTTGTGTAAAGAATTGATGATTTGCTACATCTCTGATCGCTTTTACCATATCACCACCAAATGCATTTCTTTTCTCGGCGGCATTAAGTGGTGCAGCCTCATTGAGTCGGGAAAACATATCTTCAATTAGATCCAAATCATCGGTCTGAACACCAACAATGGGTAAAACAAAAGAATCAAAGTTTATTAGAATTTTTGGATATTCTTTGGCTAGGTCATCATAGCTTAGTCCTCCCAATTTTAGATCAGGATTGTCTTGATATTCAAAGTCATCATCTAAACAAAAATGGCCTTCAATAAAACCCCATATTGCTTCTAACCTTTGTTTGCCGTCAATAATTGCATAAGATTTTCCTGTGTTCTTTTTTTCGTCCCGTGAAAACTGATGGAAGTATATTTTAGGAATATCATAATTATTGATAATAGAATCTATCAGAAGTTTCTTTTTTTCCAATGTCCAAACTCCACCATTTCTCTGATAATCCGGATCAGCAATAATTTCTTCTCGCTCAGAATATATCCTCAGTATAGTTGAATGCTGTACAGGGTTAGTTTCGATATAACTCATTTCAAACCTTTTTTCAATGTTTCACCAATGCTTGCTAATTCAGGGAATAGAGTAAACTTGTTTATTCGCAATAAATCTAATTCTCTTCTAATGTTTGTCTTTGCGTTGGCCGGTATTTTATATTTAAATATTTCTTCTTTGTTACAGAATTCTTCAATTGCTCTATTATCAAGATGATGTATTGTAAAAACACCAAGTTGAGCCTGTATCCTGGTGCTATTTCTTGTCGCAATTGTTGCGATGGGTGCCAGTTTGTTTCTAGGATTTGAACTTAGCTTTTCTACTGAATACATTTTGAGTTCGTCATCATCAAATGATGGGATAAAATTCTTTTCATTAGTGCTAATGTTAGCAATTTTATTAAGTTCTGTCGGCTTTAAAGACCATAACGCGGCATCATTATTATTATCTTCTTCTATCACTGAAAAATACAAAGCTGTCAACGGGCTTTCGGTCCAATCAAGAAGCCGGGTTGGAACTCCATAATGTTGCATTAAAAATAGCCAGTCAAAGTCATCTTTAGGTCTTGCACTTATTAGCATTCCAGCGGATTGTTTGAATCTAGTCAGCAAGGTTCCTTCAGAAGGGGCATCAGCCAATCTCATCAATCCTGGCGATAACTTCCAGTTAAAGTTTGAATGTCCTCGAAACCAGATATCTTCATTAAAGCCCCCGAAGTCAGCCTTTAATGCTTCAATTAAATCACCTATACTACTTATTGTTCTACTCATTTTTAGATTTCAACCATTTTCTTTTAGGTCAATTACCGCAAACGTCATAGTGTTCCTTCCAACGTTGCTGCAAATTACAATAATCCGGTGAGGTTTTGTAAAGAAAGCGTATGAAGAATCGGTCTAAATTTAAGGATATTGGGCAATAAGGCATCATTGGAAGAAACCCGTGCGGAAACGGAAGAACCTGATCTGGTTAGGGCTCGATCCGGGACATGCTTAGCAATGGAGCCGCTCCCGAATGGGCTGTAAAAAGGAAAAATGAAATAGGTGTTTTCGGGAAAATGACGTACAGTAATTTCGGGAACAATCGGCTTTGTTTTGTATTATAAAAGGCTTGAATCCGGGACTCTGGACTGGCCTTTTTCAGGGTCAGATACCCTGGCGCAGCAACTGAGTTATACCCTCTGCTGCTTCTGCCGGAAGGGGTTACCATCAATACATTTTTACAACGAAAAAGATACAAAAAACCTTCTGAAACGATTGGATGACGGGGCTTTTCTTGCTAAATTGGCATCATGAACATACAAGGACAGCCCACGGCCAAAACGCCCATTCAAACCCCCGGGATCAGTGACCCGGAGAATGAGTTGTCCTCCAATCCGTAATTTTTACTTGGACAACTGCGGGTTCAAAAACAGGAAAATCAGCAATTGCAACTTCGGCTAATCAACTCCAGGACCACCTGGATCTTCTGGAGCGTTTACTGTACGGCAGCAAAAGCGAGAAAAAGCCACCAGAGCCAACCGCCCATGAGGAGTTGTCCCTTTTTTCAGAAAGCGAACCTTCTGCAGAACTTTTGGCTCACAAGCAGCAGCCTCAGCCAGAGGTACAGACAAAGGCCCCTAAAAGCAGGGAAAGAAAAACCGGCAGAATTACCTTTTCAAAAGATCTGCCCACAGAGATTGTCGTGCTGAAACCGGATTGTGACCTGGAAGGGGCACGGCTGAT